>JBNMKZ010000031.1:0-25744 GCA_050874585.1 Verrucomicrobiota bacterium | reverse complement strand
TTAGTCCTTTGATGAAAGCACCTTAGTCCTTTCCCTTTAGGTTGCGCAACCTCGACCCTTCGGGTTGCGCATCCCAGACCCGTTAGGTTGCGCAAGTCAGACCCCTTGGGTTGCGCATCCCCCCACCTTTCTCTTGCGCCTTTCAGCCCGGCTCTCTCATGAACGCCGTGCCGGGGTGCCTGCATGGAAACTGAACAATGGGCGGCAGATGCCCGCCGCCTGAAACGGACTCATCCGCACGCGGCGCAAGGGGACGCGGCGGTTTGGACGATTGGATCAACCACGAAACACCCTGAAAGCACGGAATGTGGCTCACCCTGCGGGGCCGGACACGAAAGACCACCAAAACCGGCGATGCCGGACACGAAACCGCCGCGCCCTACTTGCGACTCAAACGAGTCCCAACTGCAACTCGAACGAGTCCCAGTTAGCAAAATGTTCAGAACAACGCGTCAAGCGGCGGAACAATCATGTTGCTCCGAAACTCGTCACGCGGCAGAAACGGGGCCATATCCTCCAAGGGCGCGGAGACCATCGTGCCGTCCGGAAGCCGCTTGGAGGCCGCCTTCGGACCCAGCACCTCAAAAGGATCGAGCATCACCTCCACGAGGACCGGCCCAGGCGTTGCGAAGACCTTCGGCAACTTGTCGTCCAGCTCCTGATTGGTGTCCAGCCTGAAGTAGGGAAGGCCATAGGCCCCCGCCAATTTCTCAAAGGACGGCAGCTGAACGCCCGAACTCGCCTCAGACCCCATGAACTTTCCGCCGAAAAACGCCCTCTGGGTCGTCTTAATGGAAAGATAGCCCGCATTATTGTAGACGAAAAGCTTGATGGGGAGCCGATAGGTCAGAAGCGTCTGGAGTTCCTGCAGATTCATCTGGATAGAACCGTCCCCCTCCAAACAGACGACCTCGTGCCCGCAGGCAAACGCCGCGCCAATGGCCGCCGGGAGTCCGTAGCCCATCGAGGCACAGGCCTCGTTCGAGAACATCCGCATCCCTTCCTTAATCGGAACGGACTGGAAGGTCGAGGTGTAGGCAATGCCATTCGAGGTGACGAGCGTCGTCGGATTCGGAGCATACTGCACCAGTTTTTCCGGCAGGACATAGCTCGACACATAGTCCGTCCGCGCACGGTGCTCCGGCAGGATGACAGGATACCGCGCCTTGACCCCGCGGCAGTAGGCAAGCCAGTCCTCCCGGGGCGGCAACGACGGAAGTGCCGCGTGAACAGCCCTGAAGAAGTCCCCGGCATCGGACTCAATCTTGACATCGGGACGAAAAGTCGGCTTGTTCAGTTCGTTCGGATCGACATCGACCATCACCTTCGTCGCCCCGCGCGCAATCGTCTCATAGGCATAGCCGCAAATGCGGATACCCATGCGCGTACCCACGACCAAGAAGAGGTCGCTGTTCTGCATAATGAAGTTCGCGGGACGCTCACCGAGAATGCCGGGCCGTCCGAAGAAGAGCGGATGATTGGACGGAATGAGGTCAATGCCCGAAATCGATGTCAGAACGGGAATGTTGAGCGACTCGGCAAAGGACAGGAACGCCTGCTCGGCCCGAGCACTGCGCACACCCGAACCGACAATCAGCGCAGGACGCCGCGCATTCCTGAGAAGCGACACAATCTCCCCGATCCAAGCCGGCTGAACGGACTGCCCATGGGCGGATGGCATCGGGCGCGGCAGGGACGGCAAGTCGCACGGCGCGGCCTGAATGTCGAGGGGCACGTCAATCCAAACAGGACCCGGTCGCCCCTCCTGACACGCCTTCCATGCCGCAGCAAGGACCTCGGGCACCTCGTCAACCGACATGACGGTCTTCGCAAACTTCGTCATCGGACGAACCGCATCGACGATGTTGTACTCCTGATCCCCCAACTGACGGAGTTTCAGGTTCGGGCAGGACGTAATCATCGTCGCCCGCTTAATCTGCCCCGAGACGACAATCATCGGAACGGAGTCGAGCCACGCGCCCTCAACACCCGTCAGGGCATTCGTGCCGCCGGGTCCAGTCGTCACGCTGACAACGCCCGGCTTGCCCGAAATGCGCGCATAACCCTCGGCCGCCATCGCGCAGGCCTGTTCGTGGAGGTTACAGACATAGCGAATGCGCGTCTCGCGTCCGAGCGCATCATTCAGGTACATTGCACCACCACCCGTCACAAGAAAGACATGCTCCGTACCCCAATCCGCCAGCGTCTTCCAAATCCAGTCTGCAACGCGCATTTCTCTCCTCCTTACTTTTTTCCGCAGAATCTGCGAATTGTCGTAATCATGTAGTCAAGCTTGGCCTCGCCCATACCCGGATAGAGACCAATCCAAAGTGCATCGTTCATAATCGTATCCGTATTGATGAGCGGCGCGGCAATTCGGTAGTCGATGCCTTCGCGCATCGTCTCAAAACACGGATGGCGGACAATGTTGCCAGCAAAAAGGTTCCGCGTCTGGATGTTGCAGGACTCCAGGTGCTTCGCCAAATCATTGCGCGTAAAGCCCGCCGTCGGCTGAACCGTCATCAAGAAACCGAACCAACTCGGATCGGACTCCGCATACGGACGGAAAATCCGAATCTGCGGCAAATCCTTCAGCCCCTCGTAAAGCCGCGCATAGTTCGCCTTGCGCTTCTCGACAAATCCCGGGAACTTCCGAAGCTGGGCGCAACCGACCGCCGCCTGCATATCGGAGACCTTGAGATTGTAGCCGAAGTGCGAGTAGACGTACTTGTGGTCGTATCCGATGGGAAGCTTGCCGAACTGCCGCGTGAAGCGGCATCCGCACGTGTTGTCCACGCCCGACTCGCACCAGCAGTCACGTCCCCAGTCGCGAATCGAGAGCGCAATCTTCTTCAGCAGGGGATTGTTCGTATAGACCGCGCCACCTTCGCCCATTGTCATGTGATGCGGCGGATAGAACGAGGATGTCCCGAGATCGCCCCATGTGCCCGTGAACTTGCCGTCGTACTTCGAACCGAGCGCATCGCAGTTATCCTCGACAAGCCACAGGTTGTGCCGTTCGCAGAACGCCTTCACCTCCTTGATGTTGAACGGATTCCCCAGCGAATGCGCCAGCATCACGGCCTTTGTCTTCGGCGACCAGGCCTGCTCCAGCTGGTCCGTACGAACATTGGCCGTCTCAAGCTCGACATCCACAAAGACCGGAACCGCGCCATACTGGACGATGGGCGCAATCGTGGTCGGGAAACCTGCCGCAACCGTAATGACCTCGTCGCCCCGCCGAATCTGCCGCGCCCCCAGGAGTGGAGACGTGAGCGTCGAGAATGCGAGCAGGTTCGCCGACGATCCCGAATTGACGAGCAGGCAGAAGCGGACACCGAGATAATCGGCAAGTCCCTTCTCAAACTGCCGCGAAAAGCGACCGTAGGTGAGCCAGAACTCAAGGGCGGAATCGACCAGCGTCTCCATCTCATCCGCGTCAAAGACGCGCCCGGCATAATTGACGCGGCTTGAGCCTGGCACAAACTCCGCCTCCTGCTGAGGCTTGTGAACGAGCTCGTAATAGGCACGAACCTTCTCCAAAATCTCATCTCTCAACTGTTCTTTCGTCATCTTCGACATCTCCTTCTTCAAGCAAAGTAATCGTGTGTTCCGTGGTTCTCTCCTGCGCACCAGTTAGACACAACCACGGAATGGGGATCGCACACGCAACTCCCACTCATCAACTTCCCGTGTGTTCTACGGTTCATACCCGCGCTTCCTCGACGAAGTCCCGAATCTGCCGCTGCGTCAGAAGCCGCGGACTCTCACCCCGCGCCACGCCCACATACCACGCGGCAACCCGCGCAATCGTCTCTTCAAAATCCCACGTAGGCTTCCACCCAAGGACTTTGCCCGCCTTGCGGATGTCGAGGTTGAGAAGCCCCGCCTCATGGACGGCGTTCGGCTCACTGCGGTCGACCCACCTACCCTTCGTGTGCCGCAAAAGTTCCTCCACCACATCCTTCACTGTCCGATTCGCGGATGGATTCGGCCCGAAATTGAACCCCGTTGCAACGGACGCGAACCTCTGACGCGCATCAAGTGCCGCGCCCAGCGTCAGGTAGCCCGACAGCGGTTCAAGCACATGCTGCCACGGACGCGTCGAGACCTTGTTGCGCACGGGTATCGCCGTGCCCCTCTGCAAGGCACGAAAGCAGTCGGGGATGATGCGGTCCTTCGCCCAGTCCCCTCCGCCGATGACATTCCCAGCTCGTGCACTCGCAATCCAGACGGGACTCGCGGCAGTTCCGAAGAACGAACGACGATAGGAACTGATGACAAGTTCATCGCATCCCTTCGAACAACTGTAGGGGTCGTAGCCGCCCATCGGGTCATCCTCGCGATAAGGCCGCCGCGTCTCCCGATTCTCATAGCACTTGTCGGTCGTAATCAGGACGGCACTGCATTTCTTCTCCAGACCGCGCAGGGCATCCAACACATGGACAGTTCCCATGACATTGGTGTCGAACGTCTCGACGGGTTGCGCATACGAAAGGCGCACCAGCGGCTGTGCCGCGAGATGGAAGACGAAGTCCGGCTGAACGGACTCGACGGCGGCACGAACTGCCGCGCGGTCGCGAATATCGCCACGCATATCCAGGCGAATCCGCCGCGCCAGTTGCAACTGTGCGAACAACGACGGGCGGGTCGGGATATCCTTCGAGAATCCGTAGACCTCCGCCCCGAGCGCAAGAAGCCACTCGCAGAGCCATGATCCTTTGAAGCCGGTATGCCCGGTCACGAGCACACGCCGCCCCGAATAAACTGAGAAATCAAGATGCATTGTCTTCTTCATGTGACAGACCTCCCTTCTGCCAGTTCAACTTCCCGACGGGCCAAGGTTCGAATGGCGAACGAGCGAACCCACGCCTGCGTCAGATGATTGGAAACGCCGTGGAAGAGATGGTGCACGGCGGGCAGTGCCCCCAGTTGCCGCGCAAACGACAGGAAGTCCGAATAGGAAGGCGTCCTTTTGCCCCGCCGCTTGTAGGCGGAGTGAAGGTCGCGCCGACAAAGGAAGGTGTAGACAAAGCCCGGCAGCGTTCGAAGCGAATGTCCCATGAACCGCGCATACAGGGCGTCAAGTCGGGCAAACACGCGGACATCCGGAAAGGTCGCCGGGTTCACGCTGTCCTGCCCCGGATGGTAACCGTAGAGACAGAATGGATACGTCAGATAGGCTGCCCGCCCGCCATCTTCCACCGTTGAGAGCAGAATGGCAATGTCGCAGGCACGCCCATAATCGGCGTAAATCTGTTCAATGTCCAGCATCCGAAAACGGTCGGCGCGGTAAAACGCGAACGGATACTTGCCAAGAATGCCCGCATACATGTGCAAGGCCCAGTCCGCACCAGTGAGGACGAGTCCGCGCGTGTGCGGCGGTTCCGTCGGGAACCGGAAGTCCGACGGCTCACATTCCCGACAGGCACCGACCACGACAGAATACCCCCCCCCCAGCGGAAATAACCTTTGCCACGGACTCAAAGTAGGTCGGGGCGACGCAATCGTCATCGTGAAAGACAGCCACATATCCTGTGTCGTGCGCGTGCGCAATGGCAAACTTCATATTGCCAAGCGAACCGAGGTCTGAAGTTGCCACATACCGCGCACCACGCGGGGCGCGAGATTCGACAATCTGCCGCGTTGCCGCGTCCGAGGCATTGTCCAAAACCGTTATCTCCCGCGGACGAAATGTCTGGTCAAGAAGCGAATCCAACTGCCGCGCCAGCATCTCTGGCCGCCTGTACGTCGCAATAAAAACCTGAAGTTGCTCGGGATCAATCACGGTATGCCTCCTCACAAATCATCGAACGCGCAGCAATCGTTTGCGGTAAAACTTCTTCCGCCAAGGCAAGAGCATGGAACAAAACAGGTAGAACTTCCGTTTGGCGCGGGAAGAAAGCGGTAATTTCTGAGCCAAAAGGCGGCGGCTCGTCTCCGCATCCCAGACTATCTTTTTCGAGGGCATACCCCCCCCCCAGAGAAGGCGGGAGCAGTGGCACGCCGAACTGTGTCAGAAAATCTCGATAGACTGACCACTTCTGGCCATATTCGCGATTCATCTTCTCGTAGTCGCAGGATTCATAGATTACCTGCGGATCCGACTCGCCCCCCAGTTCCGGATGATAGGGGATGTTGAGGTACTCGCACATCTCACGGGCGCGCGAATCGCTGTTCATCACAATCGCCGGTACGCCGCTGTTAAGTGCAACGATTGAACCGTGCACACGCGTTCCGATAAAAAAGTCACGCGTCGCCAAATCGGCCTTCCATTCCGGGATGGACGAGAAGAAACGCAGCCGATTCTCCGAATAAAGGGTCTTCTCAAGACAGGAGAGTGGGATGGACTCGCCAAACGCCAAATTCCGAATCATCCGCTCCTCATGTGCGCAATGATCCTGAAGATAGACAACCGAACGCAACATCAAATCCTCTGAGACATTTGTCGAGGATGCCAGATTTCGAATCCCTCGCTTGACAATCTGCCGCGAAGCCCCGTTCTCATAGTACGACGGACAGCCGATTGTCGTCACATTCGTGATGCCAAGTCGATTCAAGACTTCATGCGTAAAATCACCGCGTACGCCCATATTCTTAACCAGCCCCGAAAGGTCTCGCAAGAAGGCGACCAAGTCGGACGGCAATTTCTCATGAAAATGCACATCAAAACCCGTGAAACTGTTCGCCCCCAGTCCCGCAATGACAATGGGCTTGTGAATCTGCTTCAAAAAGCGGATAATCTGATCATACGGCAACTTCAGGCCATACGATTCCTGAAGGCGAATCTGATCTTGCAAAACAAGGAACACGTGCGAACATTCCGAATTGATGAACTCGGCATCCCGTGCGGCGTTGGCGAAATCATAAGTATAAATGGACTGAATCTGTGGAACTGAACGATAGGCTCCGCAGACCTCCTTGATAAGGGCATAGGAAATGTAGGAGTTCCCCACATTCCCCGCGACGCTACGCATCAGCGTCTCATAGTCCGCAACATCCGAGCCCGAAAGCGGCAAGTTGCTGTTAATCAAAAAAGGACGGCACTCGCTCATCTGTTGTTACCACACCTTCCACGGAGCGCGGTTCTCGGCGTAGAGCCGTTCAAGAATGTCGCGCTCGCGAATATTGTCCATACATTGCCAAAAGCCATTGTGAATGTAGCTCTTCAACTCACCACGGGCGGCGAGTCGTTCCAGCGGTTCACGCTCGAAGACGCACGAATCGCCCGTCAGGTAGTCAAATATCTGCGGATTGAGCACCATGTAGCCCGCATTGACGGGGGTCGCATCCGCCGCCGACTTCTCACGGAACGCCCGGACCGAATTGTCCTCGCCGATATCGAGAACGCCCTTCTGCTGGGCAGGCAGAACGGCGGTCAGCGTCGCAATCTTTCCGTGCGAATGGTGAAAGGCGAGCAGATCCGAGATGTTGACATCGCACACGCCGTCCCCATAGGTCATCATGAACGGCTCGCCCCCGACATACTTACGGATGCGGGCAATGCGCCCGCCTGTCATGGTGGCAAGCCCCGTATCAACGATTGTCACCTTCCACGGCTCGCAGGCCGTGCGGTGCACGATGAGGTCGTTCCTTCCACCCGTGAAGTCGAAGGTGATGTCGCTCGCCTGAAGAAAGTAGTCGGCAAACCACTCCTTGATAATATGCTGCTTGTAGCCCGCGCAGACGATGAACTCGGTGAACCCGTAGTGGGCATACTCCTTCATGATATGCCAAAGGATTGGCATACCACCGATCTCCACCATCGGCTTCGGGCGGTGTGCGCTCTCTTCGGCGATGCGCGTCCCCGCGCCCCCGGCCAGCAGGACTACCTTCATCGATTTCATTGAACCGTCCAAACCTTTCAACGGGAATTATACCATATTCGCGGTCATTTGTGACCGATTAGCGTCCATTTCAGTCCCATGCGAAAGCCGCGCCCCAACCAAGGCTTGCGCCGTCAGGCGGTTCGCAGGCTTTCACGCGTCCGCACACGGGCGAGGAAGCGTAGGTTCAGTCCGAACGGAATGACCGTCGCCAGCTGGCAGAGCACATCCGAAATCGGCAGCGCCAGCCAAACCGCAAGCGACCGGTTCTCCATGAAATGAGGCAGAATCCAGATACAGGGCAGGAGGCAGATGCCTTGCCGTAGCAACGACAGGAGAACGGCCGCCGTGGGGTGTCCGATGGACTGGAAGTAAGTCGTCGCCACGACATTGATTGAAATGCACCAGAGCATGCAGTTCGCAACGGCGAGGTCGTGCGCCGCCAATTGGATCAGAGCCGGATTGTCGGACGAAATGAAGCAACGGGCGAGAAGTGTCGGAAACGGCGGCACGCACTGAATGATGCAGGCGACAATGCACATGGCCGTGACAACCCAGAAACCCGTCCGCACCGTCGACAGAACGCGGCGGAAGTTCCGTGCGCCCCAGTTATAGCCCAGAATGGGCTGAAGTCCCTGCTGGGCACCCATAATCGGCGTAAAGACAAGAATCAGAACGCTCTGAAAGACCCCCAGCGAGGCGAGTTGCGCCGTCGCCTCATCACCCGAAGCCGACCAGCGCGTCAGGGCGACGGACAGCGAAACGCCGATGAGCGAACTGAGGAGCGTCGTGAGAAAAGGCGAAAAGCCAATGGCGAGCGGACGCCAGACGAGCCCACGATGGAACCCAATCCGACTGAAACGGAACGGAATGACGGTCTTTCCGCGCAAGTAGCTGTAGAGCGCAAAGGCACAGCTGAGGAACATGGCGACATTCGTCGCCCACGCGGCACCTGCAATGCCCATGCCGCACCCGAAGATGAGAATCGGATCAAGAATCAGGTTTACGCCAAAGCCGATGACCATGCAAATCATGGACCGCAGGGCCGTCCCCTCGGCCCGCATCATGGACGAGAGACCGAAGGCCAAGTGGGCAAAAAGATGGGGAAAGAGCACAATGCGCAGGTAGTCCTTGGCCGCCGCGAAAGCCCCAGGCGAGACCTTGTCGGCCCCGCACCAGCCAAGCACAGTATCGAGGTTGCAGAAGACAAGGGGCGGAAGCGTCACGAAGAACAGGAGCTTGAACGCCACGAGCTGCCCAATCAGCTTCTCGCAAGACGGAAGGTCGCCCGCCCCCAGGCGAATGGAGAGGATGGAGGAATGCCCCGCCCCAATCAATACGCCAAACGCAGTGAAGAGGAGCATAATCGGATATGTCAGCGTCAGCCCCGCCATGGCATCCGTTCCGCATCCCTGCCCAATGTAGAAGCGGTCGACCACGCAATAGAGGGCATTCAGCGTCATGGCGACCAGAGCGGGCCACGAGTACTTGAGCAGCAGACGGCCGATTCCACCCGTCGCAAGCTCATCAAGGTTCTTCTTGAGGGTTGACTGGTTCTTGAACATGGCGGGGTATTATACCAAAAACCGCCTGCTCGGGGGCTTGCGCGGCGGTTTGCGGGGGTTCGGGGGCGCAGTCCCCGTCCTTTCGCCGTTTTGCTGCATCCGCGTCTGCGGATGCCGCGCTCACCAAATGCCCTTGGCGCGGCGAATGTACATCGTCAGGCCCACCGCACGAGCCGCACGGCAGAGTTCCTCGTACGGACGGTCCACGACATCCACAAAGCCGATTTCGTACGCCTCACCATCGCCGCGCCCAAGCAACGGTTGGTCGCGATACTGGAACCAATGGCAACCGACAATCAGCGGCTGCTGCAAACAGCCCTGGACAAAGCGGGCGTAACTGCGGGCACGCTCCCGCTGGTTCCACACTGGCGCAAGCCCAGGCTTGAACATGCCGCGATCGTAGACCCCGAAGTGGAACTCGCCGACGAGAATCGGCTTCTCGTTGCCGTCCGCAAACATCTTCTCCGACAGGTTGAAGACCGAGTTCGCATAGGCGTTGACCGTAATCACATCGCAGTACTTCGCCGCCGTCCGCCACAGGATGCCCGCCTGACGGAAGCCGACGAAGCGCGAACCGAGATACATCTTGCCCGGAGCCGCCTTCGCCAGTTCCTCGCGGCAAATGCGGAAGTAGAGGTCGAGATAAGGCGCGGCAACCACCTCGCCCACGTCGGGAATCCACTTCTGGAACTGCAGCTCGTTGTCGACGAAAAAGCCAATGCACATCGGATCCTTCGCCGCGTGCCGCAGCGTCTCGTCCGTCGCAAACTTCTCGCGAATCGCCGCCCGCATCGTCTCCTCGAAGTTCGGCGCCGTGAAGTCGTAGATGTGGAACTTCGCATGGCGCGGCACACCCTTGCCGCGTTCAAGGACGCTGACCACATACGGCTTCTTCGAAGCCTGCATCAGTTCGGGAGCACTCCAGTTGCCAATCGTGTTAAGCCCCCACGAGTCGAAGCGCTTCAGGACGAAATCAAAATAATCCGCCGCGAAGTCCTTCTTGCCGAACTTCTTCTCAAGGTTCCAGATGGTAAACGCCATCTTCCCATCGGCGGGCACCGTCCCCTGGTACCAGTCGGGGTGCTGCTTCGCGTCGGTAATGTCCGTCATAATGCGCGTGACGTCCAGCCCAACGGAGAAGAAGAGATGCCCATCGGGCGTGACGAGCCACCACTTGCCGTCCACCTTCTCGGTGCGGAAGTTCCCCGTTGCCTCAAGTTGCGGACCCGACTTCCATCCGCCGTAGCTATCCCACGAGGCGGGGGCGGCTTCGAGAGCCTTGCGCTCACGCGCCAAATCGCCCGCCAAATCGCCGTCCGTATGGACCTTTTCGGGCCAGTCGGCATGGGCGAACTGCCCGTACTTGTCGATGAAGGGAATGTACTTCTCGGGCGGCACGAAGCGATCTTTCTCGGGCTCGCCTTCAAGGCGCAGGTTCGAGAGCCGCAGTTCGGCAAGTCCCTCCACCTCATCCTCATAGGGCCACTGCATCATGAACTGAACGGACGTGATGTGCTTCGTGTCAATGACGTAGGGGCCTCGTGCATTCTCCGGCGCACCATAGACCTCGGGATGCGTCAGCAGAAGTTTCATTGTCCGCTTTTCGCCGGGATTCAGTCCAATGCCCGTATTGACGGAACGGTTCTTCTTGAAGATGGCGGTCGCATGGTCGCCCGAATCGCCATCTGCCGCGCCCGCCGAGACATGCATCGTCAACCGCGCCTGCCGCGTCTTGGAGAGATTCTCGACATCCACGGCAAGATACCGCGCCTGCGAGAAGTCCGCCGCCGGGTTCGGCTCCCACTTGAGGCCCGAACTCCATTCGGCGCTCGGCAAGTCGAGCCGCACCTGGTTCGGTGCCTCCTCGGAAACCCGCGCACGATGCACAGGCTTGAAGTCATTCAGCGAAACCGCCGCGAGCGCGGCGGTGAGGATGAGTCCGCTTCCAGTCATGTCAGGTGGCCTTCAACGGATGATGATGGTGAGGCCATTATTCTTCTGGACCTCATAGCACCCGATGTCAATCGCCTTGCCGAACACACGCGGATTGCCCGCAAGGTCCTTGTCGGTCGGCAACGTCAACTTGCTCGTGCCCTTGTTCGCGAGGACGCTCCCCGGCCGCGGCATATAGTTTTCGTTGGCGAAGTCCTTGAACATTGTCTTCACGTCACCCACCGTGCAATACTTGTTGAACGCGGCATCGTCCATCACACAGTTGACGACATTCATGTGCGAATCAAACTTGACGGATGTCGCCTTGTCCTTGCCCGTTTCCGTATTGCCGGCGAAAACGCAATTCCGAATGGTCGTCGTCCACGATGTGCAGTAGACACCGGCGGAATCATCCTTGAGCGAACCTTCAACCGTGTTCGCCACAACCGTGCAGTTCTCCATAACAACCTGTTCGTTTGCACCGCCGAAACGAATACCCGCTGCGCCCGTCTGAACCGTCTCACCCGGCTGATAGGTATTGCCGACTATCAGGCAGTTCGAGAGGCGCATATTCTTATTGTTGTGAGTCATAAAGATGCCAGCACCGCCGCAATACATCTCACTCTTGCTGACACCCGTCAGGATGTTATCTCGAATAATGCAGTGTGTCACAACACCCGAACCGCCCAGCTCAACGCCACCGCCTGCGGCATTGCCGTTATCCGCCGTGGCCAAGCCACCGCGAATGATGCAGTTCGCAACCGTTCCCGCCGTGATGCGCACATTGCCGCCGAACTGGTTGTAGACCGAGCCGCCTTCCATTGTCAGGTTCTCGACCCGCGCCCCGGCCGAAGCGACCTGGAAAACGCGACGATAGGTGTTGTCCTCGTCCGCTTTCGTCGTGTTCTTTACAACAACCTCCTCCGGCGTTTTGCCCATACCTTTCACGACATAGTCCTTGTCCAAGTTGTATTGCCACGCCGTCTCGTAGGTGCCGGGGGCAACACGAATCTCGCCGCCGCCCGCCGATGCATGAACGCTGATTGCCGAATCAATGGCGCGGAAACCCGTTTCAGGCGTGTTGTAGGGGAAGGTCGCCGAGCCAGTCGTCGAGACCCACACAACAGAATCATAAATGACCGCCAACTCTTTGCGTGTTTGTACAGCCGTTGCTCCCGCCGATTCGGCCGTCAGCGTCACCGTGAACTTGCCCGCCGTCTTAAATGTGTGCGATACCGTTGTCTCGGTCGTTGTCACGCGCGCACTGCCATCGCCGAAATCCCAGGTATAGGCAACCGCACCTTCCGCGTTCAATGGAACAGCCACAAATGTTGTAGCAGCAGGCGTATGATCGTTCGTGTCATAGGACATCGAAAAACTTACCGAAAACACGGTCGGTTGGTACTCGTAGCAACCAATGTCCGTCTGATTGACGACACGCGGGTTGCCATCCAGATCCGTCGCCGAGGCATCCGTGCGCGGATCGGCTGTGCCGACATCCTCCAGCACCGAACCTTTCTTAAGGTGATAATCCCCCTTCTCGTAATCGACGAACGCATCCGAATTCTCAAGAAGGATAATCCCATTGGAATAATCCCCCGACTTGAAGACTCCTCCGCTTGTCACCGCAAGGCCGAAGACATTCTTTGCCGGCTTATCGCCCGCATAGTCTCTCAAGACATCAGCTTTCGTATTTCCATAGAGAATCGTATTGTAGAAGGTCTTCCCCGCCCCCCACGACCAGACACCGTATTTCTCATTGTCAACAATGGTCGTATTGTAAATATAAGTCGAACCCGCCAAAAGTGCGCCACCACAATCGCTGTCCTTAATGAGGCAGTCCTCAACAACCGTTCCGTTGCCTGGATAATAGAGGGTCAGACTTCCACAGTCATACCCGTTCTCATTGTAAGAACCGCCCAGCAACTGACACCGCGTCAACTTAACCGATCCCTTGATGAAGGCATTGGCCCCCTTCTTCTCCGGCCACTTGCCATCCGAACCTTTCACCGCCAAAATCTTACCGCCGCTGATGGTGCTGTCTGCAATCTGTCCATTCGCGTTGTCATAGGATCGGATATTACCACCGTCGCCCAACACCGAGCCATTGGCAATCGTGCACGTCGAGACGAGACCATTAACAAAATAGAGGTTGCCCGCCTCATTTTCCGAATAACCATCGCGAATCTCGCAGCTCTCAACCGTCCCGTTCTCCAAGTACACATTGCCGCCGCGCCGTTTGGCCTTACCCCCGGTGATGAGGCAGTACCGAACCGTGCCCCCATTCAGATAGACATTGCCACCCTCAGGATTGGACGAATTATTCGCCGTACCGTCCTTGATGACGCAGTCCTCCAACAGGCCACCCGACATCTCGACCGCACCACCCTTGTCGGCCTTGTAATCCTTGTTGCCAATCAGCGTCAGGTGGCGGACGACGCTATCCGCCGCCATGCGGAGCGTGCGATTGGCACCCGACGACTCAATGACCACCTCGTCACGCGAAGTGCCCGTGCCCACCATCGTCGCAAGAAGGTTCGGCCCCCACTGCGTCGACGTCTGATAAGTGCCCGGCGCGACATGAATCGTGTCGTCCTTCGTCGTGGCGAGGCTAATCGCCTTGTCGATGGTCGCCACGGCCGTTTCAGACGACAGACCGTTATTCTCGTCCGATCCCGTCGTCGAGACATAGTAGTCCGTTGCAAAGGCGAACGAACCACAGAACACAGCAAGCGCAGAGAGAATGCGCCGTCCAAGCGTCAGATATTGCATTTTACCTCCTCAAGGCAGTTTCAAACTATGAGAATTTTACCAAATGCAAATACCCCCCCCCTAACTAAAACCGCATAGGACGCCTCACCTTTTCCGCTTGCCTTGCCGCGCCGCATTATGGTAAACTTACATCCCGAAATGGATACCATTCTCTTCATTACCGACTTGAACGCCCGCTCGCGTGTCTACCAGTACGCGGGTGCTCGGGAGGTCATTGCCTCCGCCGACAAGCGGTTGGAGGAGATTGAGCTTGTCCGTCTCACCGAGCCGCTTGAGAAGTGCATCGCCTACTGGCATCCCGTCGGCATCATCCTTGAGGGTTCGGGCGACCTTCCCATCCCGCCCGCCCTCCTCGACAAGCTTCCCGTCGTCCACCTCGACCCACCCGATGCGCGGCTTCGAGACCCTTCGGCGTTTACCGTCCTGAACGATGCCGAGGCAATCGCCGACCTCGCCTTCCAGGAACTCGTCAACTGCGGTTGCACCTCGTTCGCCTTCATCGGCTGGAATCCCAATGTCGGCTGGTGCGACCGGCGCAAGGTGCGCTTCGCCGCCCGTTCCGCCGCGCTCGGCAGGCCGTGCGCCGTCCTCCAGGATGCGCTGACCTTCGGCAACAAGGCCGAATTCGCCGAACGCCTGCGACCCTTTCTTGCCACGCTCCCCAAGGGATGCGGTCTTTTCGCCGTCAACGATGCCTACGCCTCGGATACGCTCGACGTCTGCGCCGAACTGGGGCATTCCGTCCCCGGGGACTTCATGCTGGTGGGGGTGGACGATGACCCCGCCTTCTGCGACCATACGCACCCCTCGCTGACGAGCGTCCGCCCGAGCTTTCGGACAAGTGGACGCTTGGCCGCCGACCTGCTGCTGAAGCGACTGGCAAATCCAACCCTCGCGCCGCAGAAACTCATCTATTCACCACTCGGCCTGACGCGCCGCCTCTCCACGCGCAACTTGAAGGAATCGTCCATGCCGATTGACGCGGCGCTTGACTACATTCGCCGCGAAGCCTGCAACGGCCTGACGGCCGCCGATGTCATCAAGTTCCTCAACCTGACCGAACGGGCCGCCGAAGTGCGCTTCAAGTCCGCCACTGGACGGCGCATCATCGACGAAATCGTCTCCGTTCGGATGGAGCGCGTCCTCGAACTCCTCAAGAATCCGCACCAGACAATTGAGCCGATTGCCAATCTCTGCGGCTGGGGCTCCTCCATCTACCTGAAACGCCTGTTCAAGGCCCGAACGGGTCTCACCATGAGCGAATGGCGCAGGCAACACCTCGCGGCACAGCACCCGACCGCCTAATGGCGAACGGGCGTCCAGCCCATCTCCTCGGTAGGACTCAAGAAAGTTGCAGTTAGGACTCGCACGAGTTGCAACTGCAACTCAGAGAAGTCGCAGTTAGTCGCCGTGCGTGGCCGTCTCAAGGACCTTGACGGCCCGCCAGCCGCCCCAAACCCAGAGCCGCCAAGGACGAATGTTTCGCACAACGCGCACGACACGATCCTGTCGGTCCAAAAAGGTCGCGTCAATCGCAAATCGCATGAAAAACGTATGGATGCAGTTGCATTTCAGAATCAGGAGACCCTGTCCATCCGGCAGTCCATCCCGCCCGATTAGTCCCCGCGCCCGTTCAACAAATGTCGCGGCAACCTGCGCCTCAACACCACAAATCCGCACGGTCTTCACGATGCGCCCTCCCCAACGTGCACAATGTCCGTGAGTCGGATGTCATGCGCATCCGTCGGCAGTTCGGCAACGACCTGAAAGTCATAGGCGATTCCAAGGCGCGGCGTTTCGTCCGCGACATCGGCAAGCAGGCGGTCGTACCATCCGCCGCCATACCCAAGCCGTGCGCCATCAAGGGTGAAGGCGAGACCCGGCACGAGCCAAAGCCCAACTTCGTCCGGTGCGCAGCGCGGCACTTCGGGCCTCGGTTCGAGAATGTTCATCGGTCCGCGGCAAAGGGCTACGTCCGTGAGGCCCGTGAGTGCCGCCAAGTCGTAGCTTCCGCCGTTCCAGCGCGGCGCAACGAGCCGTCCGCCCTGCGTCAGCACCGCCTTCATGAAGGGCGAGAGGTCGATTTCGGCGGGCGAAGCGAGATAGACGGCAATTGGCGCGGCGGAACGGATTGCCCGCTGGACATCCTGCCGCGCAAGAAGTGCCGCACAAATCGCCTGCGCGGCACTTTGCCGCGCCCGTCCCCCAACCGTCTTTCGGCGGAGGCGCATTTCGCGGCGAATCGCCGCCTTCTCTTCCTGTCCGTTCATCAATCCTAACCCCTCTCAAAGAAAACGGCGGGCCAAACGACCCGCCGCTCTCCGCTTTCGCCTCGCATCGCCTTAGTCGGCGGACTGCGGACGAACCTTGCCTTCCTTGATGCGCTTGGCAATGACCTGCTCGGCGATTGCCTTCGGCACGGCCTCGTACTGCTTGAAGATCATCGTGAAGGTGCCGCGACCCTGCGTCACCGTACGGATGGCGTTCGAGTAGCCGAACATTTCCCCGAGCGGGACGGTCGCCTTGATGAGCTTCACGCCCGCACGATCCTCCATGCCCTCGACACGACCACGACGCTGGTTGATCGAACCATTCGCCGCGCCCATGTAGGTATCGGGAACCGCAACCTCGACATCCATCATCGGTTCGAGGAGCTGGGGTTTCGCCTTCATGAAGGCCTGCTTGAAGCACTGACGGGCGCACTCGATGAACGCGAATTCGTTCGAGTCGACCTCGTGGTAGGAGCCGAAGTAGACCGTCGCCTTGACGTCCACAACCGGGAAGCCACCCACAGGGCCAGCCTCAAGGGCCTTCTTGACGCCCTTCTCGACCGCCGGGATGTACTCCGTCGGAATCACGCCGCCCTTGACCTCGTTGACGAACTCGAAGCCCTTGCCAGGCTCCTGCGGCTCAAGGCGCAGGCAGACGTGCGCGTACTGACCACGACCACCGGACTGCTTGACGTGCTTGTACTCGTTCTCAACCTTCTGGGTAATCGTCTCACGGTAGGCGACCTGCGGCGCACCGACGTCGCAATCGACGTTGAACTCGCGTTTCAGACGGTCGACAATGACTTCGAGGTAGAGCTCGCCCATACCGGCGATGATCGTCTCGGACGTCTCCTGGTCGAAGCTGACCACGAAGGTCGGGTCTTCCATCGCCAGCGCGTGAAGGGCCACGCCCAGCTTCTCGTTGTCGCCGCGCGATTTCGGCTTGACCGCAACCGAGATAACCGGAGCCGGGAAGTCGATGGACTCAAGCGTAATCGGGTGCTCGGGGTCGCAGAGCGTATCGCCCGTGCGGGTCTGCGTCAGGCCGACGCATGCCACGATGTCGCCCGCGCGCGCCTCTTCGAGCGGCTCGTGCTTGTTCGCGTGCATACGGAAGAGACGCGAAATGCGCTGCTCCTGGTTGATCGTCGAGTCGAGGAGTTCCTCGCCAAGCTTCATGATGCCCGAGTAGACGCGCACGAAGGTGATCTTGCCCATGTTCTTGTCGGACATGATCTTGAACGCGAGACCGCAGAACGGCGCATCGTCGCTCACAGGGCGGGTCTCCTCCGGATTGTCCTGCGAAACGGCCGGACCGGCATCAAGCGGGGACGGCAGATAGTCGCACACGCCGTCGAGAAGCTGCTGAACGCCCTTATCCTTGAACGCACTGCCGCAGAACGCCGGCGTAATCGTCCGGGCGAGACAGCCCTTGCGGATGGCCTTCTTGATCTCGTCGTTCGTGAGCTCCTCGCCCGCGAAGAACTTCTCCATCAGCGCATCGTCCTGCTCGGCCGCCGCCTCAACCATCTTCTGACGGTATTCCTCGGCCTTCGCCTTCAGTTCCTCGGGGATATCCTTCTCGATGACCGTCTTGCCGAGGCTCTTCATATCGTAGTAGAGGGCCTTCATCGAGATGAGGTCGATGATGCCTTCGAACGAATCCGCCGCGCCAATCGGGATGACCATCGGGACGGGGTTCGCATGAAGCTGCTCGCGCATCTGGTCCATGACGCTGTAGAAGTTCGCGCCGACGCGGTCCATCTTGTTGACGAACGCAATCTTCGGGACCTTGTACTTCTCGGACTGGCGCCACACCTGCTCGGACTGGGGCTGGACACCGCCAACCGCGCAGTAGAGGGCGACAGCACCGTCGAGGACGCGGAGCGAACGCTCCACCTCAGCCGTGAAGTCCACGTGTCCGGGAGTATCAATCAGCGAGAGGCGGTACTGCCCCCACGTCACGCAGGTCGCGGCGGACTGAATCGTGATGCCGCGCTCCTGTTCCTGAACCATGAAGTCCATCGTCGCCGCGCCATCGTGCACTTCGCCGATCTTGTAGTTCTTGCCCGAATAGTAGAGAATACGCTCCGACGTCGTCGTCTTGCCGCCGTCGATGTGGGCCATGATGCCGAAGTTACGCACTCTTTCGAGCGGGATGTCACGCTTTGCCATTTCTACTTACTGCTCCTTGTGTTTACAAAATGAGCACATATTATACCTAATTTGTGCCCCTAACTTCAAGGGGGTATTTTCACAATGTGATTGAATTGAACATTAATCAATAAAATGTTGGGAAATTACGAGCGGCGCGTGAGGCAGCTTTTCAAGCGAAAAGCGCGGCAGAAGTTCCGCCAGGCTCAGGCATTCGCCCGGCTCGGCCCAGCCACAGCTCGCCGCGAGAGCCCCGAGAAGACGCTCCGCTTTCACGCCAGCCGCCCGGTAGCTCGCAATCCGCGTATCCCCGTGCCGCTTCGCAAGCCGCCGTCCGTCCGCACCGACGACAAGGGGCACATGGCAGTAGGCGGGGGTCGGCAGCCCGAGGGCGCACTGCAGGAGAACCTGTGCCGGTGTCGCCGCCAGCAGGTCATCGCCGCGCACGACCTCCGTCACCCCCATTGCCGCATCATCCACGACGACGGCCAGCGTGTAGCCGGCCCCATGCTCGTCTCGCGCTACGGGAAAATCCCCAAGCGCGGCCGCGACATCCTGCTCGTAATGCCCCGCGAAGACGTCGTCCACACAGACATGCGTCCCCTCCGGCACACGAAAGCGCCAGCAGGGTACACGCGGCGCACACGCCCGTGCGGCTTCCGCCCAGTCCGCATAACGGCCGCGACACGTCCCGGGATAGCGCAGCTGCTCCCCCGCATGGGGGGCCGACTGGGCGTGCTCAACATCCGCCCGCGAGCAGGTGCAGGGGTAGACGAAGCCTCCTTCGACGAGCCGCGCCAGAGCCTGCCGATAGAAGTCGGTGCGTTCCGACTGGACGAACGCCTCGTCCCAGTCGAAGCCCAGCCACTTCAGGTCCTCAATCGCCAAATGTGCCGCGCCCGGCTTGTCACGCGGATGGTCAAGGTCCTCCATGCGCATAACGACGCGTCCGCCGACGGATCGCGCCCGAAGCCAGGCGATCATGAATGTGCGCACATTGCCAAGGTGCAGGGCACCCGTCGGACTCGGCGCAAGCCGGCCTACATATCTTTCCAGTATTTCGCCCATTCCGCAATGAAGCGTTCGACATTCTCCGGCGACCCAAAGGCCGCCTCTGTCGCCGCCCGCATATCCCGCGTCTCGAAAAGGGACCCGAGATAGTCCCTCTTGAGGTTCGCAAAGGGGGCCGAACGCACGTTCGGCGCACCATTCTCGATAAAATACGCAAGCGACCATGCCAGACGGTACTTGATGCGGCGTTCCTCGTCACTGCCGTGATAAAAGGCCGCGTAGTCCATCTTCAGGAGGTCGGGGAGCGTCTGCGCCAGCCGATCCACGTCCTCCGTCGTCAGGGGTAGCCGCCAGTCCGCACTTTCCGGATTCTCGAAATATTGCGCATACCCCTCGTTGAGCCAAGGCGAGGTCGGAATCATTGCGGTCGCATAGGAAAGGTACTGGTGAAACGCCTCGTGACGAATCGTCCGCATCAGCTCCGCCTCGCCGTTGACCGGGAGATAGGCGACCAGTTCGCGACGAATGGGACTCCAATAGGCCGCGCTCCACTTCATCTCGTCCCCGACGGCATCTAAGTAGTCCGCCCGATTCGCATAGATTCGGATGACCGCCAGCGTATTCGTGCCATCAATGTCGCTCGGCATTGTCCGCGCATAGCCCGCCCGCAGGCGCGGCATTTCGTCCGCAAGCGTCCGCACAAACAGGCTGTTGGATGGGAGATTGTCGAGGACGACGAACTCGGGCGAGCTCGTGAAGTGCCACCCGGGGTAGGCGGCAATGGAATGTTGCGCATCCCGGCGCAACAGTTCGCGCTCGCCATCCGAAGCCGAAAAGACGGCGTTCGTCCAATACAGCCCCAACCGACGATACAGGAAATCGCGCTCAAACGCCTCCTTCATCTGCTCGAAGTCGTCCTGCGGCGCAAGCTCCCACGACACCATCCGCCAGCGGGCGTCCTCGGCATCCGGCAGGTAGGCGCAGACGAGTGCCGTCGTATTCGTCCCCTGATAATAGCGGATGTCCCGATAGCCGCGCACATTCTGGTGCGGACGCGTGAATTCCCCCGTTGCATCGGGCGCAACCGGCGAAAGCACGGTGAGGGCATCCAGCAACTGTGCCTCATCCCGAACGGCAAGCGGCACGACTTCCCGAGTGTAGGCCGTGCGCGTCAGGGGGGCTGTCCGCGTCAGGGCAGGCGGACGGCTGTCAAGATCGGCAAGCGTCAGGACGCGCAAGTCCTCGTCCACCCAACGTCCCCGCACAGCCCGCGAGACCCAGAGGTCCATCACATTGTAGCGATCTTCAAGCCGCTCGGGGCCTCGTGCGGGCTTCACAAGGTAGGCCGCCTCGGCACGCGGCATTTCCATGACCGCCGGTTCGGCAAAAAACGCCACCGCCAGCAGAAGTCCGACCATCGTCAGAGCGCCCCCGTCGCCAGCGAAGAGAATGTTGAAATCGGGGTCGTGTCGCGATAGTTGTCGACAACCTGCCGAATGTCACGGATAAGCCCATTGACCTCGTTGTACAACTGCTCGTCGCTGGCCAGCTTCCCGAGCGTCCCCTTACCATCCTTCAGCCGCTCCGCCACAACGGACAGATTGCCGACGAGCGTTTTCGCCTGGGCAAGGATCTCCCCGACATCCGTCTTCGCATCCCCAAGGTCGAACGACTCGCAGGACTTGCGGAAGGAGGCAATTGCCGCAAGGAGGTCATCATGGAGCGGATCGTCCGGGCGCATCAGCTTGCCAATCGTCCCCTCGCCATTCTTCAGCCGCTCGGACAGGACGGCCGCATTCGCCGCCGTCGTCCGCAAGTCGTCCGACAGCACCGACGCGTTGGCCAACGTCTTCTTGAGATCGACGTAAAGCGTCTCATCGGACGACATCAGCCGCCCAATCAGGCCCTCGCCGCGCTCCAACCGTTCCGCCAGCGTCCGCACACGCTCGGTCGTTACCAGCAGGTTGCTCACAATGCCGTCAATGTCTGTGCGCCCCGTCAGCCGATTCAGATTCGCGGCAACCTGCGAGACATCGCGCATCCAGTCTATCGGCGGTTCGCCGCGCAAGGTCACGGCATCAAGATCGAGCGGTTCGCCCGCCCCCTCCTCCAGTTCGAGGTAATTGCCGCCAAGGAGCGAAAGCGACCGAACGCTGACCCGATAGCCCGCCCGAAGGACGACGGAGCGGTCGACGTCCAGCACCACCGTCAGGTTGGTCGGCGACAGCACGATGCGCTCCACCGAGCCGACTTTCGTGCCACGGTACATCACGCTGTCGTGCTCCTTCAGTCCGCCGACCTGATCGAATGTCGCGTCAACCCGCCGACGCTCTCGTCCGAAAACGAAGTCGACACCCGAGATGACAATCGTAAAATAGACGAGAACGGCGAGAACCGCAAGGACAAAGATGCCCGTGACAAGTTCGGATGCCGACTGATTTCTTCTACCCATTTTCAGACCTCTCCTTTCATTGCGGCAAGGAATTCCTGCACGTCGGGATTCGGCAGAGACTCAAAGGCGGACGGTTCCGCACAGGCAACCACATGCCCGTCCTTGAGAAGCATGACCCGGTTCGCAAAGCGGAGCGCGGCGGCCAAGTCATGCGTGACGACGACGCTGGTGATGCCGTGCTCACGGTTGAGTTTGCGAATCAGTCGGTTGATGACGACGGATGTCACGGGGTCAAGACCCGAAGTCGGCTCGTCGTAGAGCACGACCTCACACTCCCGGACAATCGCACGGGCAAGCCCCGCCCGCTTCTGCATACCACCCGAAATCTCGGACGGATACTTGTCGGCGGCATCCGTCAACTCGACATCCGCCAGGGCCGCCGCAACCCGACGGCCAATCTCCGCCTCGTCCAAATCCGTGCACTCGCGCAGCGGCAGTGCAACATTCTCGGCAACCGTCAGCCACGCGAGAAGCGCACCGCCCTGGAAGAGGTATCCGATGCGGCTGCGAATGGCCGCGAGTTCCGCCGCGCCGCACGAAACCACATCCGTGCCGTCGAAGAGAATGCGTCCCTCGTCAGGCTCAATCAGCCGCACGAGATGCTTGAGCATCACCGACTTGCCCGTCCCGGACGGTCCGACAATGGCGAGGATCTCGCCCTTCTCAACGGAAAAGCTCAGCCCGTCCAGGACGGCCCGGCCGTTGAACCGCTTCGTCACGTTCTCAAAGGTGATGAGGCTCATCGGTAGCAGACCCTCGTAATCATGTAGCCCAGCATCAGAATCAGCAGGAACGAGATGATGACGCTCCGCTGGGTTGCCTTCCCGACACCCGTCGCACCAAGCCGCGTACCAAAGCCCTCCGAGACCGAGACCGTACCAATGACCAGCCCGAACACGGTCGCCTTGGCCAAGCCGACGAAAAGGTCCTTCGTCTCGGCCATCGTCATCGCACTCGCGACATACTGTCCGAAATCGACCCCGAGCTGCGTCGAACCGACGATTCCGCCCCCAACCGTCCCGACGATGCAACAGAAGAACGCAAGAAGCGGGGCCATGATAACGAGGGAGAGCACACGGGGCGCGGCAAGAAAGCGAATGGGCGAAATGGACATAATCTCCAGCGCGGCAATTTCGTCATTCACCTTCATCGTCCCCAATTCCGCCGCGACAGCCGAACCCACGCAGGCCGCAAGGCACATCCCGCAACTGAACGGGGCCATCTCACGAATCAACGTCAGCATAACTGCCGCGCCAAGGTAAATCTCCTGGTTGAAGCGCCGCAGCTCAAGACCGACCTGCAAGGCAAGAATCATCCCCGTGAAGAGCGAGACGATCGTCATCACGGGGAGAGTTGAAATGCCCGTCCGATGCAGTTGAAGCGCGAAGTCAGCCCGCGAATCCCGACTGCGGAAGACGGACGGGAAGGCGATGACCGTGGCGACCAGGATGCGGGCCGCCCGGCCGACCTCGCGGACAAAGGTCATTTCTGATTCATGCGGCGGATGCAGTCCTCGGTGGTCGCAATGCGCGCCTTCGCAATCTCATCGCCACCGACGGCGGTCGTCAGCTCGGCCAGACGCTCAAGCGCCGTCTTCGCATCACCCGACTGGGCAAGCGAACGTGCCGCGCCAAGCTGGGCCGTGAGCGTCAAGTAGCTCTTCGGGTTCGCCGCGGCAAAGTCGTCGTAAGCCTTCTGGGCCTCGGCATACTTGCCAAGGGCCTCCAACGCCTGCGCACGACCGACGACCGGAACGTCGGCGAACCCGTCGGGCGCGTCCTTCACCAGTGCCTCATACTGGTCAAGCGCCTCCTGGTAGCGACCCGCGTCAAAGTACTTCTTCGCCAGGCGAATCTTCAGCGCACCGCCCGATGCGGTCGAGCCGAACTTCGAAACAGCCGACTCAAGCTCCTCCACCGTGTAGGTGTTCACAACCGCCGCGCTCGCGGCAATTTTCTTCTCCGCCAGGTGGTTCTTCACGCCATAGTAGCCGCCAACGGCAATCGCGGCAACCACCACCCACGGGAGCAGTCCCTTCAGTTCCTTCAGAAGTTCCTCGTTCATTGTTCTTTCCTTTCCCTTTCTTTCGCCTTCGCCTCGTAGAGGTCGGACCATTCGTTGAGCGTCTTCTCGCCCTTCCCCTCGGCCCGGCACACAATGCGGTTGTAGTCCAGGGCATCGAGGAAATCGCGGTTGTAGATGAAGCGGCTCTTGCCCCGCACCGGGGCGACTGACAGACGATTGCGGCTTTCGATGAGCAGCACGGCTTCAAAGTAGACGGCCTTCGGAATCTTGAGCGAATCCATCATCGTCTGAAGGGCCTTGCGCGCACCGCCCTCCTTCTCGTCCCGCTGCGCGAGGACAGTCATCAGCACCGCCGCCCGAAGCGCATTCGAGACCTCGATGCCGCGCTCCTCCATCATCACCTCGTACGCGTCAAGCGTCTTCAGATATTTCCAGATGCGGCACTTCGATCCACCTTCCGCCGCGATGCAGGCGGCCAGGTCGGGTAGCAAATCACCCAGCATCCCAACCCCGTACAGCAGGCGGAACGCCTTCTCGCTGTGCCCATAGGGGAAGAGACGGAACACCTCCTCGCACACACGCGGCTGGGAGGCATTCAGGATGCAGGCGTGGTACTTCTTCATCGCCGCCAGCGTATCCTTCTCAATCCGAAAACCGAGACGCGACGAGAACTTGACGGCCCGCATCATGCGCACCGGGTCTTCCTGAAAGCGGATGGCCGGGTCGCCAATCGAGCGGATAATCTTGCGCCGAAGGTCCTTCATCCCACCAACCCAGTCAATGACACTGAAGTCGCGGATGTCGTAGAAGAGCCCGTTAACCGTAAAGTCGCGCCGGTAGGCATCGGTCTCGGGTGTTCCGAAGGTATTGTCCTCAAGCGGCCCTTCCGCTGCGTGCTCAATGATTTCCCCAACCGTCTGCGAATTCTGGCGGAAGGTCGCCGTCTCAATCACCTTCTCGCCGAAGCGGACATGGGCAAGCCGAAAGCGCCGCCCGATGAGGAAGCAGTTGCGGAACGCACGGCGCACTTCGTTCGGTTTCGCGCTTGTGCCGACGTCGAAGTCCTTCGGCGTGCGCCCCATCAGCAAATCACGGACACCACCGCCCACGAGGTAGGCGGTGTAGCCAAGGCTGGAGAGGCGGTAAAGGACCTTCAGGGCATCCGGGTCGATGTTCTTGCGCGAAATGCAGTGCTCCGATCGTGCATACACGACCGGTTTCCCCGCCTTCTCCTTCCGTTTTTTGAGAAATCCGAACATTGAGGGCATATTATACCCCAAAACTGCGCAGGACGCAACCGTCCGCAGGCGGCAGGCACCCAAGCAAGATTGTAAAATCGAATGGGTCGGCAAAAAGCGGGAAAAGCCACGACAACAAGAAGCGCAGAATCCCGGCGGTGGCGTAAAACGGACACGTCCGGCGGGGCCTGCGCATCTCCCTGCGCCCGTTCGCACGGATGCCCGCGCTCGCATCGGCGTGAATCGACACGGAAATGCCCAACACAAAGGGGAATTTTGACGATTATAGAGAGTGGAGAGGCCCGTCGCCACGGGCGGAGACAGGCGTGACGACGGGAAAGCACCTTAGTCCTTTGAGCAAACCACTAAGGTGCTTTGATCAAACCACCTTAGTCCTTTGATGAAAGCACCTTAGTCCTTTCCCTTTAGGTTGCGCAACCTCGACCCTTCGGGTTGCGCATCCCAGACCCGTTAGGTTGCGCAAGTCAGACCCCTTGGG
>JBNMKZ010000030.1:0-26330 GCA_050874585.1 Verrucomicrobiota bacterium | reverse complement strand
CCCCCCCCCCCCCCCCCCCAATAAGCCTGAGACGCGCCTACGGACCATTAGGGCCCCGTCTCGTACGAATTAGACCGCACATCCCATCCGCTGGATGGGGCGCGGCGAACTTCTCCCTTTATCCTTGTTGTTTACAGTCACTTAAGAGAAGAGGTAGAGATGATCATCAAATGCAAGATCTGCGAAAATGAAATAGAGATTGCCGACAACACGGCTGACGGCCAGCGTTTCCTCTGCCCCTACTGCCGCGAGAAATTTGAATACCGAAGGCCAACCCGCGTCGAACTGCCAGTCGGGCTGCCGGCGGAGAAGCCTAAGTTGAGCGTGCGTCGGTCCCAGCCGCAGCAAAATGCCGCGTCCGAAGCCGAACAGCCGAACGGTCTCGTCCAACGGGTCGAGGCGCGGGCAAAGGCCAATGCGCGCAAGGCCCGCGCCGCGAAACTAAAGGCCTTCTTCACCAACATCTTCGCGTTGGTTGTCCTTGTCGGCATAGGCTGGGGTGGCTATGAAATCTGGAAAATCCACAAAGGTGCCAAAACGGTCAATTTGCCACCGGTGGTTAGTGTAGTGATAGAGAAGGTGCTGCCTCCGCCAGAAGATGCGGAAGATGCCGCGAATGAGGGGCCTCAGCCGTCGCAGGAGGAACTCGCCGAGCAAGAAGCGGCGCGCCAACGCGAAATGGAGCGCAAGCGTCAACACGAGGAGGAGGAGCGTCTCCGTGCGATAGAAAAGAAGCAATCGGCGGAATATTTCGCCGTTCGGGAGTCGTTTGTCGGAGCGCGACTCGCCTACTGGAGTGAATTGCCGAAGAACCGCCGCCCGGGCGCGGTTGAGGGTGCGTTCGGTCTCGCCGTGCCGCGGGGACGTGGGAAGTGCGAGTACTTCCAGGTTGCGTCGACAACCAATGGCGTAACCGTTCGGCGGCTGTCGGAGAAGGTGCCGCCGCAGGATGTCCCCGAGTCGGAGTACAAGAAATTGATGATGAATCACGGCGGATTCTTCCTGATAGACGGCACAGCCTATTTCGTGTCGGGCTCCAACGACAAGAAGTCGTGGACACCGCCGACGCGCTACAGCGAATCGTTCGGTCCGGCGAAGGCCCTTTTCGACGATGCCTACTCCATCGTTGGCGACCGCTCGCTCGACACGACGGGACGCAGCTTCGAGGTGTTCTTCTCGCTGGACGACAAGTCGCAACCCATTCGCATTGGGGAGGTCCCGTTCGATGGCGAAATCCGCTATGCGGCGTTTGCAGAAGTGGCAAAAGGCATCGCCCTCAATATGCGAAAGACTGGCAAGAAGCCAAAAGCCAGGACAATCAAACGGACCGTCGTATTCTATGACGGCACTAGTATTCAAAAGGACATCAGAGGCGTGACGAAAATTCCGAGAACATGGACACAATTTGAGCAAGGCTATTCGCGAGCGTCATACTGGAGACAAATTTCCAATCAATATCAAGCCCTGCGCGAAGAGGCCTGGCGCCAGGAACGCGAGGCCGAACAGGCGGAAGCTGAGTTTCGCGAGGCAATGGAAAAATGGCAGAGAAAGAGGGACGCGCCGCCGACTGAATCGGAAATCCAGAGCATCCTCTACGCTGGTGCCGTCACAATCAAGCGAAAGTAAGAAAGACGCATGAAAAAGAAAATTATCATCGGTCTCTCCATTCTCATCGGCGGCTACCTGGTGCTGGCCATCGTCGCCAGCCTGCTCGTTCCAAGGATGATTGCCGACTCGGAACGACGCCTGTTTGGCATCCGACTGGCGACCGTGCGCGTCGAACAGGACCAAATCCTCCTTTCACAACGCATACAGGACACCATTTCCCAGACCTTGGACAAGGGGCGCCCCAAGGACGAAGAGGTTTCCGCCCTGCTGGCGGATCCCGACATCAACCGCCTGGCACTCGTCTACCTCGGCGCGGACTGGTCCGTCCAGCGAAGCGAATTCATTGGCGCGGTGGCGCACCTGCGCCGGGAAATCAAGCTGCAGACGGAATCCAAAAAGAAACTCGAGGAATAGACGATTGAGCTGGAGAAGCAGACGGCAAACCGCGTGAAGGAACTGGAGCGCCGGAAGAGATGCATCGGCCTCCAACTCTCGCTCTCAACGGGCGATGACTACCTCGCGAAGATTGATGAACTGCATGACATCGACCGGCAGCTCGTGCTCATCAGGGACCGTGCCGACTACCACGACCTCACCTATCAGAAACATTTGGCGCACAAGGAGACGGAAGACAAGTTCATCGAAGCCTACGCCAAGACTGAGGCCGAGGTCTTTCGCCTCGCGTCCGAATACCAGGCCAAGACGCTCGGTACGTTGATGCGCATACTGGCCGAGAAGCGGTGCGAACTGACGGTCGAGGCCAACAAGCCGAATCGCCTTCGCATGCTCATGTCACCGTTCAACATCTGGCCCCTCAACCAAATTTGTCGGATGCCCTTAGAGGAGGTGGCCGATGGAAAGCCACTTTGAGCAGACCGCAAAGCAAGCGGCCGTTGAAGCTGTCGAGCGACGCTGGACCGCGAAGCAAACTGCCGCGAAGATAGCCGCCAAGAAACGAAGGGTCAAGTGGGTAATTGCCCTCGTTGGCGTCCTCATCGTGGCACTGGTCGTGGGAGGCATCAAGTTGCAGCAGGCCGGTCTCTCATTCACGGCTCTCGCAGATTCGCTGACCCGACCATTCATCGGTCTGACGAATAAGGAATGCGCACGCATCGATTTATTCCTGTCGGAACTCCAGTCATTTGCAACGGACGACATTCGCCCATGGAAGTCGGCACCCAAAGACGTACAGCCGAAGCGCGCGTCGAACGGCCTCACCTATCGGATGCTGATTGAGACGAGAAGTGGGCATTGCGGCCTTTATGAAATGGTCGCGAATGGCAAAGGGAAACTGTCCATCCGCGAACTCAATCCGCTGAGTCCCCCGGTTAAAGTCACGATGGCCGACTTTAACCGTGCGCGGCGCAATGGCAGCGTCTATCTGATTGCGGTTAAGGGGAAGACTTATGTCTGCGGGTCGGACAATCCAGAAGATGGCCGCGAATTTTCCCGACGCATGGGCGCGTACGGACGCATGGATTAAATCCGGCCACAAGTGCCGCGCACAAAATGAAGCGGGCTTCCCCTGTGGAGGGGAAGCCCGTTTTCTTTCATCAGGCATTCCGCTGATTAAATCAGTCCACGCTTGATGAGGTGCTCGGCAATCTCGACCGCATTCAATGCCGCGCCGCGCAGAAGCTGATCGCCCGAAACGAACATCTCAAGGCCGCGCTTGTCGTCACGCGAAATGTCCTGACGAATACGCCCGGCCAGCACATCATACTTGGCCGTCGCGTCAAGCGGCATCGGATAACCACCGTTCAACGGGTCATCAACGACGCGGACACCTTCGCTCTTGGAAAGAATCTCACGCGCCTCTTCGGGCGTAATCTCCTCTTCAAACTCAAGATTGAGCGACTCCGAGTGTGCACGGGCAATCGGCACACGGACGCACGTGCAGGAGAGCTTCAGCTCGGGATGATGGAGCATCTTACGCGCCTCGTTGCGCATCTTGAGCTCCTCAAGCGTGTACCAGTTCGTCTCGTCGAACTTGTCGATGTGGGGAATCAGATTGCAGACAAGCTGATGCTGGAAGGCCTTGACCGTCAGCGGCTTGCCTGCCGCGTAGTCACGAATCTGCTCCTCCAGCTCGTTCAAACCGGGTGCTCCGGCACCGGATGCCGCCTGATAGGTCGCCGCGACGAGACGGCGCAGCTTCTTCGCCTTGTGCAGCGGGGCCACCGCTTCCAGCATAATCGCCGTCGTACAATTCGGGTTTGCAATCACGCCCTTGTTCCAGTCGAGGTCCTCAGGGTTCACCTGGGGAACCACGAGCGGCACCTCAGGATCCTGACGGAATGCGCGGGAATTGTCAATCATCTTCGCGCCCGCCTTCACGACGGCATCCTTCAGCTGGATCGCAACATCCGTCTTACCGGCGAAAAGGACGATATCCAGACCCTTGAAGCTGTTTCCGTCCGCTTTCAGGACATGGTACGTCTCGCCAAGAATCTGCTCATCGCGCTCGCGCGAAGCGAAGACCTGGACCTTGCCACATGGGAAGTGGCGGTCCTTCAGGACCTTGATCATCTCGGTGCCGACTGCGCCGACACCGACCAAACCGACATTGTACTGTTTCATAAGCGAGCGATATTATACCATATCCTTCGTGCGCAGATACGCACTGTAGGCACGATAAGTCTGCCATGCGTCAAATTTTGAGGCGAGTTCCCACGGTGCGTGCATATTCAGGAGCGGCGTACCCATATCCAGCACTTTCATGCCAAACCGCGCCATGAACTGCGAAATCGTACCACCGCCGCCCTTCTCCATTCGGCCAAGCTCAGCCATCTGCCACGTGACCTCTCCCTCGTCCATCACCTTGCGGATAAAGGCGACGAACTCGGGCGAGCAGTCGCTGGCCCCGCCCTTGGACGTTCCGCCCGTATACTTGGAGGCGGCAGGACCATGGTGGAAGCGGGCCGAATTTCCCGTCGAGTCCACATCGGGAAAATGCGGATCGGCCGTCGCCGTCACGTCCGCCGACAGCATCGAGCTCTTCTCAAGAGCGCGGCGGACCTGAATGTCCCGCGCATTCTCCTCCTGACGGTCAATGAGTTCGGCCACCGTATTCTCAAAGAACGAGCTCTGCATACCCGTCGAACCCATCGAGCCGATTTCCTCCTTGTCGCACATCAGGATGGAAGCCGTCTGCACGGGGACCTCGTCGGATGCGTCCAGCAGGGCTTTCAGTCCCGCAAAGGAGCAGACGCGGTCATCATGCCCATAACCGGCAATCAATGCACGGTCAAAGCCGACCTCACGCGGCATTCCCGCCGGGACAATCTCAAGTTCGGCCGAAAGGAGATCCTCCTCCGTCACATCGTAGGCCTTCTTGAGATAGTCGACAAGCCCCGGCTTGTCGGCCTTTTCCTTCCCGTCCGCGTCCTTCGCGAAAGACGACCAGGCGATGACATCCAAATCCTCCGCTGGGAAGAATTCGGAGACCGTCTTCTTTTCCTGATCCTTGCCGAGATGAGGCAGGATATCCGAAATCATGAACACCGGGTCACCCGGATTGTCACCCACGGCAACCTGAACCTTCGTGCCGTCCTTGCGGACGATGGTTCCGTAAAGGGCGAGCGGCAGAACGAGCCACTGGTACTTCTTGATTCCCCCGTAGATATGGCAATCGAAATAGACATATCCGCCCTTCTCATAGAGCGGCTTCGGCTTGAGGTCAAGACGCGGCGCATCCGTATGCCCACCCACGACCTTGAGGCCAACTTCCGAAATCTTCTTCGTACCGATGACAGCGGCCATCACCGTACGATCCTCGTACCCACGATAGACACGGTCGCCCGCCTTAAGCGTCTTGAAACTGTCTATCGGACGGAATCCGCGTTCCTCCAAAAGTCGAACGCTTTCCGCATAGCTGCGGCGTTCCGTCTTGGCCACACCCAAATAGCGCATATATTCTGCGCAATACTCATCCATCGAGACATATTTCTGCTTCATGCCGCGTATTATAGCACAATCAGTCCAGTGGCTCAATTGCGGCCAAAGCTCCCCGTTTCCACGGCGATTCGGATGGATGCCAGACACTCTGATCAAGAGGACGCATCAACGCCGCCCATCCCCGCACGATGGCAAATGGTGCGCACGACAGGGCCGACTCGTGCGCATCCCAGGCACCCATCGTGCGCACCACTAACCGCCGCGATGCGCAAGGTCCGCATGGCTCACCGCATCAATCGAACTCCTTATACTTGCCGCGAGTCGGCAAATTTTCCCTGTTCCCATTGCCGTACCAATCTTCGCCATTTCGCATTTCCCTACATTTTCGTCACCCCTTGTGCTGAGGCCTCAGAAATACTATAATATGGGTATGAAAAAGATGGCCTGTATCCTTTTTTCCGCTTTCTGTGTGACGACTTGTCTCACAGGGTGCTTTTCCATCGAGAAGGCCCATGTTCCCGATGGCAGCGGCGACCATCTGGTCGTCCGCAACTACGGGTGGTATCTCTTCAACTGCATTCCAATCGGGTGCGGCAATGCGTCGGAAGATCCCCTTTTCCCCGTCGTTCTCTTCCGGGATGATGTGGAAATGGAGAAGATTCAGACCATCTTCACCGAATATGCCGCGCTTCGCGGCAAAAAGCCGACGGAACTCGCCTACGACGTGAAAGAGGACGTCATGTTCATGATTCCGACAATCGGCTACTCCGTCACGGTTCCGATTCCCTATCTTCTCACCTACCGTGAAGTCCAGCTTTCGGGGGTTCTGCAATGAAAAAGGCACTTTTCTCGCTCATTTCCGCCGCGTTGCTCGCTGGATGCGCCACCATCCGCTCATCGGATGCCGGTGGACGCCAGATGGTCGACATCGAGAACACCTGCTGGATGCTCCTCTACTGCATTCCCCTCGCCTCGGGCGAACCGAACGAACCGAACGAGGCGCTCTGCCGCGCCTTCCAGAACTCGGCCACGCTTGAGAACAACATGAAGATGCTCGACCGCGCACGGAAGGAAGCGGGCGCAACACGCATCGAGAACCTCGCCAGCCGATTCTCCGACACGACCTACCTCTTCTTGCTGAACCGCTATTCCTGTCAGACAAGTGCGGAACTCGTGAACGACGAGCAGCCGCCCAAGACTTCCCATGAGAATAACACAACACGTTCGCAAATTAAAGGCGTACACGCCCGGTGAACAGCCGAAGGCGAAGAGCGTCATCAAGCTCAACACGAACGAGAACCCGTATCCACCTTCTCCGGAATGTGCACGCGTCCTCGAACGATTCGACCTTGACTTCCTGAGACGCTACCCGGATCCCGACTTCACCGATCTGCGTACCGCGCTTGCGAAACTCAACGGCACGAAGCCGGAGAATGTCTTCGTTGGAAACGGTTCCGATGAAGTCCTCGCCCTGGCAGCGCGGACGTTCGTTGAGAACGACGAGTGCATCGCCTCGCTCGACCCGAGCTACTCGCTCTACAAGACGCTCGCGGCAATTCGCGACGTCAGGTGGATTGCCGGCGGCGAGGGCTTTGCGGGGACGGTCAATCCGGCGGATCTCGACCCCAAGACGGCCCTCTTTCTGTGGACGAACCCCAATGCGCCGACGGGAACGCTGACAGAGCCGAAGACCATCGCCGCGTTTGCGCGGCACTTCAAGGGTGTTGTCCTTGTGGACGAGGCCTACGCTGATTTCGCCCGGACGAACTGCATGAGTCTTGCAACCGCGCACGGCAACCGCAATCTCATCGTCATGCGCACATTCTCGAAAAGCTTCTCGCTTGCGGGGCTTCGCGTGGGCTATTGCATCGGCCCGACGAACCTGATTGCCGCGCTCTACAAGGTCAAGGACTCCTACAATGTGGATGCCCTCGCCCAAGCCGTGGCCCTTGCCGCCGTGAACGACATCCAGTGGATGCACCGGAATGCGGCCAAGATTGTCGCTACGCGCCTGCGCTTCTCGAAGGAACTCATTCGCCGCGGCTGGGATGTACCCGCCAGCGAATCGAACTTCGTCTTTGCGAAGCCGCCCGCGCCCCTGAAAGCGAAGGCACTCTTCGATGCCCTCCGCGAGCGGCAAATCTACTTGCGCTACTTCAAGGGTCCGAAGACGGGCGACCGTCTGCGCATCACGATCGGAACAGACCCTCAAATGAACAAACTCCTGAAGGCACTCGATGAACTCTCTCTCTAAGCCGGACTACATGCCGCGCGAGGAACTGGGCAAGCTCCAGCTCGCCAAACTCCAGAAACTCGTCGCCTACGAATACGAGCGCGTTCCCCTCTTCCGCCGCCGGTGCGATGAAAAGGGCGTCAAGCCGCGTGACATCGTGACGCTGGCCGACATTGCGAAGCTCCCCTTCATGAAGAAGACGGATCTGCGCGATGAGTACCCCATTGGCTTGACTGCCGCGCCCATGAAGGAGATTGTCCGCTTCCACTGCTCATCCGGCACGACGGGCAAGCCCATCTGCATTCCCAATACGATGAACGACATCGAAGTCTGGGCCGATGCGACGGCGCGGTGCCTTGCGATGTACGGGCTTTCCGACGAGGATATCCTGCAGGTCAGTTACGGCTACGGTCTTTTCACGGGCGGTCTCGGCCTGCACTACGGCGGCGAGAAGCTCGGCTGTGCCGTATTGCCGACCGGTGCTGGCAACACCGAGAAGCAGCTCATGCTCATGCGCGACCTCAAGGTGACGGCCATTGCCTGCACCCCAAGCTGGTTCCTGCACGTCATCGAAGTCGCCAAGGGCCTTGGCATCGACTTCCGCCGCGACACATGCCTGAAGCACGGCATCTTCGGTGCGGAACCCTGGACGGATGAGATGCGCGCAACCATCGAGCGCGAGACGGGCATCACGGCCCACGATATCTACGGTCTGACCGAAATCTCAGGACCGGGCGTGGCGGGCGACTGCGGGCATAGCCACGGCCTCCACATCTTCGAGGACCACTACTATCCGGAGATCATTGACCCCGAGACGCTTGAGCCCCTGCCCGATGGCACGGAAGGCGAACTCGTCTTCACGACACTCGACCGCTTCGGCACGCCGATGGTTCGCTATCGGACGCGTGACTTGACGCGCCTCCATACCGAGACGTGCGCCTGCGGACGCACCATTCGCGTCATGGACCGAATCAAGTCCCGCTCCGACGACATGCTCATCATCCACGGCGTGAATGTCTTCCCCGGACAGGTCGAGTCCGCTCTCCTGAAGATTCCCGAAATGGCGCCGCACTATCAGATTGTCCTCAGTTCGACGAACACGATGGACATCTTTGAAATCCGCGTCGAACTTCAGCCCGAGGCCTTCTCGGATGACATTCGCACGCTGGAGACTCTGCGAAAGAACGTACTCGCCGCCGTGCGCCAGATTATCGGGCTCAGCCCGAAGATTACCCTCTGCGCACCGAACACCCTCCCGCGCAGCCAGGGCAAGATCAAGCGCGTGATTGACAACCGCACGAAATAATGAAGAGTTTCTTCCAGAGCGTCCGCAAGCATATCGACAAGCTCGATGCCTCCCGGCTTCGCGAGCAATATGCGCTCATCTCGGACGAGGTGGACTTTCTGGACACCCTGTTCGAGACAATCAATCGCGGCATTATCGTCCTCGATGAGAACGGCGGCATCGTAAGGAGCAATCCCGCCGCTCGGACGCTTCTTGGAATGAGTCCTGAAGATGCACTCCCCGCCTTGGACATTCCACTCGGGAAGACGTCAAGACGCGAGATGACCGTCTCCTATCCCGAACGGCGCATCCTGGAACTGCAGACGATTCCAATAGACGGCGGGACGCTCGTCTACCTGAGCGACACGACTGCCGAGAAGGCCCGTACAGAGGCGGAACTTCGCGCGGGCGCGACCGAAGCCGTTAAGGGTCTCGCCGCTGGGTTGGCCCACGAGATTGGCAATCCCCTGAACGCGCTTTCGCTCAATCTCCAGCTGATGCAACGCTCCGACGTCAAGGAACCGGAGATGATTGCGACCTGCCGTCAGCAGATTGCCCGACTCGATGGCATTATCCGCGGCTATCTGTCCGCTCTTCGGCCGACCAAGCCGAACCTTATTCCCGGCTCCGTTGCCGATCCGATGAAGAACTGCCTTGCCGCGCTCAAGCAGCAGTTCGAGGAACGCAAGATTTCCGTCGTACTGGATGTGCCGTCCGCCCTTCCTGCGGTTGCGCTTGACACAAACCAGATGGAACAAGTCTACTTCAATCTTCTGAAGAATGCGTTGGAGTCAATGCATGACGGCGGTACGATCTCAATTGCGATTTCTTCCGATGACACGGATGTCGCCGTCGCCATTCAGGACACGGGCAAGGGAATGTCACCCGAACAGCTCGCCCACCTCTTTGAAGCGGGGCATACGACGAAGGAGCGCGGTTCTGGACTTGGTCTGATGATTTCCTCTCGCATCGTCCACGACCACGGCGGCACGATTGGCGTCGAGTCAAGGCTTGGCGAGGGGACGACCTTCACCGTCAAACTGCCGCGCCTGGAGCGGCGAATCAGGGAGCTCAAATGAAGACGAAAATCCTGATTGTCGATGACGAAAAACCGACGCGGGACGTGATGGCGCGCGTCCTCTCGTCCAAGTACGAATGCCTGACGGCGGCCGATGCCGAACAGGCCATGGCGGCTATCAAGGCCAATGCCGATCTCGCCCTGATGATTTCCGACATCCGCATGCCGGGCGAGGACGGCATTTCGCTGCTTCGCCGAGCAAAGGCCGTGAATCCGAGCCTCGCGTGTATGCTCCTCACGGCCTATGGGACGGTCGATCTTGCCGTTGCTGCAATGAAGGATGGTGCCGACGACTTCCTGACGAAGCCCATCACCGACTTGGAACAGCTTGAACTCCGCGTGGCGAAGGCCATTCGCACCGGCAATCTCGAACGTCAGGTGAACGACTTGAAGTCTCAGCTTGATGACCGACTCGCCGACTTCACGGGCCGCTCACCGGCCATGCAGAAAGTCTACCACCTCATCCGCCAGGCCGCACCCTCGTCGGCGAATGTCCTCATCGAAGGCCCGAGCGGAACAGGAAAGGAACTGGTCGCTCACGCCCTCCACACGCTTTCGCCGCGTGCCAACGGGCCCTTTGTCGCCGTCGAATGTGCCGCGCTTTCGTCGACTCTGCTCGAATCGGAACTCTTCGGACATGAGAAAGGTGCCTTTACGGATGCCATCCGCCAGAAGATCGGACGCTTTGAGGCTGCGAACGGCGGGACGCTCTTTCTGGATGAAATCTCCGAAATCGACCCGTCCATTCAGGTCAAACTCCTGCGCGTTCTTGAGACGCGCACCTTCCAGCGGGTCGGCGGCACTGAGGACATCAAGGCCGATATCCGCATCGTGGCGGCGACAAACCGCGACTTGGCTCGCTATGTTGCGGAAGGCAAGTTCCGCGAGGATCTCTACTACCGGCTGAATGTCATCGACATCCACCTCCCGGCTCTCAAGGACCGGCCCGGCGACATCGCCCTTCTCGTCTCACGCTTCCTGAAAGAATTCTCCGCCGAGAACGGCGGTCATGTCAAGGGAATCGATGCCTACGCAATGAAGGCCCTTGAGGATTACTCGTGGCCCGGGAATGTGCGACAGCTGAGAAATGTAATCGAGAAAATGGTGGTGCTCGCAACGGGCGAAAAGCTGACGGCGGACGATGTGCCGATGGAAATTCGTGCAACGCCAGCACCGACCCCATTGGCTGCGGCACCAACAACTGCCGCGTCGATTCAATCTACCGTCCAGCCGCCCCAGCCCACACCAGCGACCTCACTGGCCGACACCGAGAAGATGAAGATACTTTCCGTACTGGAATCTTGCAAGGGCAACAAATCAAAGGCGGCCAATATCCTCGGCATCTCCCGCCGAACCCTTCACAGAAAATTGAACGCATGGAAAATCAGTTGACTCCAGATTATCCAACTGAACAGTTGACGATTCGTAGCCGGATTCTGAAGATTCCGGGGCTGAAGCTTATCAGAAAAGTTGGCGAGGGAGGAATGTCCACCGTCTGGAAAGCGTGGGACACAGTGAACCAGCGGCTCGTCGCCGTCAAGATTCTCAATCGCGAATACGCCGGCAATGGTGAGGATGTTCGGGCCTTCCGGGCCGAGGAACGCACGATGGAGACCCTGCGGCATCCCGGCATTGTCGAAGCCTACGGCTTCAACAATGGAAACGGAAACTGGTTCCTGATTATGGAATATGTGGACGGCTACACCTTTTCCGACCTTCTGAAGCGCAAGCAGCACATCAAGGAAGAGGACTGCCTTCTTATCTGCCAGTCCGTTGCCGCCGCACTGGACTACGCATGGAATGATTTTGGCCTCGTGCACTGCGACATCAAGCCCGAGAACATCATGGTCAACACGGAGGGTATCGTCAAGCTCACCGACCTCGGCATCTCCTACGAATTCAAGGACTTGGAAGGTGGCGTCAAGGAAGTCCCCGAACACGTCACAGGCACGCCCGCCTACATCTCGCCCGAACAAGTCTATGGTGATGTCGAACTTGACTGTCGAACGGACATCTATTCACTCGGAGCAACGCTCTACCATTTGGCAACAGGACGCGTCCTTTTCCCCGGACTGGACAACGAACAGACCGTGCGTGCCCACTGCGACGAGGAAACTCAGGCTCGCGACCCTCGGCTTTACCGACCGGGACTCTCGCTCGGCTTCGCCCAACTTCTTGAGGCCATGCTCGTCAAGAACAGGGACTACCGTCTCTCCACCTGGCAGGACGTCTTCTCCATGTGCAAAGATGTTGAGAACGGCATCGCCTTCAAACCACGTGAAACGCCCGGCAACTCGTCCATCAGTCTTGCGACCCGATAAGGTCCATCAAGCCTGCGCTTGTCGAAGAACATCCGCAACGGCGGCATCGACTTGAGCGGGAATCTCGATGGGGAGCGGGTGATCCGCCTCCGGGAAGTACTCGACCTTTGCCTGAGGAAAGACGGACTTGAGAAACGCGGCATTCTCGGGGCGAACGATGCAATCCCGATTTCCCTGGAGAATTGCAACTGGAAAGCGAAATTCTCCCGCGTGCGCCGCCGTGTTCAAGGCTTCGCGAATGTCAATACGAGCAAGATAGTCAAGTCCCCTATCCAAGTCCACTTCATTCCCAATGACATAGGGTGTAGGCTTTCCTTCTGCAACGCCACCAAAGCCCTGCCCCTCCGTGAGGATAAGCCCTCTCTTGAGGGCCTGTCGGCGGCGTTCACTCATGCCACGCCACCCAGTTGACTTTTCTTCCATCATCCGGGCTGTCGCCGCAAGAAGAACAAGTCCACGAACCTTTCGTGGAAACTCAAGTGCCATCTCAAGCGCGAAACTTCCGCCCATCGACCAGCCAACAAGAATCACGCCATCTTCCGTCGCTTCAATCGCCCTTCGAGTTTCGCCTGAAAGCGAATCTACATACGAGAACAAGCCGTCAAAGTGAAAGTGACAAAGCGACCATGCCTCCGGACTGGCCGCCCAACCATTCAGAACAAAGACCTTCATTTCAAGTCTTTTAAGCGACAGAGAAAGGATGGCGCATAGGCATCGTGCGCCACATCCATCAAAACTCGCGACGTTTCTGCTTCGTCAGGTAGTCGATGACTTCCTTACCAGCATCCGTTTGAATAAAGGTCGCCTTGCCCTGATCAATGCACCAGCCCCAGCCCTTCTCCGGCTCGCCCTTCAATCCCCAGGCATCAGAATGGCCGTTGCTCTGCGAATCCCAAAGCGTATTCATCCAAATACGCACCGTCGGGTACTTTCCCTGAAGCGTCGTCGCAATCCGCTCGCTCGCCGCATCGCTGAAGTTGCATTCGTAAACGGAGTTCGTGCGCGGTTCCAACGCAAACCACTCATCTGCAATCGCCGCCTTCTTCGGATAGCGCAATATCTGCATATAAATGAGTTCGCCGGACTGAATCATCTTCCAGTATTCCTCGCCTATCATTCCCCGCAAGGTTGCCACCGGCCAATCGGACTTGACGATGACATTCTGAAGGCAACCCTTCGCCTTCACGACATCAAGAATTTGCTTTGGATGGAAGATGAACTTGTCGATGTTGACGAGGATTTTCCCTCGCGTCGCCTCAAGGGCCTCCTCAAGCGTCAAAATATCATACTTCGTCGCCGGGGCATCGGGTCCGCCCGAACCTTCGCGAAGCTTGAACTGACGCAACTCGGCCAGCGTCAAGTCCTCAACGCGACCCGTTCCCGTCGTTGCCCGGTCAATGGTCGCATCATGGGAAAGGACGAAATGCCCATCCTTCGTCCGTGCCACATCCAACTCGACCACATCCGCCCCGAGACGAACGCACGAGAGAATCGCGTCAATCGAGTTCTCAGGATAGTTCCTCCAATCGCCGCGATGCATCGTCACGAAGACATACGACCGATCGCCGCTCGCAATCTTTGAACGCAGACGGTCAACCCGCGTCTCCGCCGAAACATCAAAGGCAAAAAGGCCCACAAAGGCCCACAAGAAAACAGACGCAACCAACTTTTTCATAAACATCCCCCTCAGCGAACGCCACCGTTCTGCTTCGCGAGTTTCTTTAACTTCGCCGCACACGCTAACCGCTCAACGGCAGTCATGTGATCCACATAAAGGATGCCGTCCAAATGGTCGATTTCGTGCTGAAGCGCACGCGCAAGATAGCCACGCGCCGTAATCATCTGGGGCAGGTTGTTCTCATCCAAGTACTGGGCCGTCACCTGTTCGGCGCGGACAATGGCACCACCGACACCCGGAAAACTCAAACAACCCTCCTTGTCGCGCACGCTCCCCTCACGGGAAACGATCTGTGGATTCCACAACTTAAGCGGCATGGGAATCGGGGCATTGAACGCCGCATCCTCCTCCGTCTCACAATCGGCCGGGACATCAATCACGCACAGGCGATCGGTGCTCCCAACCTGTTCGGCGGCCAAGCCAACGCCACGAGCCGCATGCATCGTCTCCACCATGTCATTCGCCAACTTCCGCTGCTCGTCGGTCACGATGGCAACCGGCTCCGCCTTTTCGCGAAGGACTTTCTCACCGTACGTGTAAAGTTTCAGAACCATAGGGCTACCCTCACTTGCTTCCCGTTGAACCGAAGCCGCCCGACCCTCGATCCGTTTCATCGATGACTTCGGCTTCCTCAATCGTCGGCTGCAACACGGGGGCAACGACAAGCTGAGCGATCCGATCGCCAACCGCAATCTCAAAGTCGGACGACCCGAAGTTCGCAAGAATGACACCAATCTCTCCACGATACCCGGCATCAATCGTTCCGGGAGTATTGAGCACAGTCACGCCCGCCTTCAGAGCAAGCCCAGAGCGCGGACGAACCTGAATCTCATACCCAAGCGGCAGAAGTGCCACGAGCCCCGTTCTGACAAGCGCACGATGTCCAGGGGCAATCGTCAGGGATTCAACGCTCCGCACATCCATCCCCGCATCGCTCGGATGCGCATAGGACGGCAAAACCGCCGCAGGATGGATACGCTTAAACCGAAGAGTCATGAATTACTCGTCCTGCTCATCCGCCGCGTCATCGGCAATGGACGAGGTCTCGTTCGGCTCGAAGCCAAGGCGGTCAAGATTCCACTTTTGCCAAGCCTCAGGCAACTGCCGACGCTGAAGCGCGGACAAGTCATCGGCAATCTGCGAACGAAGGAGCATGGCCTTCGCCGCATCACCTTCGACACGGTCAAGGCAGACCACGAGAAGTCCCGTACCTGCCCCCGTGCGGGTGAACTCAGAGATTTCTCCCTTCGCCAACTTACGCACGGCACTCGCGACGGCATTCTGGTCGGCGAATTGTCCCGGCGTGAGATCAACAATGGAGAAAGTGATGTTCGTCGAAACAACTTCCGTCGCCAGAACGGCATTCGTTCCTTTCGCGGCGATAGCATCCACGGCCGCCTTGAAGGCATCCGCCTTCGCCGCACGAAGGGCACGCGGACGAATAGCCTCCTTCGCCTCCTCAAACGTCGGGACATGGGCCTGGCTGACTTCTGCCCGCTCAATCAGCCAAACCGCCCGGTCTGAGCTGACGATTCCGTAGCGGAGGTCGTCACTTGACGAATCGAGTTCGGCAACCGCCTCGGCGAAGTTCTCAGCACCCGGGAGAATTGAGGACATCGGCTTCATGAAGCCTTCGGAAAAACCACCTTCAAGCGCAAACCAATCCGAGACCTCAACCTTCAATCCGCTGTCTGCGGCAATTTCATCAAGGCGCGACTTGCCCTCCGCCGGCTTGACGGCATAGGCAAGGCGATTCACATTCGTCTCGAAGTACTGCACGGCCGCAATGCGGCGAACCTCACTCTCAACCTGGGCCTTCACATCCTCGAACTTCTTGACGCTCTCCACGCCATTCGTATCAGTCGTCGTGTAGCGGTCAACCGTCGCATCGTAGTGATCGTGCAGGTCATCGTCCGTAACGACCATCTTTGCGAGAATGGCCGGCTTGGTCGCATCAAACTTCACCAAACGAATCTTGACACGCTCGGGGAGTGCCAGCGAATTCGTGTTCGACTCGTACCACTTGCGAAGAGCGGCCTCATCAACCGTCACGCCATCCACGCCCATCTTCGACTGGGCAAATCGGGCAACGCGAACCGTGAAGGTATCGGTCAAGTCCGAAACGGCGCGGCTGATTTCAAGCGGTGATACCCAAGCCGCCGCCCCCAGCATGGTCTCACCAATGCGCATCATGGTAATGCGCCGCTTGAGAAACTCCTCAAAGCGTTCCGGAGTGATGGAATTCTCGCGAAGCAACGCCTGGTAGCGGGCAAAACTGAACTGTCCGTTGACAGCAAAGGTGCGGTCGTTGCGAATCAGGTCGCGGACTTCGGCATCCGTCGCCGTCAGACCATCCCGATCGGCAACCGTCAACGCCGCGAGCGTTTCCCAGGCGAGAAGATTGACCTCGCCCGTCTTGCGCCGCCAGTCGCGGTTCCGTCCAAAGCCGCGAATGCCATCGACGACTTCGGCGAACTCCGAAGCCTTGACCGACTTGCCATCCAAAAGGCCAGCCTCGCCGGAGGCATTGGACTCGCCTCGATCGGGCGTGAACAGACCATCCAAGCAAAATGCGGCGGAAATGACAACTGCAAACGCGCCCCAAACCCACTTGTTCCGAATAAGTTTATTGAACTGAAGGATAACCATCTTATTTACCGTGCACTCTCTTACTGACTAATTCTTACGAATGTTTATTACGTTAGAAATCACTCTTCCTCTTCTTCCGACGAATCGGAGTCCGACGAGGCCTCTTCGGACTCGGTCGGCTCGGCCTCCACCGTTGCCGTCTCCGCCGCATCAGCGGCCTTCTTCGCGGCAGCCTCCTTCTCCTGAATGGCCGCCTCACCCTGCTCGCCCGTGCTCAGTTCGGGACGCCCCTCTACAAAGGCACAGCGATTCACAAGACCACCCGCCGAATCAAACGTCATGACGGTCACGGCCATGCGTGCGCCGACCTGCGGGACGGAACGATGGATGCGCACCGCCGTCTGGGGCGAGAGTTTCCACGCCAAGGTCTTGTCCGAGACCTTCTCCTCGTTCGTCTCGAAATCCTTCGTATATGCGGCACCCTGGTCCAGGTTCACGACATAGTCGCCACTCGTACCGTAAAGACCCGTGAAAAGGATATCCTGCGATGTGCGAATCTTAATCTCGTTTGCCGCGTGCATTTCAGGAATGGTGAAATGGCGGCCCTTGACACCGAGCGAACCCGTCACACAACGAACGACAGCCAAATCGCCATCACCCGTCGCCTCGTACGAATAGCGGGAGTCGCCAGCCAGGTTGAAGACGGAAAAGCCTGGAGCCGTCACTGTCATCATCCCCTCCGGGAGGTTACGCGGCAACTTGAGCGTAATCGTGCCCGACTTCAGGATAATCGTACGGGGCTCGACACCAAGCGGTTGCGCGACCGTTCCAAATGAGGCTTCGCCCTCAATGTTGACCTCGCTTGCCGCGCCGAACTGAATGGTCAGACGCGTCGCGGCACCGATTGTACGGTAGGAACACCCCAACGGATAAAAGCGGCCCTCCTCAATGGGCTGCCATGCGGAGGCTCCCGGCTTGATGACCTCGGCCTGACCGTCCAAGAGACGGCACATCGGCAGGGCGAAGTAGAACTTCTCCGGCTGGGCGGCCTGCTTCGCCTTGGCGTTCGCAACGACCTCCTCTACAGGCTCCTCCGAAGATTCGTCGGCCACAGAATCTTCTTCCTGTGCACCTGCGCAAACCACAGCAACCGCCGCCGCACCACAAATCAAAACGCGGGATATCCTCTTCATTTTACCAGTCCTTTCAGACGAGATGAGCACCATCGGAAGGACGAATCAGGCTCACGGTCGGCAAATCGCCGTGCTTGGCCTTGTACTCGTTCTTGATGGCTTCGGCAATCTCATCGGCCGCCGTCGGATCCACCAACAGGCAGCAGCTTCCGCCGAAGCCACCGCCAGACAGGCGCGCCCCGTAAACGGCCGGAATCGCCTTTGCCGCATCCACAATCGTGTCCAGTTCCTCACAGGAGTTCTCAAACCAATTACGGCTCGACTCGTGCGAATCGTACATCAAGGCTCCAAACCCGGCGAGGTCGCCCTTCTCCAGCAATGCCGCGCCCTGCAGCACGCGCTCGTCCTCGCCAATCGGATGAACGGCCCGCTTCGCCGTCGTCTCGCTCAGACCACCCCGATAGAGCACCCACTCGGCCATCGTCACATCGCGCAGGTGCGTCACCTTCTTGCGCAGAATCGAGGCGAAGTACTTCGCCGCCGTCTCACACGCCTCACGCCGCGAGGCATAGGCTCCGTCGACCAGCGCATGACGCGCATTCGACTTGACCATCATGAACGCGACCTTCGGACCCAGCGAGACATTCTCGAATGTGCAGTAGCGGAAATCGCTCTTGACGAGAGAACCCTCCTTGCCGTACAGCGAGGAGGCCTGGTCCAGCAGACCGCAGGGGCACCCCGCAAAGGTGTGCTCGGCCTTCTGTCCAATCTTCGCCATCTCGGTCTTGGACTTCTCGATGCCGTAGAGCTTCGAGAGCGCCAGCACCGTGCACATCTCAAGCGCCGCCGAGGAAGAAAGCCCCGCCCCGAGCGGAATGTTGCCAAGAAACGCCGCCTTAAACCCGTGTGGAGCCGTCGCTGGCTTGCCGTCGAACAGCCAGTTGAACGTCCCCGTCACATAGTTCTGCCAGGTCATCGTCTTCGCCGGGGCAACCGTCTTCGTCGTGAACTTGGCGGTCTCCATCAGATCCGCCGCCGTCAGCTCGCACGAGTCGTCCGCCGTCGGAGAGACGGCAAAGAACGTCCCCTTATCAATCGCGGCAGAAAAGACATAACCCTCGTTGTAGTCGGTATGGTTGCCGAGAACCTCAATGCGCCCCGGCGCATACGCCACAATCTGCGGCTTCGCCCCATAAAGCTTCTCAAACTTCGCAACGAGTTCGTCGTAGATTTCCTGATTCTGCATGGCTTGAGTTCCTTAAATTCCTGAATAGACCTTACTCAGCGCGCTTCGTCGGCTTCGAAAGGAAGTTTGCGTACACAAACACATAGGCAAACAGCGCGATTGTAAACCAGTAGCTACCGAGATAGCCAATCTTCCCTGCAAGCATACCCTGAAGCGGCAGGCAGACACCACCGAAAACGCAGGCCATAAAGATGCCCGAACCCATCGGGACATACTTGCCAAGCCCCTCTGCCGCCAGATTGAAGAGACCGCCCCACATAACCGACGTCGCAAGGCCGCAAACAAACAAAAGACACATCGACAACGGCAAGGTCTTCCCGAAAATCGTTACGAGTTTAACAGGCAAGAACATCATTGCAAGAAGCGTAACAATACCGAGAATGGACAGAACCGTTATCATTGCACGCGAACTAACCTTGCCACCGATGGCACCACCGACGATTCGCCCGATCATCATGGCGAACCAGTAGACGGCAACAACGCTACCTGCGACAGCGGGCCCAACACCCTCCATCTCGCTCATGTACAAATTGGCCATGTTCGGAATGCCAGACTCAATCGTAATGTAGAAGAAGATTGCAAGCGCACCCAATGTAAAGTGGCGGAACTTAAGCGTCGCAATAATGTCTTTGACAACATTTGTCTTACCCGAAAGACGGTCCGCCTTCTCTTCCGCTGTCTCCATGTGCGGTTCTGGAATGCGCGAGGAACAAACAACCACAAATGCAACAGCAAAGAGGGCCATCGCGATAAACATCGCCGGCGCGACCTTGGCAACCGTCGCATTATCCACTGAGCCACCAATCAGCCACCCAAGAACCATCGGCGCAAGAGTCGCACCAACCGAATTGAGCGAACATCCCATCTGAACGAGCTGATTGCCCTTATTGCCACCACCACCGAGTGTATTGAGGAGGGGATTAACAACAAGATTCAAAAGGCACATCGAGAAACCAGCAATGAATGCACCGGCAATGTACACATAAAATGGCTTAGCCGAAATCGGCACATAACCAGAGAGAAGCTGGATACCCAATCCAATAAAGCCGACAGCCGCCGCAAGAAGCGCCGTGAACTTGTATCCCTTACGCTTGAGGATGAGGCCTCCGGGAATCCCCATGAAAAGATAAGCAAAGAAGTTCGCGGCACTACCCAACTGAGATGCCGTCGCCGAAGCGTTAAACTGGTTCTTGGCAACGACAGCCATTGAACCTGCGAAGTTCGTGACGAAGGCAATCATGAAGAAAAGGGCGAACATCGTGAAGATGGCCGCTAAATTCCCGCCCCGCTTATCCTGATTTTCCATGTCTGATTATTCCTTTATGAGGTTGATTGAGCGTATTATAGCGAAATGAACGCGTGAAAGTCAATCCTTCGGCTCAAGAAGGTTGCGTCCCGACTTCAGGGGAACGACGCGACCCTTCCAGACGAATTCACCGTCAACGCCCTCGGGCAGCACCACAGAACCCGAGGCATTCCCCGCGTCAAAGCGAAGGTCGACCTCGACGAATCCCTTCGGATGCGGCCGTTTCGCCCGAATGAAGGCAAGCGGTCCGGGCGAAGGGGCGACACGCACTTTCTCAAAGAAGGGCGCGGCACTTTGGATACCCGCCAGGCCCGTCTGCATGAAGACGAGCGGATGCGAACCCCAAGCATGGCAATCGCTCCGCGAATCCCGTTCCGCCGATTCCGGCTCCTCAAACGCCGTCATAGCTCCTCGCGCCACATAGTCGCGCCACAAGTCGAGGCGCCGGAGGAAGAGGTCACCCCGTCCAAACTTGAAATACGTCTCAAAGAGGTAATAGGAGAAATAGACCGTGCAACGCGCAAGATTGGGTGCGGCAATCAGTGCCTCGAAGACGCGCTTGGCGCGGTCGTCAGGCAAAAGCCCCGTCAGCAAGGCAAGGCACTGCGCGTGCTCAGAATACACATCCTTCTTCTGCGTATCCGCAAAGAGGCCCTTCTCCTCATTCCAGAAGAGACGATCCACGGCGGCGAATGTCCGTGCCGCCCGCCGTTCGTAAAGCTCGGCCCGCTCCGAATCCCCGACGGCCCGCTCCACAAAAGCCGCCTGTCGGAGCGTCAGCGCCCAGTAGAGGTTGTTGACGGCACTCGGCTTCTCGGCATGACCCTCGGGTGCCACGCCAGCCTGCCAACCCGGCACCCAGTCCATGAAACTCCAGCCGGGCAGATTGGCAATCAGTCCATCCCGATTCTCGTAAAGGGAAATTCCGTCAATCGTATTGCGCATTCCGGGAAGCCGCGCCCTCAGCCATGCACGGTTCGTGTGCTCGCGAACATAGTCCGCATACATCACGACCTGGCACATCGAGTAGGTCACCGACTCCTGCAATCCCCGCGTCGGCCAGTTCATCGGTATCATGCCGTTGTCCCGCCGCGCATAGTCATAGAGTTCAATTGCGCGGCGAATCAGGCGATCGTCACGGCTCATCGCGGCAAGGATGCGAAGCTGAACACGCGTATCGCCCGGATACATCTGCTGCTCGTAGAACGGGCAGTCGAAGAGCATCTCATGCGCACACATCTGCATCCCCCGCTCGCAAATGCGACGAATGCCGGGCAGGGACGGATCGTCCGACTCAAAAACGCTCTCGTCCTCTACCGGGTAGCGCGACTCCAGAATGGCAAGGTCCGTCACATCCAGCGGCTCTTCACCCGTCTCAATCACAATCTTCACCCACCGTCCGCACCGCCACCAAGGCGTTGAGAAGGTGGCACGGTCACGCCCATCCAGGCGAAACTGGTCGGTAAAGCCCCTGAATTTCAGTCCCTTCCAGTCCGAACGGTTGTGCGCCTTGCGCCCCTGCTCATTTCGCAAGGCCTCACTCCATCCCCAAGTTATGCGGGAACCCCGCCCGCCCTTCGCCGCGAGAAGCGGATAGGCACAGTAGTAGTTCTCCAAATCCCAGAGGATTTCCCGCTTTTCGTTCGGTCCGACGGTAAACGGCTTTCCAAGTTCGACGCCACCCGTCTTGATTGAGCCGGGCACGCGGCGAACTTCCGTCTGGTCGGGCAGGGCGGACGGATAGAGGAGCCACCCTCTCGCTCGGAGCCCATAGCCGTAAATCGTCCACTCCGACGGATGGAGCGACTTGCGCACGACGACGGCATTCGTCCACGTACTCGGCTGTTCATGGATGAGATCCGTCCCGGACACCGTAAAGGGTGCGCCCACACCCCAGGTCTCGGCCCGGTCAAGGCTTTCGTCGGCAGCGGTCCCCTTCAATTCGCCGACTTGCCAGTCCGCCTTACCCGTCGTCAGCAGGGCATCGAACACGCCCTCCGCCTTGACGATGAAACCGCCGCGGTAAGACAACTGGGCCAGCGGGGCCTTCTCGCCAATTCGCCAGACGATGGCTTCCATCACATGGTCGCCCGCCGGTATCTCAATGTCGTAGGTCTGGTATGTCCAGTTCTCGACTGAGCCACGGTTCGGCCCGCGACCGACGATCCGTCCGTCCAGCAGAAGGACGAATCGCTCGTCGGCACTCACGTCGATGCGCGCCCACGCACCCGGCGAGGTGAAGGCGCGGCGAAGGCGAAGGTATCGCTCGGTCTGCGCACACGATTCCGCCGCGAAACCCGGATGCCACACCCACGCCGCATCGTCTATCGGCTGACACCGGCGAACGCCAAGATCGCCGCGTGAATACCGTTCGGGACGGAAGACGCGCTCGCCCACCTGGGCAACCAGCGTCAACCCGGACGGCACAATCATCAGTGCCGCAAGAATCAGTTTCTTCATCATCGCCTCCTCTCGTGCCACCCGACTTGCGCCGCCAAATTCCCGTCGCGTTAGACGGGGACGACGGCAATCTTCGCGGCGTGTCCGTTGAGTTCCGTTTCCGCACCAGCCCCATTCGGCCCAAATGTGACATCCGTCGCCAGGACTTCTCCCTTCACGTAGTCCAAATGAGCCTTCAAGGCGGCTTCCATTTCCGCATCCGTCTCGACGGTCACGGCAATGCGCTGCGAGACCTCGAAATCGGCTTCCTTGCGCATCGACTGGACATGACTGACGAACTCACGCGCCAGACCCTCGGCAATCAGAGCAGGACTCAACGCCGTTTCAAGCCCGACGACAATGCTACCCGCCGAGGCAACGACAAGACCCGCCTTGGGGCGGCGCGTCACCACCACGTCCTCAGCCGTCACTTCAACACCCTCAATCTGCCGCGGCCACGCGCCCGCGCCGTTCTTCGACGCAATCGCGGCAGCGACGGCCTTCATCTTCGGCCCGCACTTCTTGCCGAGCGTCTTGAAGTTCGCCTTCAGCGTGATGTCGCACAGTTCAGTCTCATCCGCGACGAACTCAACCTTCTTGACATTCAGTTCGTCCTCGATAAGCTCCTCAAGCCCCTTGACATCGCCGCCTGCAATCTTGAGCGCGGACAACGGCTGGCGAACCTTGAGGTCATTGTCGGCACGAAGCCGACGACCGAGCTCAACGGCGGCCTGCACGTCGGCCATGCGCCGCTCAAGCTCCAGGTCACGAGCGGCGGCATTCGCCGTCGGGAAGTCACAGAGATGGACGGACTCGGGATCGCTCTCACCCTTCAGGTTGCCGTAAATCTCCTCGGCAATGAAGGGCGTAAACGGCGCGGCAACCTTCGAAAGCTGGACGAGCACGTAGCGAAGCGTCCGATAGGCGTTCAGCTTGTCGCCATCGTTCGTCGACTTCCAGAAGCGACGACGGCTGCGGCGAATGTACCAGTTCGTCAGGTCTTCGATGAACTTGACGAACGGACGAACCGCCTTCTGGAGGTCATAGGCATCCATCGCCTCCGTGACATCGGCAATCAGCGTCTCCATCGACGAGACAATCCAGCGGTCCAGGACATTGTCCGATGCCGGCTTGACGACCTCCTTATCCGCGAAGCCATCCACATTCGCATAGGTCACAAAGAAGGAATAGGCGTTCCACCAGGGAATGAGCAAGTCGCGCATGATCTGCTTCACGCCATTTTCGGAGAACTTCAGGTTCTCAGCCCTCACGACGGGCGAATAAATCATGTAGAGGCGAATCGCGTCCGCACCATACGTGTTCAGCATCAGGTTCGGATCGGGATAATTCTTGAGGCGCTTCGACATCTTCTTGCCGTCCTCCGCAAGAACAAGCCCGTTCACGACAACATTGCGATAGGGCGACTTGCCGAAAAGCATCGTGCCAAGAAGCATCAGCGTGTAGAACCACCCACGCGTCTGGTCAAGGCCCTCGGCGATGAAGTCGGCCGGGAAGAAGTCCTTGAACCCGGCCTCGTTCGGCTGACCGTTCGCATCCCCCATGTAGTGCTGCTGCGCATAGGGCATCGAGCCGGACTCAAACCAGCAGTCGAGCACCTCGGGCGTACGATGATAGGTCTTGCCATCCTTCCGGATGACAATCTTGTCCACGTAATGCTTGTGGAGGTCTGTCACCTTCACGCCCGACAGGGACTCCAGTTCCGCAATTGACCCGACACAAATCATGTCGTTCGGATCCTCATCGTTGATCCACACCGGGATGCAACTGCCCCAGAAGCGGTTACGCGAGATGTTCCAGTCGCGGGCATCCTTCAGCCAGTTTCCGAACCGCTTGTCGCCCACGTACTCGGGCGTCCAGTGCACGGTGGCATTGTTCGCGGCGAGTTTCTCGTGCAGGTCCTCAACCTTCACATACCACGCGTCAATTGCGCGGTAGATGAGCGGCGTGTCAGTCCGATCGCAGTAAGGATAGGAGTGGACGATTGTCGACTGGTGAACGAGCTTGCCCTCGGTTTTCAGCCGCTTGATGATGTCCTTGTCGCAGTCCTTGCAGAAACGGCCCTGATACTCGGGAACCTCCGGACCGAACGCCGCGCTCGCATCCAACGGGTCGACAATCGCGTTCATCCCTGCCTCGCGGCAGACGCGGAAGTCGTCCTCACCGTAGGCCGGGGCAATGTGGACGAGGCCCGTACCATCGTCCGTCGTCACGTAGTTGTCGTTCAGGACATGGAACGCGCCTTCCGCTCGTTTTGCCGCGTAATAGGGGAAAATCGGCTCATATTCCCAGCCCTTGAGCGCAGAACCCTTCATTTCCGCGACGATTTCATACTGTTCGGGCTTCTTGAAGTAGACGGGAAGCCGCGCCTTTGCCATCATGTAGATTGGCCGCGCCGCGTCCGTCAGGTCACGAACGGCCACGTAGTCGATGTCCGCACCGGCGCAAATCATCAGATTCTCGGGCAATGTCCAGGGAGTCGTCGTCCAGATGAGCAGGTAGACCGTCGAGTCGGCGGGCAACTTCACCTCGCCTGTCGACAGGGCCTTCACGCGCACGGTCACCGTCGGATCCTGGACGTCCTTGTAGTTCGACCCCGCCTCAAAGTTGGAAAGCGGCGTCGACAGTTTCCAGGAATAGGGCATGATGCGGTGGGACTTGTAGACCCGCCCCTGGTTCCAAAGCTGCTTGAACACCCACCAAATCGTCTCCATGAAATCGGGATTCATGGTCTTGTAGTCATGGTCGAAGTCCACCCAGCGACCCATGCGCGTCACCGTCTTGCGCCATTCGGAGACGTACTTCAGTACCATCGAACGGCACTGTTCGTTGAACTTGTCGACACCAAGGGCCTTGATTTCGGGCGTACCCGACACGCCAAGCGCATCCTGAGCAAGAGCCTCAATCGGCAACCCGTGCGTATCCCATCCGAACCGACGCTCCACATACTTGCCGCGCATCGTCTGGTAGCGCGGCACAATGTCCTTGATCGTCCCCGCCAGCAGGTGCCCGTAGTGCGGCAGTCCCGTGGCAAACGGAGGCCCATCATAAAACTTGTAGCGTTCCTTCCCCTCGTTTTTCTTCAGGGACTTCTCAAAAGTACCGTTCTTATCCCAAAATGCGAGGATTCCCTCCTCCATTTTCGGGAACGCAACCTTATTCGATACCGGTTTAAACATCTCTTCTTTGCTCCGTTTCTACTGGACTTGGCATATTATACCATAAACCGCCCGCTCGGGGGTTTGCGCGGTGGCTCGCCCGACCCGGATGCGGCGGCGATCTCGCAACGCCTTTCACACGTTGACAAGCTGCTTCGCTTAGCCTGTCCTGCCTCGGCAAGACGACTGGCTGCGGACGAAGACCTCTCCTACGGCTGCGAGTCGCACCGCACCTCTCGTGCGACCGCCGCGCTCACCCTCTCGCCCGAGAGGAGGACAAGGCCGACGACAGGCATCCCGCGGCAAATGGCCTTGCCGCGCTTGCCGTTCGGCTGGCCGTT
>JBNMKZ010000029.1:0-27223 GCA_050874585.1 Verrucomicrobiota bacterium | reverse complement strand
GATTCCCAGCCAAAGCAAGCCCGACTTGTCATTCACCTTGTCCATTTCGGTAGAAGTAAATGCCAAATCGGTAAAGGTAAATGCCCCTATGGGGCAGAAAGCCCCACGACTATGGGCATTTACTTTGTCCGCCAACCTTTGCGCGGCAAATTGCCGCCCTTCATCAGCGCATCTCAACGGACACCTTGAAGAAATTGAAGTCCCTTATCTCATCCACCTGAATTTCACGCCACTGCGCGTCCGAAAGGCGAACCTTCCCCCAAATGGTGTAGATACGCCGCGCCGTCTCCGCCTCGGACAGCCTTGGCTGCCAGTCGACAACGGGCGCATCGCCCTCCATGCGAATCGTCGCCGTGAACCGATCGCCCTCGTCCGTCGGATCCGTCCCCGCGACATAGTCTTGCCACACGAACATCTCGCCGCCCGATGCATCCCGCTTACCCGTCGGCATGAGCACCGACGTTGCAAAGTCCGTGCCAAAATGCGCCGCGTAGTCGGGATAGCGCTGCGTCCACGACTCTGTAACGGCAACCGCTTTGCCCCGCACCTCCGTCACGACCGTCACGAATCCGGACGCCTCACCGGCCGCCGTGCCCCCCTCCTCCGCGACCGTCTCGTGCGCCTGCATATAGCCGAATTCAACCGGCCACTTCTCGGGCACACCCTTCCCATACGGAGAAATCCAGCCGTAGGTGTTCCGATTGATATGGATCTTGAACCGCTCACCATAGCCACTCGTCCGAAAGATGCTCTCGCCGAGGACGGACTTGTCCGTTGTGGACGCGGCAGAAAGGCGCGGCGCGTTGCCGTCAAAGTACACGTCAGTCAAGGCGATGCAGCCCTGAAAGCAACCCGAGCCCAGACGCGCAAGCGTCTTCGGAAAGCGGACCGATGTCAGCGCAACGCAATTCGTGAAAGCCGCGTCACCGATACACGTGATGCCGGACATAAATGTCACATTCGTCAACTGGTAGCATTCGGCGAACGCCCGTTCGCCAATCTCCCGCACTGTCGCAGGGACGGTCACGCTCCGCAATTTCGAGCAGGCAAGAAAAGCCGCCGCGTTGATCTTCCGCACGGGAAGTCCCCTAATGGTGGCGGGTATCACAAGATCGCCACTATAGTTCGCGGAAACCGCCGGATAACTGCGCGGAAAGGAAACGCCCAGCACAACATACGAGGCCTGTGCCTCTCCCGTCCGCCCCGGCTCGCAGACCTTCATGTAGTTCAGCGGCGGCGTATCGCCCGAATCCGCCACATAAGGATACACCTCATAGGGCGGATAGCTAATCGCATGAACCACTGGCGACACCACAAAACACGCGCCAATCAACAAGGCGAAATCTCGACACCTTGCGAAGACTTTCTTGGCGGGACGCTTGAACGAGAATGTCAAAACCCATGTGCGCGGCATCAATTAGACCTCCATAATCTCGGGCATAAGTGAACCGGCTTCGCAACTATTTATCAAGTCCTTCATTGGATGCGAATTATACCACAGTGCCAAGGCGGAATCAATTGACACCAATGGTCGCGTCAGCAAAATGCCGCCTACGGGCATCAAGCACGAACAGACAGTAGCGGTCATCCATAGACACGACATCCTCATCTTGCCGCAACTGGCGACTGTCCACACAGTTGTTGACTCTTCAGTGCTTCCAACAAATGCGCCTCGGCATGCTCACGGTCAATGGCCCAATCAATACTCCACGCATGATAGACTTTCCAGCCGAGAGATGCAAGCATCGCATCACGCAGGATGTCGCGATCTCGAACTGTCCGCTGCGCGGCGTACTTTCTTCCATCACACTCAATGGCAAGGATAAAGGATTCAGGATCCGCCGGATTGCGCACGGCGATATCGACAGGAAAGGAAGAGAGTCCCACTTCCGTCTTAAAAGCGTACCCATTCCTCTCCAGGCACTCGCAAATCAGCCTTCGTGTGCCCGTGAGTCTCGCACTTTCGCACGGTTGCGGCGCACCCTCCAAATGCCCTGACTCGGCATACTCCATTAGCGCCTTGAGATGCCTGACCCCTAACGAATTCGTGCGATCAGCGCGGATATCTGCGGCACGCACAGAGGCGAAGATGATGACCTGTTCGCGGGCACGCGTAATCGCCACATTCAGGCGGCGCTCGCCGCCCGGACGATTCACCGGGCCGAACGCCATCGCGAACCGCCCCATGTCGTCTGGCGCATAGGCAATCGAAAATACGATGACATCCCGCTCATCACCCTGCACATTCTCAAGATTCCGGACAAAAAACGCATCAGGCTTGCATTCCTCAAAGAAGTCCGCCGCCCAATCGACCTCCTGGCTCTTGTCGTCAATCAAGTCTTCTATCAGCCGCTGTTGCGCAACGCTAAATGTTACAATTCCCCAGCTTCGCGCTCGCTCGGCGGGCTCGGACAGCCGTTCAAAGAGAAAATTGACGATTGACTCCGCTTCCCTGCGGTTCGCATGCGAATTGTGATCATAAAGCGCACTTTCTACATACCGAAACGACACGCCAAGCCTGTCATTCGACAAAGCCGCAGGGAATGTGTTGAGCCGCTCATCGTAGTAGTGGCGATTACTGAACGCAATTAATGACTCATGGCGACTGCGATAATGCCAGTTGAGATAGGCGGAATAAAGTCCATGCGCAAGACACTCGTCGAGAATGCTCTCCATATCCTCCGCAGCAGAATCATCCCCAAGGTCTTCCGCCTTGGCATCGCCTTTGACAAAGAAGTTCGTCGGAGGGAGTTGCTTCGGGTCGCCCACGACAATCAGTTGCTTTCCACGCGCAATAACGCCAACAGAATCCCACACGGTCATCTGCGAAGCCTCATCAAAGACCACCATGTCGAACAGGCTATCTTTGACAGGCAAATACTGCGCAACCGAGAGTGGGCTCATCAAGAAACACGGCTTCAGGCGCAGAGCGAGATTCATCGTCTCCGCAAGCAATTTACGCGGCGGCACAAACCGCTTCTTCTTCTCGCACTCCCTCTTCAGAACAGCCATCTGACGCGCCGTCTCCGTATCCATGACGGACATCCGCACACTGCCGGAATCACCTTTGACTACCGGCGGATGCTCAATCTCGTAACGGCGCCCCGACAACAAGGCGACAATTCTCTGACGCACGAGCGAGGAAACGGTTTCATCCATCTTCCTAAAATGGGCAATACGAGATTCATGTTTCTTCCCCGAGAAACCAGACAGCGCCTTCGAACGCGAGACGAGAACATTCATCATCCGTTCAGAACAGGAATCCTGAAACACGCAAATGGCCTCACCGCTTGGAATCTCCCCCTTCTCAAGTGCTCCGACAAACTTGCGGCATCCAGCATCGTCCGCCTTGCGTCGAATGGCTCGGTACGACATTTCCAACCGCAATCCACCAAGATGGTCACGGACAGTCTGAATCCTGCCACGCTTCTCCTCGTCAGTCTTCAAGTACGAAGGATAATCAATCGTCTTTTGGGAAAAGGCATGAAGCTTGAGCCAAAACAATTGAAGTGTACGCCTGATGCTTTTTGGCCTTGCCAGCGTTTCGATGAAATCAACGGCGTGCCGATCGATGAGCACCGCCCATTCGGGCGACCAGTCCTTCGTGCGGACAATCTTCAGTGCCTCATGGTCGGACTTATCAATGCTATTCCAGTCCTCCACCAGTTCATGAATGATTTCGGTCAATGCCTTCTGGGTCTCGCACTGGGCATCCACCACCCAGTCTGGCACAAATGTAGGGTCCGACTGCGGATGACTTTCGCCATGTCGTTCCATGTAATCATAGGCAGACATTCCGCTTGCACAGGGCGCATGAAGATCTCGCACATACGCATTGAGTGTCTTGGCGGATGCAGTAACATCTGCGCAGGTCGCCGACCATTTCGACGGCGAATGCGAAGGTGTGATATCAAGTGACTCCTTGAACTGCCGCATAACACTGGCCTTGTCCGCCTTGCTTGAGTGGAGTTCTAAGCAGAAAGGTGCCAACCCAACGGTGGCGAGTCGCTTGTACACGACATCCAACGCGGCTCTTTTCTCCGAGACAAAAAGTACGCGCTTCCCCTTCGCCAGATTGTGCGCGATGATGTTCGTAATCGTCTGCGACTTGCCGGTGCCAGGCGGACCGTGAAGCACGAACGACTTACCGATGTCTGAATACAGGACGGCAGCCAACTGAGACGAATCGGTCGCAAGCGGACAGTAAAGCTCCTCTAAATTGACATGTTGAGCGACCTCCTCTGGCGGGAACACCTCCACGCCATCATCAAACAGCCCGGTCCCCTCCGCAAGATGCGCGACGAATGGATGTTTTTTTAACGCCTCACCATGATCAACCAAGTCCTTCCAGATAACGACCTTCGAAAAGGAGAAAATCCCCATCACGACACGTGTGGTTACGGTCCAGTCCTTACGGCTTTGGCTGGCTTCGGAAAACGCCGCGAACACTTCCATGAAGTCCGGATCTCCATCCCCGACACCACCGCCCGTAACATCAGCAATCGAAAGACCGAATTGGCTACGCATCAATTCCAGTAGACAGAAGTTGACGACTGCATCCTCTTCCGTGCGCACCAACTTGTAGCCAGGTGCGACCGTTTGGCGCACAAGTTCCGCCGGAATCAGGATAAGCGGAGCCTGATGGAAAGGTCCATCTGCCCGCTCGCGCCAACTCAGGAATCCAACAGCGAGGAAAAGGGAATTGACACCCGACTCATTGAGCAACAGACGGCTGGAGCGATAGATTTCCTTCAGCCGCTTATCAGACTCCTTCTTGGGTAGCACCGTCTTGAACGGCAAAGGAGCGTCTGGCTTCCACGCCGCATAGGCATCCACCTTCTTTTTCGCCGCCTCACTACCATACGGCACCCCCTCGTCTATCGGCAAGAAACGATTTCCATCACGCACATTCAGCAATGAATTGCGAAGCGACAGGTCCAAAAGCTTCCGCTTCCACTGCTCGATACGCGACTCAGTCATTCCGAATTCTTATTTAAGGACAACCTTCTTCCCAAGCGGCGCAAAACTGACCTTTGCAATGCGGAAGCAGGCAATGCCAAATGGAATGCCGATAATCGTGCAACAGCAAATGATGCCCGCCACGACAGACGCAAGCCACAGCCAAAGGCCGGCAAAGACAACCCAAATAACATTCAGCATAAATGTGCCTGCGCCCGCATCCTTGCTTGGAACAATATCCTTGCCAAACGGAAAGAATGCAAACCGTGCGATCCGAAATGACGCGATGCCGTAAGGGATGCCGATGATCGTACAGAAGAAGATCAATCCGATTACGATCCAAGCCAACCCCATCTCGAAGCCAAACAACAAGAACCACAGAATGTTTCCTATAAGCGACATGACTTACCCCTCTCTTTATTTAACTATTCCAGCCGCATTGACAACTCCATGCGGCGTAAGGTACTGAATCTGTCTATTATATCCATTCGTGCAAGTATTGAATGCGCCAGGATAGATATTTTCAAGGGTTGCATCCTTCGCAAGGAACGACTTCGCATGTCCATTCCGATATACGACCACGAACGATTCGTCTTTTGTCTCTCCGACGGACAAAAGCGGAATAATCTCCTTTGCATTTTCCTTACCATCCCAAAACGCTCTCAGTTTCTCACAAGGGAAATTTGCGCTGACAAGCACAGGCAACGCATCGTTCAATTCGCCCGAATAGTCCGCCAACACGCTCCAGCGGACAGTTTCTGCTGAGATTGTGCCGTTTGTCTGCCCCCCGCACACGACGGAATCCATATTAATCCCAGTAACATACGGATGGCAACCCGGCGATGCAAATTTTCCAACGCCCCAAAGTCGTTCAAAATATCTTTCGGAGGTCTTAAACTTCATCGCGGCAATGTCAGGCGTCGCCTCGACAACCGGTGTCCGAACGCCGCACCGATCTTTCACAAATCTTGCGGCGACGCTTCCTGCCTCCTTTACAAACTCCCGAATACCTCCTTGCGTTTGCGCTGGCTTCGGCCAAACGCCCTCAAGGCCTGCCGCCTCACGTTCGGCATTGACCCGATCAATTGCGAGGAAAAGTTGCCGCCCTCGCTGACATTCGGCCGCCGCCGCCGCCTTCAGCCAGGATGCATGCTCGGCGACCTTCCGTATGCGCACTTGTTCGGCTACATCGACCTCTGGTATGTCATCGAATCCAAACCATGTCCTATACTGCCCATCATTCTCCAGCTCAAAACAGAGCTTACGCGTATGCCTGGGCGATCGTACAAAGCCCCTATCTCCGGTCTTGAACTCCCAGTCGATCTCAAGTGCACCGAACTCCTTCATCCCGTTGGCGGGGATGACAATATTTCCACTTCGAACCGAATGGTTCGTATCCGCGACATACATGTAGACCTCAACACCTTGTTCTGTGGACAAATTACTGACCTGTAGAACGCGATGGCTCAGAATTCCATTCCGCATGGTAATGGTAATCGGCGGATCCATCACCGCCGTATAGTCGCAACCAGTCATTGCGCACCCAATAGCAAACAATGCCCACACACGAAACATTTTCATTCTCTTCGCTCCCTTCAGGTTGTCTCACATTGTCATAGTCCCGACCAAGCCGTCCGTTCCTCAATCATCAGCTTAAGCAGGCCGTCAAGCGAATGTTGTTCCATTAAATTGCCGCGACCAACAATCGAATAGGATGCCCCAAAATGTCGTGGCGATGGCAATCGTCTCAAATGTGGTACTTTCAGCAGTATGTCTTTCAAGTTATAGACAGGGTCGCCATCACAATAGACATTACGTAACCGTGTTGCGGCGATCCTTTTCTTTTCTTCAGATACCTCTGAAAACGGTGAAAGTCCGTAGCCATTGAATGTCGCGCATTTCACACGCGTACGGCCTTGTGGAATCTCAAGCGTCAGGTATGTTGTCAAACTTCCGCCAAGCGAATGCCCAACAATCCACAAGTCACTTCGCTGTTTGGCCGCCAAAATCCCTTCCATAAGCTTCAGCGCTTGCTGATACTGGCCTGGAGTTGATCCAATATAATGCATAACACAGGTATTGATGCCATCCTTGATTAATCCCTCAAAGTCAAAATCGCACCCACTCAAGGCAAGGATTACCCGACCCTCGTTTACCATATGGACCATCACCCGCCCACGGAGTCCAGATCCGACATTGAAGAACCCGTCCTCCGTATAAACCAACTCGGGGCATTCCTTGGAACAGGCATTCCATTCCTTCAATGTAAACGAACGATATCCAAGTGGCTTGTCACCATCCGGATAAGCCGCGCTTGCCGCCTTGGCCATCCACACAAGTTCCTTTCGTTCGGAATCAGAAAGCTGATAGTAAGTTCCGCTTTGCTCCAACGTAAGGTCACTATGCCTTTTCGCAAGTGGCGTCACATTCTGTCCAACCCACCCAACAGAAAAGCACAAAACTGCGGAAATGAGAATGCCCCTACCGTCGAGCCCGAACATAGGCTTTTCCCCTCCGCCATTGGGTTAGGCTACCGGTGCATCCCCTCCCTTTCCCGAAAATCAGACGAGCCAAGAGCCAAAATACAAAGTTCAACATTACCACAAACATCAGCGTAACATGGACGGCAAACACGATTGGCATCAGGTGAACGCCCAACCACGCGAGTCCTGCGTTGACACCCGGGACAAGATTTAGCACAAAAAGCAATGGAAATAGGCACAGTACCGACTGCCAGATGAGAAGCATGGACTTTCCGCTAATCGTAATCTGCGATCCGACGCAGAATAGGAGATAAAAGGCCAAAAGACAAAATGGCGATGTCCAATTCCAAACAAGGAACAACCTTCCAACCATCAGTAAAGACTGAGACACCATGGTCGCAATGTATGACAATATGCCCACATTTGACCCGATATCAAAGCACTCAGAATACGAAGGGAAAATCTCCGTACCTGCCGCAAGCATCGCCATTACTCCAATGACAGCCGCACCCGTCCAAACCGGACCCGTCAGAATCAAAAAGCGCCGAACAAACACAAATCGTCTGTTCAAGCTAACCGCAACTGGAATACGTTCCGAATCATCTGTCCGCAAGTTGAATATCTCGAAGCGGTCCACACCTATCCCAGAAATGAGACATCCCAAAGTCCGCCCTGTTTCATGACATATGCATCCAGGCATAACGAAGTAGTCATAGAACCTCCCCAATCGACACAATAGGACATCTCGCAAACTTCGCCCTACCTTGTTCAAGATCATGGCAATAAAAAATGTAAAGCCAAAGCCGAAAAAAACTTGATGAAGTGTCGCCTCTGTTGCCGCATCAAGATAGTCAAGCATACACGCTCCTTTACAGCATCAAAGCCTCATCAAAATTCTCCGTTATCTTGTTCGTTGGCGACGGAACCCCTGGTGTAATCTGCGCACCGCGAATGGGATTCCAAGCCTCCGTCTCAAAGCTGTTCGTCTCCACATTGAGAGGGCTGTTCGGCATATCGTCACCGCCCTCGTCCCGCGACAATTCACGCTCAAGTGCCTTTCGCCCTTGGCGATAGGCGTTCACAAAAGGCAGGAGCTCGGACTGCGTAACGCGCGGAAGAACCACACGGTTCCGGGGAAAAGCCATGACAAGCAGGAAATGTTCGGCCTGAGGCTTCTCCTGATAAATGCGCTGACCACCTCCCACCGTCAGAGCAAACGGGTTGGCCGCACGGTACGCTTTCCATACAGCGCCGCGTTCTTCAGGCTTCACGCTTTCCGGCCAATCAGCTCGCTCAAAGTTAAGGCGATCAAGGTTGCCATACGCAAAAAGTGCCGCCTTCGAAAATCCAATATCATCTCCCACCTTACGGGACGACCTCGCCCGTCCCACGGAAAACACAGTTTCGCCAACAATGGTCGTTGCCTTTGACAAGATTGCGTCTCGATTGTCCTGAAATGTCTCCCCGATGGGGGCCGCCAATGCGGCCCCCATCAAGCATACATAGCCAATGACAAGTTCAAAACGCATCATCATCACCAGCCTGACCACCCGCGCCATACGCCGAGGCCGTTGGTTTTGCCGCCGGTCGAGACGAATTGCTCGCGCCAGAAGTCGCCGTTGGATTAGCCATCGTCGCCTTCATCTGCTTCGCCGAAGCCGCCTGCTTGGGCGCCCATGTACAGACGCACCCATAGACCGTCGTGCCTGTCAGCGGGTGCTTGAACTTCCAGTTTTTCAAAACGGCAATGCCCGCAATGTTCATCTTCGCGGCCGTTGCCTTGATCTTCTCGGAAAATGCACTCTGATCCTGATACTCTTCTGCCGCATTCTCAAATTCTTCTGTTGACTCGGCGCTCAGCATATCTGTCGCCACAGCCACGTTTTCGCCCGCGAATTCACGGATTGCCGCCAACGCGTTCGCCTTGGCCTTCCCCTGGGCACCCTTGGCCGCCATCTTCGACTCACTCACGCCGCCAGCCTGTCCAAATCCGACCAGCACAAGATCTCCCGCTTCGTCAATCTTCTGCTGAACACCGAATGTGGAAAGCAACGCACCAGGATCCGTCGCAACCTGCTCGCGAATCGGACGCTTCGCCTTGCCCTTCGCAACCGGCGCTCCCGTGACAATCGAAGCCGCCATCTCCTGAAGTTTAGGGCTCCAGATTGCAACGACACCGATTTCGCCTTTGTCGTTTGACGGCGTGCCCTCAAATGTACAAATGGCCTGAAGTCCGACGACCTGCGCCTGCGCAGCCGTGCGAACCATCTTTTTGTACTGCTCGGAGGCCAACAGCTTCTTTGCGGCCTGAGCGGCTGCCTCCTTATTTGCCGCATCCGGATCGACACCCTCCGAGCGAAGGGCCTTATCGAGTTTGGCATGAACAAGTGCCTTCAACTTATAAGCAAGCGAGTTCGTATCTTCGCCTTTTGCCTTTGTCTCTTCCGGATTGGAGAAGTCTCCCTCTTGATAACTCTTTTCCGTCTCCGATTCGATTGAGACGCCAAGGAATTCGACCATATTCTTCTTGGCCTCGAGCATTGCCTTGTTGAATGCATTCACACGCGAGTTAATGTAAGACGCAGGCTTTGAGCGAGGTGCCTGAATGACACCCGTCCCAGTCGCAACAAAGAATTTCTTGTTTCCCTGCACATTCTCCCCTGCGACCCATCCTTTGGCCGCAAGGAATTCGTCAATCATGTCTTGAACACCTTTTTCCTCGACGGTGCACTTGTCCTGCACAGTCTCCTCCGCCGATGCGGCTGGCTCCTGCGCATAGGTCCCGCCTACAGCCGAGAGGCACAAAATTCCCAGAATCAGTTTTTTCATGTTTTTCTTCCTTTCTTCCGTTCTTTTTCGTTTGTGTTGACCCGATTATTCATCGCTGTTCATAAGCTTGTCAGTATGTTCGGCCATCATCCGAGCAATCATATCGTTAATCGCTTCATGAACGGGCTTCTCCATCTGCTTGAACGCCTTTGCCGCGCACAATTCACGCTCGCGTTCGGGATTGTTGATGCACACCGCGCTCTTGCGCGGATTATTCGGGAGCGACAGCAACTCTTCTCCCGTCTTCGACAACACACGGATGACCATCGAATACTGCGTGAAGGTCTGGTCCTCATCTATCGGATTCTTCACACGCCGATACTCGCCGACGGCATTGATCAGGTAATCGGCCCCTTCGGGGGTCTTGCTGATCTTGAAGCCGAGTTTACGGAAGAACTGACCAAACCGCGCGGCGATCTGCTTGTCCTCCCCCTCCGAATCGGATGAGGTACACTCAAGATAGAATACAGGATCGCCTAATGTCTTCAGGTAAACACGATAGGAATCAAGGATTTTCTTCTTCGACACCTTTGCGATTACCGTCACACGCCAGCCAGCCGAGATCTCAACCTCCTCGACTGGACGATAGGTATCGACGAATCCCTCCGCGCCAGAGAAAATCTTGCTTTTGACCTTCTCGTTATCCGTAATCTTCGTCTCGCCAACGACCATCGTCCCAACGACCTGCTCAACAGCCGCACGCAGAGCCATCTGAATGGCATTCTGATGCGAGTTGGACTCACCGACCGCCCGCACAGTCCCCTCGTCGCCCATGGCATCCATGGCCGCCTTGAGCTCCGCGCTCTTGTCGATGGCCTTTGTTGTCAAGAAGACAGTAGCGACCATCGTATCACCATCATCTTCCATTGACAGGTCTTGTACTCCCTTGAGGAGTTGTTTGACCTTGGTCTCCGTCACGGTCGAGAAGAACTCCTTGACCTCCGTCACATCATTCACAGTCGATTCACTCGACTCACTGCGTGTTGCCGAGGAGACCTGACTGCCCATAAACGCGGCAACATTCTGCACGGCGTTCGCACGCGCAATCGTTTTTGCCTTGGCCTTGCTTCCCGTAATTGGTGCATTGCCCGTGGCAACGATAAATACGCCAAGCTGTTTCGTGAATCCGGCACGACTTTCCGCACCATCCTCCTTCATCTGCTTCGCGAGCACTTCAACTGCCTCTGGGACGGCGGCACTCACCGCCGTCCCCAATGCGCATGACACCAAGAGAGCCACAAGTTTTATGCTTTTTCCCATGGGACTCCTTTACTTGTTCGCGTTCTTTTCCCAGTCCGCCGGAACAGCCATGCCGAATGCGACGGCATAAAGCCCATTCTTCTTGTCACCCTTGTATTGTTTCAAGAACGCACGACCAGATCCACGAATCTCCTTGACGACCGCCTTGGCATCGGCATTATCCGTGTTCCAGCGATAGACGCGCAACTGAGATGTTCCATCGTTTTTCGGCGTCGCCTCGGCGAACGCAACGGGAATGTCGAGTCCATCCTCAGAGAGGAACACGCAGACCTGCTGGTTCGGGCCGATGCCCTCATGCTGACCGGCGGCCATGACCATCGTGTCGCCCGAACCCGTGATATTTGTCACGCGGCCACCCGTCGGGAACGTATTGCCAAGCTTGTTCGCAACGATGGCAAGGCAACGCAGGCAGGCAATCTGGATCGCCTGATCTTCCGACACATTTCCGTGAGCCTGGCCCGTAAGCGAATACTTGACCTTGCGATCCCACACGCCACGCGCCTTTTCGGCAAAATAGACAGTGCGCGTCTTGGCATCCTCGCAGCTGAAGTCTCCGTCTGCGCTGTAGACAAACACCTTCTCGTTGTGGAGTTCGTTGATGGCGCATGTAACCTTGATAGAACCCGTCAGCATGAGGTCACTCGCCTTAACATTGTCCGCCGACACGACCTTGACCTCATCATCAAGATCCCCAATCGCATCAAGCTCGACCTTGCTACGATTATGGAGCGAGAAAATCTCAAAGCGTTTCAGCTTGGCCATCTCTGTCTGCATGCGCGTCGACAGGCTCTTGTCAATCTTTGACTTCCCATCCGCAGACTCAATCTTGACATTCATAACCATCTGCATCTTGCGGAAGTTGTCCACACTGTAGTTGGGCGGAAGCTTCACCTCGTCCATGTCCTCAAGTTCGGCCTTGGAGTAATACTTGGCCGGAATCGGACCACGCGCCGATGGTGCCGTCGCACAGCCGCAGACAAAAAGTGCCACCGCCGCTCCGTAAATCAATGTCCTGTTCATCATGCAGACCTCCTGAAAGTATTGGGCATTGCCGAGAATTCCCAGCAATGCCCAATTTTCCTTACCCCTCGACCGGATAGTCAGCCTGCATGTTGGCGGCTTCCTTATCCGCATTCACCATCTCGACATAAAGCGCAAGTCCTGCGCCCGCATCTTTAAGCTGGTTGCCGACGACGGCAATATCGTCCTTTGCTTGGCTCGGAATCTTAATGACGGCCATGCCGCCCTCCTGCTGGGCGATGGCAACGATCTGCTGAAGGGCCTTCGGCGACTCCTCGGCAAACTTCTGATTCGCCAACTGCAGTCCCTGCGTGACCTTCTGAATCCACGCCGCAACCGCCTCGAAGTTAGTCTCCTTAGCCGTCTTGAGGTATTCGTTCAGTTTGGCGATGGTCTGCGCACCGTCGGGCTGCGCCTTGACCTGATCCAAAACTGTCTTGCGGGCCTCGTCACGCGACTTTCCCTGCTTCTCAAGTTCCTGGACATCCCCAACATAACCGAGGTAGATACGGCGATAACGCTCCATCACGGCCGCCTTATCGACCTTGTCTGCAACAGCCTTGTAGATACCAAACGGCGCGACATCAAGAGCCTCAACAATCGCACCCGCAGCCTTGACTTCGATCTTCGACTTCAAGACTTCAACTGGGGTACGCTCTTTCTGCCACGCGGCAACCTTGTCCTCGTCGGCGGCTCCCCCCGTCACGCAACCACACAACACCCCCGCCAGAAGGGCACAACCAACCACCGGAACAACCAGATTTCTCATTTTAATTTCCTTGTTTCTGCCCTAATTAGACTTACACCGCCATGCCGCAAGGGCAACGACACCTCGGCAACCTTTGGCGCATACGATAGCATTTCCCCTCGTCCTTGACTGTCGCATCTGCGACACCTCGGAAGGTTTTACTTCTTCTCTCACCGCTGAACACACTTCCTGCCCCCTGATGACAAGCAATCTACGGTTTCCCCGAAGCGGCAAGCGAAACCTTGCCGCCCACGACGGAGATAAGTCCCGCCGTCTGCAACCTGGCGATGGCGCGATAGAGTGCCGTGCGATTGACACCAATCAATGCCGCCAGTTCAGAACTTCGCACCGCCACATAGGACTTGTTCTCCTCACGGCATAAGCGGAGGTAAAGCATCACACGATCGCCAATTTCATAACAACTAAGCAAGGACACTTTTCGCCAGGCATAGAAACCTTGACGGGCAACGACGGCATACAGATTGGCAAGCAACAGGGGACATCGCCCATTTTGAACCAACTGCCGAACACGATCGACGCGACAAACTAAAAGCCGCGCATTCTCAACGGCAATTAACATAGCCGGATTGGTCTCAGGGTTCACCATTGGGAAGGATGCTCCATAGACATCACCACAACTCAGTATCCGTACGAGATGCCGACTGTCATCGCGGAATCCGCATTCGTAAAGGTGCACCCGACCAGAAAGAATGCAAACAATCCAAGACGCCGGCTCGCATTCGTGAACCACCAACTCATTCGCCTTATACACCTTAACCTGCACACCAAGTTCCAGAGCCAGTGACGCACGAACGGATTCGGGCAGGCCGGAGAAAAGCGGCGTTTCCGCCATGGAGGAAAGCGTCATATCCTTGCCGGCGTTCATACGCTCCGAATCCGCACAATGTTGACGGTTATGCACCGTTTCTTGTGAAGACATGCCTTCGTGACCGTCTGCGTACAAGAAACGCGACCCATTCCAAGCCTCCAACCCTGAACAGGAATCCTCCTTGCACCGACGAAAGGCGCGGCAACAAGGGCACTCCACATGCGAATCCGCGAGATGTCAGTTACAGGGGGGGGGGGGGGGGGATAACTTAAGAACGAAGCCATAAGTGCACGATTTCGCGCACTTAAACACCTACCACGGCGAATCTCAATCACCGTCGGCTCCATTACACAGTCCAAGAAACCCTCATTTTGGGAGTATTTTATCATAAAAACGCTTGCCTGTGTGCTTTCGCGGCGATTTTGAAAATCTAATGGGGCTGAAAAAGAGAAAGAGAATAGTCTATGGATGACAGAACGGACCGACTACAGGCTGGACGCGACAGATTGTTTCGCCGCGCTTGCGCCTATGGGGACACCGCCGCGGCGGGGTTTCCTTCCGCCCATCTGCCCTTCACAACTCCCAGCCACGGCGGCTTGCGTCCGCCGCCTTCCCCAAGGGAGAGGGCCGTTTTGCCCAAGAAAAGGGGCGTTTCACCCCAAAAGAAAGGGTTGCCCTGCCCATAAGGAAGGGCTGCGATGCGGAATACGAAGGGAAAGCACCTTAGTCCTTTCGACAAAGCACCTTAGTCCTTTGAGCAAAGCACCTTAGTGCTTTGTCCAAACCACCTTAGTGCTTGCCCTTCCTGATGGGCATCAAAGCCCTTCCCTTTCGGCACAACAACCCGTTCCCTTCGGGCTATCCGCCCCTCTTCTTGCGGAAAAGAGAACGCTTTCGCCCCGACAGCCGCCTGCTCTCCCGGGCAAGTCGCCCCTCGTTCTCCCCAATGGACGGACAGCCCCCTCGGTATACGCGGCAGAAGTGACGCGCCGCACAACACATCCCCATGCGCAACCGACCTATCGATACGTATCGTGCGGATACTCCGTCAGTCCCATCCTGGCAAACCAGTCCAGCATCCGCCGATTGCTGAAATCGAGATTGTGAGAAATCGTATCAAGCGCATAAAGCGTGGGGTCGAAGATGGGGCTACGACGCGAAAAAGCCGTCGAAAGTGCGGCAATGGGTCGGATAACCGCCATTGGAAGCGACAATTCCCGCAGACGTTTCCCCGGCAGGAATTCTGCCGCGAGTTCACGATAATAGTCGCTGACCGTCACGCGACGGGAATTCAAAACCGTCACGCCCTTTCCACCCGCCTCCGAAAGAAGCATTGCGGCATGCAGTGCCCGGCAGACATTCTCAATGTGCGCGAGCGGCCAACGGTTCTGCCCTTTCCAGTGCCCAAAGTGAAAGGCAAATGGTGATGCCTTCAGGTATGCCACCGTGCGCGGTGTAATGGACGTGTCGCCGCGTCCATAGATGACGCAGGGGCGCACACACGAGAACCGCTCGGACGGAAGGTTGTCCGCCAGCCACTTTTCCGACAGGATCTTGTACTTCGGATAGGGATTGCGCGCCTTTCCATCGAAGGCCAGCGAATCCTCACCCTCCCCATGAAAGTCGCGCAATCCATAAACGTCGGATGTCGAGAGATAGACGAACCGCCGAACGCCGCGCTCCATCGCCAATCCGGCGAGGTAACGGACGGCATCGTAATTCGCCGCACGGAACAGTGCATCCGGGCCAACGTCACTGGCCCGTGCCGCGACATGGACAACATAATCAATCGGCTCGCCCACGAGCGACGCCACCGCATGAGCGTCCGTCAAATCCACCGAGCGAATCTCCGCGCCCGAAGTCCGCAAGCGGTCCGCGACCCTGTGGTGGACAGTTCCAATAACGCGAAAGCCCTTGCGCACGAAATATTCCGCCGCGTTCGACCCGACATACCCACCCGCTCCCGTGAGAAGAATCGTCTCCATAATCCGTCACTCCGTGAACAGTTCCCGCCAATACCGAGCGACAACGGACAGTCGCTCCGTCGGCTTGACCTGCCGCCAATCCGGGGGCGAGGCCTTCATCCGCCCCATGTGCCCGTGCATCTTCAGTCGGATTTCCGGCGCGGCACGTTCAGAGCAGAATCCGCCGCGACCAATCTGGATGCCGCCCCGAACCGCCGTTCCTGTCGGCACGGCAAAGATCAGGGCATATTCCCCAACCCCACCCACGAGCGCCCATCCAGGCTCAACGCCCGGCGGCAAGGCAGCGACAACTTCCCGCGCAACGGCACAGTCACAATCGACCTCCATCCAAAGGCCCGCATTCACGCGGCGGAAATTTTCCAGCGCATCGAATAGTCCGCCACTGGAATCAGTCGCGAACAACGCTTCCGATGGAACCGGCTCATGTCGGACGGGAATGGGCAATGGACGGCCCAGCGCAACCGCCGCGTTCGCCGCGCCGAGCGGATCTGACGCGTAAAGGTCAAAGTCGACGCGCCTTGACGCAACGCGGCGCACGGGCTGTCGGGCGTGCCCCATGACCGTTGCGCTCCAGGACCATTCGGAGGCCGTCGCCACATCGCCGCCGAGCAACTTCATTCCATAATGCGCCAGCACGTCTTGCACACCCAATGCCACCTGTTCATAAAAGGCAAGCGGTTCAGACTCCGCATACGTCCAGACCTGCGTCATTGCCTCAGGTCGTGCACCACAGGCAAGGATATCCGTGCAGGCCCCATACGCCATCAGCCGCCCCATGTCCCTGGGGTCGAGTCCGCCGAGGAAATCCTCTTCCCTGGAAAAGGAATCCGTGGAGACGAGAAGCTGCCCATCCCCCGCCAACACGACATCGGCATCCGCCTCGTACGGACGCATCCCATGTATGCGCTGAAGCGCACGGATAAATGACTCTTCATTCATGGTCGCACCAACTTAAGCCGTCGTTTTGAAAACCGAACTTCAACAGGCAGGCAACCGTGGGGGTCGCCATCAAATTCCACCGGAACTGCCGCGTCCGAACGCAGCGTGACAGCATTGCGCAGGATGTGAAACTCGCCGCACGGCTCACCCTTGTAGAGGCACCAGAGAAGCCTCGGCCAGTCCAAGAGCGCAGGACGACGAACGACCCACGCTGCAAATTCGTCCTCCCCCAACTTCGGCAAGGCAAGACGCAGGCCTCCGGCAATGGCAGGAATACGCGTAATCAGGAAGTGCGCACACGCGTCAATCCGCCAATCCCCCACCTCAACGCCATAACTTCGTGCCCGCAGCAATGCCGAGATGAGCGCGGCAAATGTGCCAAAGTGGTCGCCAAGATAGGGACGCAGGCGATTGGCCGTCTCAGCAACCGCCGCGCCGATGCCAAGATTCAGCGAACAGAAGAAGGCCCATCCATTGGCCGTCAGGACGGGAATCTCCCGAAACGCACCTGAACGCAGTAAGCGAATTGCCGCGCCCGGTTCGATTGGAATGCCGTGCGCATGACAGAAGTCGGGACTCGTCCCCGTGTAGAGGACCCCGAACTTGAGGCTGTCATCCTGATTCTCAAGAACGCCCTCGGCCACGGCCCGAACCGTCCCGTCCCCGCCGCAGGCAACGACCGTCTCATAGCCGTGCGCCGTACGCGCCAACTCGCCAGCCTCCTCAATGGATTTGAGCAGGATGAACTCGCCCTCCGGCAGGAGTTTTGACAACGCCTTCCACCGGCGGCCCGAACGGCCGCCGTGCGAAGAGGGATTGACGAGAACAAGGAATCGCTTCATCGGCGGTAGATTCCCACTGATTCATAGACCTTCGTCGGCGTACCGGGCTTCCAGTTGCGCACAAGGCGTTCTGTCTCAGACCATGGCAACGGCAACCTGTCGCCGGCAACCGCCGCAATCTCTTCCGCATGGACTTGGCAGGTCCACTCTTCACACGGAATGGCAAACGCCTGTCGCATCCGCGCATAGGCCACTTCAAATGGAACCTCACGAAGGTTGCCGAACGAAATGTTCACGAACTCGCATGGCTGGACTTCCCCGCTGGCCCCGACATAAAAGCGATCAATGCCCCCGCAACAACACCCCAGCATCTCCGGCGACTCCTCATAAACTTGAGCCGTCAGAACGGGCGTGTGCCGTGAGCCTGAGGCGTTGTAGCGAATTTGTGCACGCTTGGCGACCTCCACGGCCTCACGATGGAGCGCGGCATCGAACGCCTTGCCCATCCACGCACCACAGGCCTTCGGGTGAATCAGCTGAATGTAGTCGCAACCGCGTTCCGTTGCAAGTTCCATGACACGATCAATGCCGCCGTCCACGACCTGCCGGTCGGAGAGAACCGTGTTGAAGCCGACAAGCAGACCCTCATCCTGACAGTCGCGCAAGAAGTCGAGTGCCCGCTGCCACGACCCTGCAACACCAGTAAAAGCGTCATGCTCAGAGGGCTTGACGGAATGAATGGACGACATAACGCCCGTCACCTCCAACTCGCGCAAGCGGCGAATCTTCTCAGTCGTCGCCCCATGTCCCGTCGAGTTGACCCAGACCTCAAGTCCACGCACCTCCCCGAGAACCGCCTCCAGACGCTCGAAGCGCAACAGGGGCTCGCCGCCCTCAATCGCCCAGGCGACGATGCCAAAGTCACGCATCTTGCGGACATTCTCCACCTGCATCTCAATCGGCAACTCGTCCGGGTCATCCTTTCGCTGATAGCAGTGCGGGCATTTGTAGGTACAGACCTTCGAAATGGAAAGGACAACGCTCACAGGACGCGGCGGGCGGCAAATGACCTTGTCTTCCAACGCCGTAAAGAACGCCTCGCTTGGATAGCGCGGCATATAGAAGTCGAGCTTGCACTCCCCGTTCGCCATCTTCACAAGCTTGTGCCGAAAGAAGATGCGCGTAAAACGCGATGCCTTCAGAAGTGCCGCCGGCGACTTGTAGCGCCACGCACACGCAAGGGACATCCGCACGTAGAAGAGCAGTTTCCCCAACCCTGTGATGTTCCTACTCCTTTTCATCGCGATACCAGCAAAAGATAAGATTAACGACCATCAGTGAAATCAGGCAGACAGGCCAACTCTGCGAAAACGACCGGGCGTGAAGCAACGCCACACACAATTGGCAATTGAGCCTGGTCGCACGATGGCACTGCCCAGTTTTCAATGCAATCAGAAACAATACCGACAGCAAGCCGACGAGCAGTCCAAACGCCAACCACGGCACTCCCGCCCGACCTTGACCGACGGCAACACGCCAAACGACCACGGGAAAAAGAACCATCAAGGCGACCGTTAACGCCATCGCCGCCTTCAAGCAAAGCGTCTGAAGCGTCCGTACGCCAGCCTTACGGTCGCCGACGACATCCTTGTAATAACTGTTGTGACACATCAGGAAGTGAACGGGAACAACCCAAAGAGCCAAAGCCCCGTAAAACGAACTCGGCGGCAACGATCCCGTCGCACCGACCCAGCCAAAGAGTGCACAGCAGGAAATGGCACACGCATAGACAAGGCAATTGAGAACAGGCACACGCTTCAGGATTGAATAGGCAATGTTCAATGCGCCGCCCACGCCAAGGAATAGGAGCGTATACGGCGAAAGCCAATATCCGACAATGGCAATTGCCGCCAGTCCAACAGACGAAACAGCAAACGCGGGCATCGGGCGCAAAGCTCCCGTCACCATCGGACGATGGGGCGCGTTGACGGCATCCTCACGACGGTCGCACCAATCGCTGAAAATCTGATTAAAGCCCCACGCCAAGAAGCCCATGGCAAAAAGAAGCCACGTACGACCTTCCGCAAGCGTGCGCCCGCCAACAAGTGCCCCAAAGAGGGTCGTTGTTCCCGTGACAAAACCATAGTAGAGCCGCATGGAGCGAAGATAGTAGTAGACGAATCTCAGCATACAAGTGCCCCCGCAAGGATGTCGGCAGCCTCGTCTATGAGCTGTCGCGTATGGGTCGCCATGAAACTCGTGCGGAGCATCCCCTCGCCGACGGAAACACCCGGTGGGACGAATGGATTCGTAAAAACTCCCGCGTCATAAATCCGTTTCGCGGCAACAAGCGTCTCATGTGTCCCGCCGATGAGAAGCGGCAAGATTGGTGTCGAGGACATCCGTACGCTTTCACGCAGCGGAATTCCTCGCCTGCCAAATGCCTCACGGGCATAACGCGAAATGGCGCGAAGCCGATCGACGAGTTCCGGATGCCCCTTCAAGTAACGCAGGGCCGCCAACGCCACGGCCGCACTCGCCGGTGGGATGGACGCAGAGAAAATAAATGGCGCGGAAGTGTGCCGAAGGAAATCAATAATCGCATGGCTGGCGGCGACATAGCCACCCAATGATGCCAACGACTTCGAGAATGTCCCCATCAGGATGTCAACCTCGGCCTCCAATCCAAACTGGTGTGCCGTCCCTCTCCCCCCTGGTCCAACGACACCAAGTCCATGCGCATCATCCACCATCACCGTTGCACCATAGCCATGTGCAAGGCGGCAGATTTCCGGCAGATTGGCAAGGTCTCCTCCAAGCGAGAAGACACCATCCACGACAATAAGCGCACCGCAGCCCGCTGGGACCGACTTGAGGTGAGCCTCCAGTTGAGCCATATCGTTATGGCGAAAGCGAAGCAGTTTACCAAGACACATTTGCGCCGCGCAATAGACACTGGCGTGAGATTCCTTATCACAGATGAGATAGTCGTGCCGACCAACAAGCGCACTGATGATGCCAAGGTTCGTCTGAAAGCCGGTACCGAATGTCATGGCCTCATCCTTGCCAAGAAACCCGGCAAGTTCCGCCTCAAGTTCCAAATGAAGATCAAGCGTACCGTTGAGGAATCTCGAACCAGAGCACCCTGTCCCATATTTCTCCAACGCCCTGATTCCCGCCTCCACAACTTCAGGGCAGACCGTAAGTCCGAGATAATTGTTCGAACCCAGCATAATGCGACGCCGCCCCTCCATGACGACTTCGACATCCTGTCGAGATTCCAAGCAATGGAAATACGGATAAAGCCCCGCCCGTCGGGCATCTTCAGCCCGATGGTCAAGTCGACATTTCTCCAATAAGGTATTCATCTTGTGATTCCCTGAACCTCTCGTCGGCAGATATTATACCATATCCACCACAAGACCGAATGCCAACCGCCGCCTCGGGCGATGCGCACGAATCGTCAGACCTTGAGATTCGACGAATCCGTCCTCAGATAGCCGCGTGCGCTTTCGGTTGCGTCCGCCGCCATCTCAGGCGTTGCCTCCACACCGGCGAACTTCACCATATCAGCGGATTCCAAGAATCGTCCAAGATCTTCCATGCTCGGCAACTGCGTCGACAATTTCGCCGCGCGCAACTCGTGGAAAAACTCCTCGGTCGTCAAGTTGGGAGCGCGGATGCCATACTTGCGCTGTACATAACGACGGACAACCATCGTCAACTCAACATAAAAGTCCTTGTATCGTCCATGCGCAGGAAGTTGACGCTTCAGCAAACGGTCGAGTTCGACCCATGCGCGTTCGATTGGACTCATCCGCCGCTCCTTTGCCCGCCGGACAAGCAAACGCACGGCGACAAAAAGCGCCGCGCCAATCAAAACAACCACGAGAAGAATCAATGCAACAAGCCCGGCCAACCGCCAGCTGAATGGCGGCAGGACCTTCTTCGGATCGACTTCGAACCCACCCGTCACGGCCTCCCGTGCCGCCGGGTTCTCGAAATAAACGGGACCAGCGACAAAGCTGAGGTCATTCGACCCCTCGACAACCACGACAAACGGCGCAATCTTGTATTCCTCCGCACAGGGTTCGGGAACAAGATTCAAGCTGAGTTTCTGGATGCACCCGCCATCCGCCTGAATGTCGGGCGCGGCGAGAAAGTCCTCCACCCGCGAAAAGCCGCGAACACGTGTGCGCAGGTCGGGAGGTGTCACCTTCATCCCCGAAGGCGATTTCAGCGTCACGTCAACATTGACACTGTAAGCCGGATCGATGGCCGCCGTCTTCGCCTCGACCGTCAGTTCCACGCCATTCTTCTGCAAGGAGAGAAGCGTGACGGCGAGAACCAAACTCTTAAAGAAGAAAATCATGTCCTTATTATAGCAATTCCGCGAATGACCGACAAGGTCGACAAGAAAATGACGCGCCCTTCATCAGGAACGCGTCATTTCGTACTGTCCTTTAGCCGCGATTACTCGGTGATTTCGCCGCTCTTCAGTCGCTTGAAGTAGCTCTTCGTCTCCGCCGCGACGACACCCGAGAGGGCAATGACGGCAATCATGTTCGGCACGGCCATCAGCCCGTTGAAGATATCCGCGATGCCCCACACGGCGGAAATCGTCATGTACGGTCCAATGAACACGGCGAGAATGTAGAGCCAACGGTAGATGTAGACGGGCCCCATCTTGCCATTCGTCAGGTACTCAAGGCACCGCTCAGAATAGTAGTCCCAGCCGAGAATCGTCGTAAAGCCGAACAGGACGAGCGAAATCATCACAAGGGCATCCGTCACAACGGCGGGAAGGAATGGGATGCCGACGGCAAACGCGTTCATCGTCGCGGCGGCCCCTTCTGCCGCGCCGGCGACCTGGTAGGGCTGGTGCGTCAGCGTCAACGCGAGACCCGTCATCGAGCAAACGACAATCGTATCGAGGAACGTACCCGTCATTGAGACGAGCCCCTGGCGGACGCACTCCTTCGTCTGCGCGGCGGCGGCGGCAATCGGCGCGGAACCGAGGCCAGCCTCGTTCGAGAAGATGCCACGCGCAATGCCCTTCTGCATCGCAACAATAATGGCACCCACCATACCGCCAGCGGCCGCCTGCCAGCCAAAGGCACTCTTCACAATCGTCACGACCGCCGCCGGAATCGCCTTGATGTTGTAACACACCAGCATCAGCGCAAAGACGACATAGAGAATGACCATCAGCGGAATGACCTTTTCGCTCACCTTGGCAATGCGCTTAAGCCCGCCGATGACCACGAGGCCGACGAGAACGGCAATGATGACGGACGCGACGACCGTCACCCAGCTGTAGGAATTGCCGAGAATCTCAACCTTATGCACCATATTCGGATCGAAGAAGCGCGTCACGGAACCGCAGATTGAGTTCACCTGCGAGAACGTGCCAATGCCAAAGAGGCCGACACAGCAGCCAAAAAACGCGAACACACAGGCAAGCCACTTCCACCGACGGCCCATGCCGCGCTCAATATAGTAGAATGGCCCACCCAGCACGTGACCCGTCACTGGGTCGTGATCGCGATACTTCACCGCCAGCAAACCCTCGGCATATTTCGTCGCCATGCCAAAGAGCGCGGCAATCCACATCCAGAAAAGCGCACCAGGGCCGCCCGCGACATACGCCGTCGCCACACCCACGATATTGCCCGTGCCAATCGTCGCCGAGAGTGCCGTGCAAAGAGCGCCAAAACTCGTCACTTCGCCCTTTGCCCCATGCTCAACCTTCTCATTCTTGAACATGTAGCGGAGCGCACGCGGCAGTTGCAGGAACTGCATACCGCCCAGCCTGACCGTCAGGAAGATTCCTCCGAAGAGAATCAGTATAATAAGGAGAGGAACGGGAAATCCCCCAACCTCGAACGAGGTGCCCCAAACCTTGTCATCCACCAGGTTCACGTAATCCGTGAACCGATCCAACCACGTTGCCGTAGCCAACATGAGTCCTTCACTACCTTTCCGTCCTTTTGCCTGAGAGATTGTCCACGACCCTTTTCGCGAACTTACACCTTCGGCACCCGACACCACGCCGAGCTTCTCCGGACACCGCATCACGCGGCATTTGGTCGGATAGTATACCAAAAATGGGGCAACCGCGTCAGAACCAACCTTGGAAAACTTTCTCACGGGCAAAAAGCCAGGCCGCGCACGGCGCGGCACTTGTGCACAACTGCCGCGCTGTGCTATAATCTCACGCATGAAACGCATTTGCTCTCTTTTCACCATTCTTCTCGCCACCTTGACGCTGGCCGTCACAGCTTCCGCCGCCGAACCGACGACAAATTCAACTCAGAAGTCGCTGAAGGTTCTGATGATTGGCAACAGCTTTTCCATCAGCGTCCTCCGGCAAATGCCGGCGTGCGTTGCCTCCGTCCCCGGCCTTGAACTCGACATCTGCTCCCTTTATGTCGGCGGGCGCCCCCTCAAGGACCATTGGCGCGACTACCAGATTGCCGCGACCAATGCCGCGTTCCGTCCCTACCGCATCAGCTGGAACTACCATGGCGTGAAGGACTCACGAGCCCCCATCGCCCGACACGTCGTCTTCGACAAGTCCGGGACGGCTCACGCCAACATTCAGGACCTCCTGTCGGCCGACGCGTGGGATGTCATCACCATCCAACAGGCGAGCGGACAGAGCTGGCAGGCCGACACCTACCTTCCGTTCGGAGAGAACCTCCTAAACGAAATCCGCCGCGTCGCTCCGCAGGCCAAAGTCTATGTCCAAGAAACCTGGTCCTACACGCCTTACGATGGGCGTCTTGCCAAATGGGGCATTGACCAAACCCAAATGTACGAGAAACTGCACGAGGCCTACGCCCGTTTCGCCGCGCAGTTCAACTTGCCCATTATTCCAACGGGCACCGCCGTCCAGGACTTCCGCAAGGCCATGCCGAGTGCCGACGGCATTACCGGCGATCCATGCGGGCAGCCGAAGGGTAAGGATAAGTTCCACCTCAATCGCGAAGGGGAATATCTGCAGGCCTGCGTCTGGATGGCGACGCTCTACGATTACGATGTCACGAAACTGACCTACCGTCCAAAGTTCCTTTCCGAGGAGCGCGCCGTCCAAATGCGTAAAAGCGCCATGGCCGCACTGGGCCAAAAGTGAGAGACTTCCACTGCCAGTGCTGCGGGGCCTGTTGCCGCATCCCGAATGGGATTGTACGCGTTTCCGAAGCGGAAATTGCCCGCATTGCCGATTACCTTGGAATGTCCGAACAGACATTCATCGACCGCGAGACTGAACTTGCCCCCGACCGACGCGGACTCATACTCAAGAGCCGCCCAACGGGGGCCTGTGTCTACCTGACGGAAGACAATCTTTGCCAAATCAACCCCGTCAAGCCCGACAAGTGCCGCACCTTTCCGTTTGAATGGGTCAACCCCGACTCACAGAGCGTCTGCCCGGGACTCCGCATTGGTTAACCTCCCCTGTCAACCACGCTAAAGATGGCGGAGGGAGGGGGATTCGAACCCCCGATACGGGTTTACCCCGTATGACGATTTAGCAAACCGTTGCCTTCAGCCACTCGGCCATCCCTCCAAATCGTGAGTGGTATTGTATCATATCCGCCGAAGTGCCGTCAATGGGCTATCGGCTGAAAAATCGCGCTCAAAACCAGTCAAATGGACAAGCGGAGGCGAACCACATCGGTTCACCTCCGCCCAGTTCGAATCGTCCCCCAAAAATTAGGTGAGGTCCTTCATCGAAACGACCGGCAAATCGGCGGTGCGCGTCATTGCCATCGGCTTGACGGCCGACGGATCATAGGCATAGCCATTCGCACCAAGCGGCCAAATCACGGGAGCCGTATTGAGGATCGTGGCCTTGAAGCCCTGCATCGTCGCCCCCATGTTCTTCGTGTGCGAACTGTTGCACCCCTCGTTCTCGATTACGAACGGGAACTTGAAGCCCTTCGCCATGAGATTCTCAAGGAAGCGCGACCAGTCGATGGAGTCGCTGCCACCGAAGCCAGGCAGACGCGGCTCGTAATTGAGACGCGCCCACTCATTCTCTGGGACGGGCACGCCGGCCTTCTTCGCCAGTTCAGGATTCACATACTGCTCGGGATAGAGCCGTCCCCAGTGGATCGCGGCGGACTCCGTCGGCAAGTTGCGCGTTCCCTTGATATGAACGCGGCGCAGTTTCGAGAAGTCCATCGCGTTGATGACGTCGGTCGGGTCAATGTGCTGCCAGGCATCATGCGAGGGATCGTAGGTCTCCTGCAACGCGCTCGAATCATCGAGAATCGCGTACATCAGCTTACGCGCGGCGAGGCATCCCGAAAGGTTGCAATAGCAATCCGTCGAGGTCACGGGCTGCCAGCCTTCCATCGGACAGTTCTCAATGCAGACGGTCACGCCGAGATCCTTCGCATACTTCAGAATAGGCGTAAAGACCTTCTTGAACTTCTCAAGGTTCTTCTCAAAGCCACGGTCCTCATTGCCCAGAGCCACATCATAGCCCGGGAAGGTTCCGCAGACAACATCATTCGTATCACCGCCCAAAAGTGCCGCGATACGGATGAGTTTCAAGACATGGTCCTGATTCAGAATCTGGTTCTCGGGCTTACCGCCAATCAGGTTGTCGTACGAGCCAACCGAAACGCGCAGCCCCTCTTCATTGCACCGCGCCACAACCCGCTTCGCAGCCTCAAGATCAAAGCTCTCGTAGTCAAGATGCGTCGCCGTATGATCCTTGCGATCCGAACCGCGGCGGAAGACGCACAGCTCAAGCCCCTGCGCACCAACGGACTTCGCCCGCTTCAGGACATCCTCAAACGACTCGCCCGGAAACGCACTGGTCATCAGCCAAATCGGATTGTTCATCGGCTTCTCGCCACGCGCAAGCGCCTTACCCGAAAACGCACCCAAAGCCGCGAGCGCAGCCGCACCCTTGAAGAAATCTCTTCTATTTGCCAACATACTCAATCTCCTTTCAGTTTGTCCCGACATTGTACCACAAACCGCTTTCCCCCTGCAAGCGCAAACATTCCTGGAGTTTACCCATTTTTACCCATGGAGTTTACCATGCCTGGCGGCTATCACTGGTTGCAGACAAAACAACTCCTACGGTGGCACCCCGTGGAAGGCCTCACTCGCGGCACTTCGCGCTCACCACAGGCATCCCGCGGCAGATGGTTTTGCCGCGCCTGCGCCTTCACAACGCCTGCAAAATAGAGAACAAGGCCCACAACGAACGGGCGGAAGTGAAGAGCGGGTGGGGTGCGGCGACGGCGAGCTGAGGGGTTCGCAGTCCCGAAGGGGCGCGGCATCCGGCGGCGGACGCCCGCAGGGCAACGAAGCGGTATTCCGCAAGGCCGTCCCTGCGGGATATCCGCCGCCGGAGGACCGGCCCGAGG
>JBNMKZ010000028.1:0-27274 GCA_050874585.1 Verrucomicrobiota bacterium | reverse complement strand
TTTACCCCCCCCCCCCCCCAGTAACAGGCGCGTGTGACGGGTTGACCAGTCCCTTCATTCGGCTTGAGGGGGAAGTGGTGCTCTCATCCTATCATCTTGGGGATGAGGGTGCAACGGAGTCCATAGATAGTTCCTTTCTTCCCACGGGGTCGATAAGAGACGGCCTGTGCATTGTGGGTGCTCAATTGCATTCGGAGCATGCCTTTCCCTACCCTAAAAACTTTGAGAATTGCCCACTCTTCTTTCCGTGCCGGGAGCGGGTGCCCTGCAAACAAACATGTGGCGCGGAGGCGGAATTGCCGTTCGTGGGCGCGGAGACGGAAGGATTTAGAAAGGAATAAAGGAGTATGATGAAATTATTGTATTCATGGATGGTGGGCGTCCTTGCTCTTGCGGCCGTCGCCGCCGATCCCGGCGACCGTGCGGAGTCGACGAGGACCTACTGCGTCATCGATGTGTCGGGGGGTGCGGATGCGGCGCACTATCCGATCTCCTACCTTGACGATGTCCCAGCCGGCGGGTGGACGGACGAGTACAAGACGAAGAAGATCGTCCTGCGGCGCTGCCCGGCGGGAGAGGATCCGCTGGGGCGTTACACGATCACCAAGGACTTCTACGCGGGCGTCTTTGAGGTGACGGAGGCGCAGTGGGCGAACGTGATGGGCGGGTCGAGCTCAAGCACGAAGCCGGTCTCCTCTTCCTATTATGTAATTCGTGGCAATTCGAGGGTGTACAACTGGCCGGTTTCCGACGCGGTCGATCCGGGCAGTTTCATGGGGCGGATTCGTGCGAAGACTAGACAGGATAACTTGGACTTACCGAGCGAGGTGTGGTGGGAATATGCCGCACGAGCGGGCGCGACGACGAAATGGCTCTGCGGCAACAGCGAGACGGGCCTTGGCGACTACGCCTGGTACCCGGCGAACAGCGTCGACGCACATCCAGTCGGTACGCGTCGGGCGAATGCGTGGGGAATCTATGATGTACACGGGAACGCTTGGGAATGGTGCCTGAATCGGTATTCGATGAGTATCGCGTCCTATGGCTGCCGGGTGTTACGCGGCGGCGGGTACGGTACCGATGCATCGTACTGCGCGTTTGCGTATCGCTGTGAACGCGTTTCGGAGGTTGGCGGCGGCTTTCGCCTCTTCTGTTCGACGGTTAGTGGGGCTTACGGACCGTTCGTGCCGGGCGAGCCGGTGTCGATCGCGCTTCCCGACCTCGTCGGCTACGCGGCGAAAGGCCTCCCCGCCGGGCTGAAGTTCAACGCGAAGACGGGGGCGATTACGGGCGCGGCGACGAAGCCGACGGTCGAGACGGGCGTGACGGTCACGTTCACGAAGCGCGGCGAGGATACCTTGACGACGCAGTTCATCGTGGGGCCGTTCCCCGTCCTTTCCGTTTCCGCCCCGGATGCGCCGACGGGCTGCAAGGCGACGGGCGCGGGCGCGTACGCGGCGGGGAAGAAGGTCACGCTCAAGGCGACGGCGGCGAAGGGATTCGTCTTCGCGGGCTGGTACGCGGACGCGGACTTCGAGACGCCGCTCGCGGGCGACGTCGACTACCGCTCGCCGAGCTACCCGTACGTGATGCCGACGGAGGACGTCGCGCTCTTTGCGCGCTTCGTCCCGGCCGATGAGGATGCGGCGGCGCTGCTCCTTCCGCCGGTCGCGTCCGAGTACGCGCCGGGGGAGTCCGTCGAGCTTGCGCTCGACGTGAGGGGATGCGTCTCGCTGCCGACGGTGAAGGTGGCGGGCCTGCCGCCGGGGCTGAAGTTCACGGCGAAGGCCCTGGACGTGAAGGCGACGAAGACGGCTCCGGCCGCGCACTACGCGGCGAACACGATCTACGGCGCACCCACGAAGAGCGGCATCTATGCGGCGACCGTCACCGTCACGACGGCCGGGAAGAGGACGGCGACCGAGACAATCCTGTTCGCGGTCGTCGATCGCGCGAAGGGCGAGTATGTCCTGAAGATCGCGTCCGACGCGACGAAGGGCAAGGTGACGGGCGCGGGTGTCTACGCGGCGGGCAAGAAGGTCACGCTCAGGGCGACGGCGGCGAAGGGCTTCATTTTCGCGGGCTGGTACAAGGCGGACGGGAATCTGCTTCAGGGCGACGGCGATGTCGACTGGCGCACGCCGTCCATCACGTACGTGATGAAGGCTGCGGATGCGCAGGTGATGGCCCTGTTCCGTTCGGCCACGGATCCGCTGGCTTCGGAGATCAGCCTCATGGTGGGTGTTGACCAGACTGCGACGGAGGCTCCCGGGCGCATCTACAACACGTCCGGCGCGTGGAAGCGGGGGCTTTCCGTGGTGTCCGTCTCCCTCCCGAAGATCACGCTCACGGGTCTGCCGCCGGGACTGAAGTTCACGGCGAAGGCCTTGGACGTGAAGGCGACTGCGACGACGCCGGCCGCGCACTACGATGCGTATACGGTCTACGGCACGGCGACGAAGCCAGGCACATATCCCGTCAAGGCGAAGATCACGAACGCGACGGTGAAGAAGGCCGTCGAGCGGTGGTTCACGATCGTCGTGGACAACCTGACGGACGCGAACGGGCTCCTGCTCGTCACGGACGCGGCGAGCGGCGAGCCGGTCTCGCTCAGGAATGCGCGCGGCGAGAAGTACACGGTCTACGCGGGTGTGTCGGAGCACGAGCTTCCGGCAATCACGCCCCTCAGTGAGAATAACAAGCTGACTGTCTCGGGCCTCCCGGCGGGGCTCAAGTACGATGCGAAGCTGAGGAGGTTCACGGGCGTTCCCACGAAGGCGGGCACGTACACCGTCACCGCGACGGTGAAGTCCGGGAAGTCCTCGTCCGTCTCGACGTTCACCGTGGAGGTCGTGGCGCTGCCCGAGTGGGCCGTCGGCATGTTCGTCGGGTCGGGCATCCACCGGATCGGTGAGTACGAGCCCTTCACGTACAACCTCTCCGGCACGTTCACCGTCGCGGCGAACGGCAAGGTCTCCGGCAAGGTCATGTTCGACACGGGCGACGACCGCCTCCTGACGGCCTCGTTCTCCGAGCCGTCCCTCACGGGATACGACGAGGAGGAGGACCGCTACTACTGCGACGTGTACCTCCTGTTCAAGGACGGGCGCACGGTCGTCGACGAGCGCATCCGCCGCCTGTACATCGTTGATGAGAACTTTGATGAGAACTTTGCTGTCGGATCGATCGGCCAGAAGATCGGCTGCGGCTGGATGGACGGCCACGTTGACGAGGAGACGGGCGTGGAGGTCGAGACGACTTCGAGTTCGAGTTCTACCAGAACGCCTGGAAGCGGAAGGGCTTCGGGAACCTCCCGCAGTTCGCGGCGAAGAGGACGGCCGTCGCGGTGACGGATGTCCCGCTTCCGCCCGATGGCACGGCGGACCTGACGCTCGACATCGCCCCGAACGGGACGGTCGCCGCCACGCTCACCCTCCGGGACGGTGGCAAGGTCAAGAAGTTCACGGCGAAGGGCGACTTCGTCGTCGCCGGCTACAAGTCGGCGGACGCAGGCGAGTCCGGGAGACCCGCCTACGCGGCGTTCGCCAACCTCGCGTTCGCCAACCTCGGCCTGATCCACGCCGAGATTGCGCTGGAGGTGCCGGCGGACGGCAAGATCCGGGCCGAGAACGGTCGGCTTGTGTTCGTCGACCGCTTCGCCGTCGAGGCGGCGGACGGGATCGTCGCCGACGGCGACGGCCAGGCGTGGACGCCCGCCGTCACGGTGAGGGGCGGTGCGAGCGGGTTCTACACGATCCGCGTCGAGAAGTAGGCCCGGGGCGCGGTGCGCGGCGGCTTGCGGAGGGACTGGGGACTGCGCCCCCGAACCCCGCAGGCCGCCGCCACGCTTTGGGATGAACCACGGGAAGGCGGAAGCCGTCTGACGGCGGGCACTGCAACTCACGGAAGGGTGCGACGGTTTCGAGTCCAACAGGTAGCCGCAAACGGCGAAGAGACAGGTCCTTGTGGCGCAGGGGGACGATATTTGGTATACTTTACGCCCAATGGATTCGGTTTTGGTTACAGGTGGAGCGGGCTTCCTCGGAAGTCATCTCTGCGAACGGCTTTTGAATGACGGCTACCGTGTGGTTGCCGTGGATAACCTGTACACTGGAACGCGCGAAAACATCGCACATCTTGCGGCAAATCCCGCCTTTCGACTGGTTGAGGCGGATGTCTGTAATCTGACGCCCGAGCAGGTCGCGGCGGAATTTGGTCCTTTCGCGGCAATCTACAACTTGGCGTGTCCAGCATCACCCGTTCACTATCAGGCGCGGCCAATCTTCACGACGATGACATCCGTCAAGGGGATTCTGCTTTGCCTTGAACTGGCGCGGCGCGGCGGTTCCGTGCTCCTGCACTGCTCGACGAGCGAGGTCTATGGCGACCCGTCCGTCCATCCGCAGCCCGAGGATTATTGGGGCAACGTGAATACGATCGGCGTGCGTAGCTGCTACGACGAGGGCAAGCGTTTGGCGGAGACGCTGGTGGCGGACTACATTCGTCAGTTTGATGTCGATGCCCGGATGGTGCGCATCTTCAATACTTATGGGCCGCGGATGCATCCGCAGGATGGTCGCGTTATTTCCAATTTCATCATGCAGGCCCTGCGCGGCGAGGATTTGACCGTCTTCGGGGACGGGAGCCAGACGCGCAGTTTCCAGTACTGCGACGACTTAATCGCGGCATTTCGCGCTTATGCGGACGTGCCGAAGGCCCGCATCCGTGCGTTCTTTGCGGCGGAAGGGCTGGGTGCGCCCGTCCTCAACGTGGGCAATCCGGGCGAGTATACGATTGCCCAGCTGGCGGAGATGACACTTCGGCTGATTTCCGAGACGAAGGCGCGGCTCGTCCATCGTCCCCTGCCGGGGGACGATCCGCGGCGGCGCAAGCCCGACATCACGCGGGCGAAAGCCCTGCTGGGCTGGGAGCCGTGCATTCCGCTGGCCGACGGGCTGGCGCGGACGATTGACTATTTTAGGAAGAAATACACATGAAAGACCTGAAGGAAGCGTACAAGACAATCGAGGCCGAGCACTTCGCGCCCAAGATGGAGATTTCGTTCATTGACGGTGACAGCCGTCAGACCCTCTCGTATGAGAAGGTGACGTGGAATGTGGGCGGCGAGAACAAAGGCCTGCGCTACGGGGAGAATCCCGGGCAGGAGGCGGCGCTCTATCGCCTCGTCAACGGGAACCTCGTGCTGGGCGACATTGAACTGGTTCAGCCGGGCCGCTATTTGGCGTCCGTGCCGGAACTCCTGCAGAGCGGCAAGCATCCCGGGAAGACGAACGTCACCGACACGGACAATGCGCTGAACATCCTGCGCTACCTGATGGACAAGCCGTGCGCCGTCATCGTCAAGCACAACAATCCGTGTGGTGTGGCGACCGGCTCGACGCTGGCCGAGGCGTATTTTCGGGCGAACAAGGCCGACCGCCTCGCGGCGTTCGGTGGGGCGATTGCCCTGAATCGCGACTGCGACATCGAGACGGCGAAACTCATCATTCAGAACTACGCCGAAGTCGTCGTTGCCCCGGACTTCCAGCCGGGCGTGATGGACCTTTTCGCGACGAAGAAGAACCTGCGCGTCTTCCGCATCCGCAATATGGCGCGGCTGACCGATTTTGTGGCGAAGCACGTGATTGACTTCAAGAGCCTGATAGACGGGGGCATTGTGGCACAGACCTCGTTTTCGGCCAATGCGCGCAAGCCGGAGGACTTCATGCCGGCGTTCTGCCATCGCAAGGTGACGGACAAGGCGACGGGGGCTGTCACGTACGAGGACCATGCCATCAAGCGACTGCCGACGGCGAAGGAGTACGAGGACCTCGTGTTCGGTTGGCTTGTCGAGGCTGGCGTGACGTCGAACTCGGTCCTTTATGTGAAGGACGGGGTGACGGTCGGCATCGGCACGGGCGAACAGGATCGCGTGGGCGTTGCCGAGATTGCCCGCGACAAGGCCTATACGAAGTACGCCGACTGGATTGCGTGGGAGACCTATGGCAAACCCTACAACGACCTTCGCCTGGCGTTCGGCGAGGAGGAGGGTGTCCGCAAGCAGGCCGCCATCATGGAGCAGACGAAGGCCGAGAAGGGCGGACTGCCCGGGTGCGCCATGGTTTCGGATGCGTTCTTCCCGTTTAGGGATGGTGCCGAGGTTGGCATTCGCGAGGGCATCACCTCCATTGTCCAGCCGGGCGGGGCCATCCGCGACTGGGACGTGATCGACTGCTGCAACGAGGCGAATGTCGCGATGGTCTTCACGGGCCAGCGGAGCTTCCGTCACTAATCATCAGTTTGAAACCAATCAGAAAGAAGGAAAAGAAAATGTACATTACGTGCCTGGATCTTGAGGGTGTTCTGGTGCCGGAGATTTGGATTGCCTTTGCCGAGAAGACGGGTATCCCCGAATTCCGCCGCACGACGCGTGACGAGCCGGACTACGACAAGCTGATGCACTACCGCATCGACCTGCTGAAGAAGCACGGGCTTGGCCTGCACGAGATTGAGGAGGTGATCGCCAAGATTGAGCCTCTCGAAGGCGCGAGCGAGTTCCTTGAGAAGTTGCGCGAGCGGATGCAGGTGATGATTCTCTCCGACACGTTTGAGCAGTTCGGTCGTCCGCTGATGAAGAAGCTGAACTGGCCGACGCTGTTTTGCAATTCGCTTGAGGTCGCGGCAAATGGCGAGATTACGGGCTATCGGATGCGTTGCCCACAGTCGAAACTGACGACGGTGAAGGCCTTGCAGAGCTGCGGATTCGAGACGATTGCCGCCGGTGACAGTTTCAACGACTTGGGCATGATTCGTGCCTCCAAAGCCGGCTTCCTCTTCCGCTCGACGGATGCCATCAAGGCGGCGAACCCTGACCTCCCGGCGTTCGACGACTATGGGGCGTTTGCGGAGGCGATTTTCGCCGCTGCGCGGGACTGACCCGCGTGTGCGACTTTGCGCCGTTTCTTTCACTAACCCTAAATAAGGAGACAACAAAATGACGAACAGGAGTTGGACGATCGCGGCGGTTGCCGCAGGTATGGCGGCCGTTGTCGGCTGTACGAGTGCACCGATTGGGAACGCGGGATGCGGGACTTCCGAGTCGGCTTCCTGCATGGTCTGCCCGAAGTGCTCGATTGAGGGAATGTGGGCGGTCGATCTTCCGTATGACGCGATGAAGGCCGGCTGGCTCAAGGTTGAGAAAGGCGCGGATGGCAAGGGCGCGGTGACGTTCCTCTGGCGCTGGGCGAGTCCGTTCAAGGTGGACGAATTCGCCATTGCGGGCAATACGCTCACGTTCAGGATGGGCGCGGGCAAGGACAAGTGGCGCAACTTCTCGTTCGCCGCGAGAGGTTCGGAACTTGACTGCGTGGAGACGATAACGGATAAGGACGGTAAGTCCCTCGGTTCGAAGTCGTTCAAGGGCAAGCGCATTCCGCCGGTTGGCGCGGCCCCGGATTTGACGCGGGCCGTCTACGGTGCACCGATTGACCTGCTGGCTGGCGGCATCGATGCCTGGCAGTCAAAGGAACCCGAGGCCCATTTCGGCTGGACCATCAAGGACGGCGTTCTGTCGAATCGCATCCAGCGCGATGAGAAGGGCGATGGCTTCGGCTCGAACGCGAACCTCATTTCGAAGCGCGATGATTTCTTCGACTTCCGCCTGTCCTACGACGTGCGCGTCCTGCCGAAGTGCAATTCGGGCGTCTATCTGCGCGGACGGTATGAAATCCAGGTAATCGACTCCTACGGCAAGCCGGTGGACTGCCACAACATGGCGGCGTTCTACGGGCGCATTACGCCGAAGGTCGCGGCCGAAAAGAAGGCGAACGAGTGGCAGCACGTGGATGTCACGCTCTACAAGCGCCATGTGACGGTCGTGCTGAACGGTGAGAAAATCATCGACAACCAGCCGGTGGAAGGCGTGACCGGTGGGGCGATTGACTCCAACGACTTCGTGCCGGGTCCGATTTACCTGCAGGGTGACCATTCGGACGCGGACTACAAGAACATGTACCTCACGCCGATTCTTCACTGAGGACGGCATGACGCGCATTGAGGGACGGTTGCCGCATGGGTTCGGGCTGACGAAGGCCGAGCTTCGTGCGGCGGCTGACTTTTTTGCGGCGCGTTCGTCTGCGCGCATTGGCGTGGCCTTTCGTGAGGTGGTCGTGCACCTCCAGGATGACGCGGGTTCGGATGCGGCGCATCGGGCCGTGATGGGCATCGAGGGGGCGACCGATGTCATTACGCAGGGGTATGATGCCATTCCGCCGGAGCCCGAGGGGGTTTACGGCGAACTCTTCGTGAATTGCACGCGGGCCGAAAGTGCCGCGCCGCGGCGGAAGGGCTGGTCGCCGACGGAGGAACTGCTCCTCTACATCGCCCACGGGATGGACCATCTCTCGGGGGCGGATGACCATGCGCCGCGTGACTATGCGCGGATGCGCCGGCGCGAACTTGGATGGCTTGCGGACTGGAGACGGAAAAGCGGCCGGGAAGGACGGATTTGAATGCAGGAGAATGACGAGAAACAGGAACGGCTTCAGAATGTGCTGGCTCATGCGGGCATTGCCTCGCGGCGGAAGGCGGCGGAAATCATCGCCGCCGGGCGTGTTACGGTGGATGGCATTGTCGTGAAGGAGGCCGGGGCGCGGGTTGACCCCGTCGCCGCACGAATCAAGGTGGACGGTCGATTGCTGGCCGGTGCGGAGCGCAAGCGGACGATTATGCTCTATAAGCCCGTGGGCGTGCTGTCAACGGTTTCCGATCCCTTTGGCGGTGAGACGGTCGCCGATCTGATTCGCGGACGCATTCCCGAGCGCCTCGTGCCCGTTGGGCGGCTCGACAAGGACAGCGAGGGACTGCTTCTGATGTCGAACGACGGCGACCTGACCCTTCGGCTCACGCATCCGCGCTTCGAGCACGAGAAGACTTATATTGTCCGTGCGGCGGGACGCTGGTCTGAGGACAAGCTGCGCATCCTTCGATCCGAGATTACCCTCCCGGACGGCTATCGGATTCGTCCCGTGCCCGTGGAAGTCCTTCAGGTTGGAGACAACAACGTCCACACGTTGCGCTTCCGCCTGCGCGAGGGGCGCAAGCGTCAGATTCGGTACATGTGCAGCGCGGCGCATTTGGTGGTCGTTTCGTTGAAGCGTGTGGCGATTGGCGATCTTCGCCTGCCGGACGACCTTCAGCCCGGCGCGTGGCGCGACCTGACGGCGGACGAACTTGGATGTCTTTGAGATGAGCGCGGCATTTGACGAGTTCTTCATGCGCATGGCCCTTCGGGAGGCCGAAAAAGCGGCGGCCGATGGGGAAGTGCCGACCGGGTGCGTCATTGTTGAGGAGCCGTCCGATGAGGCGACCCCGCCTTCGGCCGTGCGCATCCTCGGGCGTGCGCACAACCAGACGGAGATGCTGTCGGATGCCACGGCCCATGCCGAAATGCTGGCCCTGTCGGCGGCCTTCGCGGCGAAGGGAAACTGGCGGCTTTCGAATGCGCGGCTCTATGTCACGAAGGAGCCGTGCCCCATGTGTGCCGGGGCGATTGTCCTCGCCCGCATCAAGACGGTGGTTTGGGGCGTGTCGGATCCGAAGCGTGGCGGCGGCACAACCTTCGGCATTTTCGACCATCCCGGTATCAATCATCATCCCGAGGTCGTGCGCGGCATTTTGGAGGGGCCCTGCCGGGATGTCCTGCAGGCGTTCTTCCGCCGCCGCCGCGCCGAGAAAGAGGAGGCGCGAAAGAATGAAACGGCTGATTGAGGCGATTCGGCAGGCGCGGTGCGTGGGCGCGTTGACGGGAGCAGGCGTGTCGACGCTCTGTGGCATACCCGACTTTCGCGGTCCGCAGGGGCTCTACAAGCAACCTGACGCGGAGCGCATCTTCGACATTGACTGGTTCGATCGCGATCCTTCCATCTACTATCGGGGATGTGCCGAACTCGTCTATGGGCTGAAGGCGTTTCGCCCGGGTCCCGTGCATGAGGCACTCGTCAAGTTGGAACGCGCCGGGCGACTGGATGGGATTGCCACGCAGAACATTGACATGCTTCATCAGCGGGCGGGTTCGACGAATGTCTACGAGGTGCACGGTTCGCCGCGCTTGCACCACTGCCGCCGGTGCGGGGCGGTTCGGACGTTCGATGAAATCCTGGAGATGCTGAAGCACGAGCCGATTCCACACTGTCCCTGCGGCGGAGTCTTCAAACCCGACATCACTTTCTTCGGCGAGGCATTGCCCGAGGAGGCCCTGACGGCGGCCCAGTCGCTGGCGATTCGAAGCGACGTCTTCCTCGTTCTCGGCACGTCATTGACCGTCTATCCGGCGGCGGGACTGCCGCGCCTGACGCTTCAGGCGGGCGGAAAGGTCTTCATCGTGAATGCCCAGCCGACGTCACTCGATGAGTACGCCGCCGCAACCTACAGGGATTTGAAGGAGTTCGCCGATGTCCTACTGCACACAGACTTCTGAGGGTGTTGTACTGAATGTCCGCGCCCAGCCGCGTTCGTCCCGGGCTGGAATCGACGGTCTCCTCGGCGAGGCGGTGAAGGTTCGCATCCGCTGTGCACCCGTTGACGGGAAGGCGAACCGCGAGCTTGTTGAGACGCTGGCGGAGGCGTTTGACCTGCCGAAGAGCCGCGTGGTCTTCAAGTCGGGCGAGACGTCGAAGACGAAGCGGATACTTCTTGTCGGCCTCACGCAGGATGAGGTGGAACGCGTTGTTGTAGGGAACAGGGGTTAATGGATGAATACGGCAGAAACAATTCATGAAATGGCGGTGAAGGCCCGCGCTGCGGCCTCGGCCCTTCGCCGGTTGACGACGGCGGAAAAGGATGCGGCGTTGCTGAAGATAGCCGAGACGCTTGAGGCGCAGTCGGCCGCTATCTTCGCGGCGAATGCCGAAGATGTCGCGGCGGCGCGTGAGAAGGGGCTTCCGCCGGCCATGATCGATCGCCTGACGCTGACGGAGGCGCGCTTCAGGTCGATGGTGGAGGGCGTGCGCTCCGTCGCCCGCTTGCCCGATCCCGTGGGAGAGACGATTTGGAAGCGGACGCGCCCGAGTGGGATTACGATTCGGAAGGTCCGCGAGCCCTTCGGCGTCGTGGCCGTTGTCTTTGAGTCGCGTCCGAATGTCTTCATCGACACGGCGGCACTTTGCCTCAAGACGGGTAACGCCATCATCTTGCGCGGCGGGAAGGAGGCCATTCGCTCGAATACGGCCTTGGCGCACAGTGTCGCGAAGGCTCTTGCCGAGGTCGATGCCGGGCGTGGCATTGCGGATGCCGTCCAGTTGGTCACGATTCTCGACCACGAGGCCGTGCGGGAGATGGTGCGGGCCGTCGGGCTGATTGACGTGGCGATACCGAGAGGAGGCGAGCGCCTGATTCGGGCCATGTGCGAGGCGGCGCTCATCCCCGTGCTGAAGCACTACAAGGGCGTTTGCCACCTCTACGTGGATGACGAGGCGAACCTTGATATGGCACTCGCCATCCTCGACAATGCGAAGGTTCAGCGTCCCAGTGCCTGCAACGCGGCGGAATGCCTGTTGGTGAACGAGCGCATAGCCGACGTCTTTCTGCCGCGTGTGGAGGCGTGGGCGAACGAACGCGGCGTTCGGCTGCACACGGACGGTGTCGGGACGGAATACCTTTCGCTTGACCTCAATGTTGCGAAAGTCGCGGACTGGCGGGCCGCCATTGACTTCGTCAACACCCATTCATCGCACCACAGCGACTGCATTGTGACGGAAAATGCCGCGCACGCGGCAGACTTCCTGCGAGATGTGGATTCCGCCTGCGTCTACCACAATGCCTCGACGCGCTTTACGGATGGCGCGGAGTTCGGCATGGGTGCGGAAATCGGCATCTCGACGGACAAGCTCCATGCGCGTGGACCGATGGGGCTTGAGGAACTGACGACCTACAAGTACACCGTTTGCGGAAACGGGACCATTCGGAAATGAGAACGCCTGTCGACAAGACGATTGCCTTCTCGTTCGGCTCGCATCCCGAACGGGACGCGAAGTTGCGGTGGACGGCGAAACTGACGTTTCCACCGGGCGCGGAGGCGCAGACGTGCCTGCCCATCGATGTCCAGGATGGACGCGGGCAGCCTGTGGCGAACGGAATCTTCGAGCTGGCCGGACAGCGGTTGAAGGTGGTTCAGGGGCGGGCATCGATGACATACGCCGACTTCATTCGCGGCAAGCATGAGACGGCCCTCTGGCTCTACCGCCCGGGGATGCCGCCGATTCCGGGAGGACTGACGTTCGCATGAGTGCGGAAATGATGAGTGATGGGGACTGGTTGGCCCTCCTTCGTGCGGGTTCGGATGAAGGGTGGCGGCTTGTGTGGGAGCGCGTCATTGCGCCGGAAGCGAAGTCCCAGCGGAGCGCGGAGATGATGCGACGCTTTTCCCTGACGGACGGTGACCTGATGGGGATGCTCTATGCGGACATGATCGGGCGGCGGAAGATTGACCTCTTTCGGAATGACGGCGGCAGTCTGCAGGGATGGCTTCGGACGTATGTGCGGGGCTATGTTCTGAATGCGGATCCCAATCGGCATGGCGAGATTTCGATTGAAGGTGCTCATGCTGATGCGGAAAGCGGAGACGAGAGTTTGAGTCTGCCGCAGGAGGACGGTCGCATCTTGCGGGGGGAGGCCTGGCGACTGACGCATTATTGCTTCCGGGAACTCTGGAATGAGGATCCCGAGCGGGCCTATGTGCACGTTCTGAAGACGCGCTTCTTCCTTTCAAGTGAGGAGATTAGGGATTTTCTGGACATTTCCTCGGCGGCAAATGTGGACCAGATATTCTCGCGGTCCGTGAAGTTCATGCGAAAGGCCTGGCTCAGTCACGATACGATTGACCGTGTGGACTGAGGGGGCACGCCTTCGTATGGTTCGGGTGCGGCGGATTGAATTTTGGGCGCGGGGGTGAACCGTTTCTAAAGTCGCGGCAAAGTGTAAAAGCGTTACTTCGGTCGAATTCCGCCCGATGTCCGTCGTAGGGTTGCCTGATGCCCATCGGAGCGTTTTCCGATGCCCATCAGAATTTCGTCCGACGGGCATTAGAATTGCGTCCGATGGGCATCGGAGTTCAGTCTTGTTTTCATCCACTTTCGTGATTCCCACTTGCAGACGGAGCGGAATTTAGTGTAAAATGTGTCTTATTCGTGAGTGTTGGAAAGAAAGAAGGTTTGGATGACATCTGACAGGTTGGCCGTGAAGCCCGCCTCGTCCTGCCAATGGGACGCGGCGAGCCTTGGTGAGATTATGCTTCGGCTTGATCCGGGCGACGGGCGCATTCATACGGCGCGCGAGTTTCGTGTCTGGGAGGGTGGCGGCGAGTACAATGTCGTGCGAGGGCTTCGGCGGTGCTTTGGTCTGCGGACGACGGCGGTGACGGCTTTCGCCGACAATCCCGTGGGACGGCTTGTCGAGGACTTCATGCTTCAGGGCGGTGTGGACGTGAGCCACGTGAAGTGGATGCCGTTCGACGGTATCGGACGCACGGTGCGCAACGGGCTGAACTTCGTCGAGCGGGGCTTCGGCTGCCGCGGTGCGCGGAGTTGTGCCGACCGTGGGCTGACGGCGATTTCGCAGGTGAAGCCCGGCATGATTGACTGGGAGAAGCTTTTCGGCGAGGAGGGGGTGCGTTGGTTCCATACAGGCGGCATTTTTGCCGCGCTTTCAGAGTCCACCGCCGAAGTCGCCATCGAGGCCCTGAAGGCCGCGAAGAAGTATGGCACCGTGACGAGCTATGACCTCAACTATCGCGCCTCGCTCTGGAAGTCCATCGGTGGGCAGGCGAAGGCTCAGGAGGTGAACCGCGAGATTGCGAAGTACGTGGACGTCATGATTGGTAACGAGGAGGATTTCACGGCGGCACTCGGCATTGCGGTCGAGGGCGTGGACGCGAATATGACGAAACTCCCGATTGAGGGCTTCCGCAAGATGATTGACCGTGCGGTTGCGGCCTATCCGAACTTCAAGGCGGTGGCGACGACGCTTCGTGCGGTGAAGAGTGCAACGGTGAACGACTGGAGCGCACTCTGCTGGTATCGGGGCGAGCTCCACCAGTCCATCAGTCGTCCCGGGCTTGAGATTTACGACCGTGTCGGGGGCGGCGACTCGTTCGCCTCAGGTCTCATCTACGGTTTCATGACCTTTGACGATGCCGAGAAGGCGGTGAACTACGGCGCGGCGCACGGTGCCCTGGCCATGACGACGCCGGGCGATACCTCGATGGCCACGAAGGCGGACGTTAAGAAACTCGTGGGCGGCGGTTCCGCCCGCGTCGACCGGTAATTGACCAGGATGTGAGGCGCATGATGACGATGAAGACGCGAATGACGAATTTTCGGTGGATGATCTGTTCGCTGTTGTTTTTTGCAACGACGGTGAACTATCTCGACCGCCAGGTCCTTTCCCTCACATGGAAGGACTTCATTGCCCCCGAATTCCACTGGACGGACTACGACTACGGCATCATCACGGGTTATTTCTCGCTGATTTATGCCATTTGCAACCTGTTTGCCGGCAAGTTCGTGGACTGGATGGGGACGAAGAAGGGGTACATGTGGGCGATTTTCATCTGGTCGCTTGCCGCGTGTCTTCATGCCGTCTGTGGATGGGGGACGGTGCAGCTGGTGGATGGCGTGACGAGCGTCGCTGCGATGCGCGCCGTGCAGGCCGGCTCGGCCCTTGCACTGTCGATTGCATCCGTGTCGGTCTGGCTCTTCCTCGGGTGTCGTTGCCTGTTGGCACTGGGTGAGGCGGGGAACTTTCCGGCGGCCATCAAGGTGACGGCGGAATACTTCCCGAAGAAGGATCGTGCCTTTGCGACATCCATCTTCAACTCGGGTTCGTCGGTCGGTGCGCTCGTTGCGCCGGCGCTGATTCCACTCATCGCCCGGTACTGGGGGTGGGAGATGGCGTTCATTGTCATCGGTGCGCTGGGCTTTATTTGGATGGGCTTTTGGCAGTTCCTCTACAAGAAGCCATCGGAGAATCCACGCGTGAACGCGGCGGAACTCGCCTATGTTTCGCAGGATGAAGTACAGGAAGGGGCGGGGGCCGCTCCCGAACCGACCAAGTCGCTCGGCTATTTGCGCTGCTTCTCGCTGCCGCACACCTGGGCACTGATTCTCGGGCGTCTCCTGACGGACGGCGTGTGGTGGTTCTTCCTCTTCTGGACACCCGGCTACCTGTCCGACCAGTTCGGTTACAAGAGCGATTCGGGCATGGGAATGGCGTTGATGGTGACGCTGTATGCGATCGTGACGTTCGTCTCGATTTACCTGTGCAAGCTGCCGACGTGGTTCGTGGACCGGCGGAAGATGAATCCGTACGAGGGGCGCATGATTGCGATGTTCGTCTTCGCGTGCTTCCCGCTTCTCGCATTTGGAGCGCAGCCTCTTGGGGCGTACAGTGCGTGGTGGCCGGCGATCCTCATCGGCCTCGCCTGTGCGGGTCATCAAGCGTGGAGCGCGAATGTCTATTCGGTCGTTGGTGACATGTTCCCGCGCTCGTCCATTGCCACGCTGACGGGTATCGCCCAGTGCGCGGCCGGGCTTGGCAGTTTTGCGGTGAATCGGAGCGCGGGCTGGCTGTTCACGTATGCCGCCGAGAAGGGCGATGCCTTTACGTTCGCCGGTTATGCGGGCAAGTCGGCGGGCTACATGATTGTCTTCTGCTACTGTGCCGTGGCCTACGTCATCGGCTGGACGTGCATGAAGGTTCTCGTTCCGCATTACAAGAAGATCGAGTGCTGAACGCTATTTAAGGAGTAAAGGAATGAAACAAGGCTGGAGATGGTATGGTGAGCGTGACGCGATTTCCCTTCGGGAGATTCGTCAGGCGGGTGTGACGGATGTTGTCGCGGCACTTTACGGGCGTAAGCCTGGTGAGGTGTGGCCGGTGAAGGAGATTCGTGATCTCGCGGCAAAAGTGAAGGCGGAGGGGATGACCTGGAGCGTGGTCGAGTCCGTCCCAGTGCACGAGGACATCAAGCGTCGTTCGGGGAACTACCTCGCCTACATCGAGAACTACAAGAAGACGCTCCAGAACCTCGCCAAGTGCGGTATTCGGACGGTCTGCTACAACTTCATGCCGATTCTCGACTGGACGCGCAGCGACCTCGCCTACGAGTTGCCGGACGGCTCGACCTGCCTTGGCTACAACGAGTACGAGGTTGCCGCGTTTGACCTTTATTCGCTGAAGCGTCCAGGTGCAGAGAAGGACTACGACGCGAAGACGAAAGCGCGGGCTAAGAAACTGTGGTCGGCCTATAAGCCGGCCCAGCGTAAGCGCGTCGAGAAGTCCATCCTGACGGGTTTGCCGGGAACGGTGGACGATCTCACGCCGCGTGAGTTCCTCCGCCAGCTCAAGACCTACGAGGGCATTGGCGACCGCGAGCTGCGCGAGAACATGTACGCGTTTCTCAATGAGATTACGCCCGTCCTTGAGGCGTGCGACATCGATATGTGCATCCACCCTGACGATCCGCCGCATCCGATTTTCGGTTTGCCGCGCATTCTGTCGACGGCGGCGGACATTCGGGAGATGAACAAGCGTTGCCCGTCAAAGCACATTGGCCTGACGCTCTGCACGGGTTCGCTCGGTGGTTCGCTTGAGAACGACGAGGTCGCCATCTTCAAGGAGTTCGCCAAGCGCATTTTCTTCTGCCACTTCCGCAACCTGGAATATGAAGATCCGGGCATCTTCCACGAATCGCACTGCCATCTCGTGGGCAAGACGGACCTCCCAGCCCTGATGATTGCCCTCCTCAAGGAGGAGAAGCGTCGCGGCGAGGGCATCGTGGTTCGTCCCGACCATGGTCGCCTGATGGAAATCGACAAGGGGCGCTCGTGCTACTGCGGCTATTCCTACGGAGGTCGTCTGGTTGGTCTTGCCGAACTGCGCGGGCTTGAAATCGGTCTGAAGTACGCCTATCCATCCCTTCGGGAGAAGACAGCGAAATGAGCAAGAAACCCTTTATCAACGACGACTTCCTGCTGACGACGCGGACGGCCCGTGAACTGTACCACGGCTATGCGGAGAAGAAGCCCATCATCGACTACCACTGCCATTTGCCTCCAAAGGAGATTGCGGAAGACAAGCGGTGGGAAAACATTGCCGAGGTTTGGCTTGGCGGTGACCACTACAAGTGGCGGCAGATGCGGTCGAATGGCGTGGACGAGAGCCTCATCACGGGGAATGCCACCGCCTACGACAAGTTCGCCGCGTTTGCGGAAACGATGGAGCGTCTCGTGGGTAATCCACTCTTCGACTGGTCGCACCTTGAGCTCGCCCGTTACTTTGGCGTGACGGAACGGCTCTGTTCGGCAAGTGCCCCACGCATCTGGAAGGCCTGCAATCGCAAGTTGGCGACGAAAGGCTTCTCGGCGCGAGGACTGATGAAGAAGTCCAATGTCGCCGTCGTTGCGACGACGGACGATCCGGTCGACACGCTTGAATACCATCGTCAGATTGCGTCCGAGCCTTTTGGTACGCGTGTGCTGCCGGCATGGCGTTCGGACAAGGCGTCCAAAATCGAGGATGCGTCCGCATGGAACGCGTGGGTGGATCGGCTCGCGGCAGCGGCGGGCGAGACCATCAAGACGTGGGACGACTTCCTCTCCGCACTTGCGAAGCGTCATGCCTTCTTCGCCGAGTGTGGGTGCGTGATTTCCGACTATGGTGTTTCGGAACTCTTTTTCGTCCCCTACACGGAGGGCGAAATCAGGCGCATCTTCAAGAAGGCACGTCAGGGCGGTTCGGTCACGCCCGAGGAGGCGGCGAAATTCAAAAGTGCGTGGATTTACGAAGGACTGAAGGCGGATACCGAGGCGGAGTGGACAACCCAGTTGCATGTCAACTGCCTGCGCAATCCCAACTCAAAGATGCTCACCGCGCTTGGTCCGGACACGGGGTTTGACTGCATTGGCGAGTGGAACCTGAACGAGCCGCTTGCACGGCTTTTGGATCGTCTGGAGCAGACCTGCGGTGTGCCGCGCATGATTCTCTACTCCCTCAATCCAAAGGATACGGAGATGCTGGCGACACTGATGGGCAGTTTCCAGCGGGGGCCCGAACGCGGGCGCATCCAGCTGGGGGCCGCCTGGTGGTTCCTCGATCAGAAGGACGGCATGCGTCGCCAGTTGGAGGCACTTGCCGCGCTTGGATGCCTGGGCAACTTCGTTGGAATGCTGACGGATTCCCGTTCCTTCCTGAGTTATACGCGTCACGAGTACTTCCGCCGAATCCTCTGCCAGAAGTTTGGTGCGGAGGTTGAGCGCGGCGAGTTGCCGAACGATGTGAAGTGGCTGGGCAGGATTGTTGAGGATATCAGCTACAACAACGCAAACCGCTACTTCTTTGGCGAAAAGTGAGGGCTTTTTGTCCATTCCAAGCGGGGCAAGCGAGGCTGTCGGGACGGCCTCGCTGATTCTGTGCCGCGTCGGATTGGACAAAGTCGCACGAAATATGATATAATTTGCCGCAATTTTCACGAACGAAAGCGAAACGATGGCAATTGTCTTAGGACTTCCGAAAGGTAGCTTGCAGGAATCGACGTTCGCCCTCTTCAAGAGGGCGGGCTTCAACGTTTCCTGCTCAAGCCGTAGTTATATTCCCTCCATTGACGACGACGAGATCAAGTGCCGCTTGCTCCGTCCGCAGGAGATGAGCCGCTATGTCGAGCTCGGTCTCCTTGACGCGGGCATCTGCGGCTATGACTGGGTCTACGAAAATGGCAGTGACGTGCAGGAAATCTGCGAGTTGAACTATTCGAAGGCGACGTCAAATCCCGTCCGTTGGGTGCTGGCCGTGCCGAACGACTCGAAGATCAAGTCCGTCAAGGATTTGCAGGGCAAGCGCATCTCGACTGAGGCGATGGGTCTCGTCAAGCGCTACCTCAAGAAGCATGGCGTGAAGGCCGATGTTGAGTTCAGCTGGGGTGCGACCGAGGTCAAGGCTCCGGAACTGGTGGATGCGATTGTCGATCTGACGGAGACCGGGTCATCGCTTCGGGCGAATAACCTGCGCATCGTTGACACGATTCTGACATCGACGACGCGGTTCATTGCGAACAAGGCGAGTTGGAAGAACCGTGCGAAACGCGCCAAGCTTGAGCAGCTCAAGATGCTCCTGACGGGTGCGCTTGAGGCTCAGCGCCGCGTGTTGCTCAAGTGCAATGCGCCGACGAAGACGCTCGACAAGGTCGTCAAGGTTCTCCCGGCGCTCCATGCGCCGACCGTCAACAAGCTTAACGACCCCAATTGGTGCGCCGTCGAGTCGGTTGTTGAGGAGAAGCAGGTTCGCGATCTCATCCCCGAACTGACCAAGAACGGGGCGACGGGTATCATCGAACTGCCGCTCAACAAGATTATTTTCTAATTCATCACTAACAGGTCTCTACAAGAAAAGGAGAAAACAATGGGTTCCATCAAGAAGAAACGCCGGAAAAAAATGTCGAAGCATAAATACGACAAGCGCATGAAAGCCATGCGTCATAAGAATAAGTAAGGCAAAGGCCCGGTTGAAAAACCGGGCCTTTCGCTTGCATTCGCGCTTGCAAGAAGGGACGAGAATGTAGTATAATTCAGTCAAATGAAACTTGAGAAGTTGAATTTGTTCGTTGCCTCGGGGTTCGGGCTTGGACTTGTTGCGCCTTTTGCGCCGGGGACGTTTGGGAGTCTGCCGGGCGTAGCGCTGGCATACGCCCTTGACTTCTTGCCGCCATGGGCGCAGATTCCCCTGTGCCTTCTCCTAACTCTGGCGGCGATTCCCATCTGTGACCTTGCGGAGCGGACGCTTGGTATCAAGGATGACGGGCGCATTACGGCGGATGAGTGGATGCTTTATCCAATTTCTTTTGTGGGCATTCCGATTCTTGACCTGCCGTGGTGGTCCATGCTGGTGTTCTTCGCTGTCGTCCGTGCGATTGACATCATCAAGCCGCCGCCGGCGCGGCAGTTGCAGTCCATTCCCGGTGGGCGCGGCATAGTTGTGGACGATTTCTTGGCGAACCTCTATTCGCTTGCGATCAACTGGCTGATTGTTTGGCTTGTTTTCTAATCAACGAAAGGGTAAGTACGCATGAACCGCATCATCCTGAATGAAACCTCCTACCATGGGGCCGGTGCCATTTCGGCGATTGTCGCCGAACTCGCCGCACGAGGACTGAAGAAGCCGATTGTCTTCTCGGATCCTGATCTCGTCAAGTTCGGCGTGACGAAGAAGGTGACGAATCTTCTTGACAAGGCGAAGGTAGCCTATGCCGTCTATTCCGAAATCAAGCCGAATCCGACCATTCAGAATGTGAAGGACGGCGTGAAGGCGTTTCGGAAGGCGAAGGCGGATGCCATTATCGCTATTGGCGGCGGTAGTTCGATGGATACGGCGAAGGCCGTCGGCATCATCATGGCCAATCCGAAGTTCGCCGACGTTCGTTCGCTTGAGGGGTGTGCGGCGACGACCAAGCCGTCCAAGCCAATTCTCGCGGTCCCGACGACAGCCGGCACGGCGGCGGAAGTAACCATCAACTATGTCATTACGGATGTCGAGAAGCACCGCAAGTTCGTTTGCGTCGACCCGCACGACATTCCCGTCGTCGCCTTTGTCGATCCCGAGATGATGGCATCGATGCCGAAAGGCCTGACCGCCTTTACGGGTATGGACGCGTTGACCCATGCGATTGAAGGCTACATTACGAAGGCCGCCTGCCCGATGACGGACTTCATGCATCTTGAGGCCATTCGACTCATCTCGCTTCATTTGCGTGATGCCGTCGCCAATAAGCCGTCCGGGCGTGAGGGTATGGCACTTGGACAGTATGTCGCCGGGATGGGCTTTTCGAATGTCGGGCTTGGCATCGACCATTCGATGGCACATGGGCTTTCGGCACTCTATGATATGCCCCATGGAAAGGCGTGCGCCATTCTTCTGCCGACGGCAATGAAGTTCAATGCACCGAAGACGGGTGGCAAGTATCGTGCCATTGCGATGGCAATGGGGGTCAAGGGCGTTGAGAAGATGACCCTTCTCGAGGCGCGGAAGGCCGCTATTGCGGCGGTTGAGAAACTCTCGAAGGATGTTGGCATTCCGACGAACCTGAAGGGCGTTCTCAAGAAGGAGGATGTCAAGTTCCTCGCCGAATCGGCTTATGCTGATGCGTGTCGTCCGGGCAATCCGCGTGACTGCACGGTGAAGGACATCGAGAAACTTTATCTCTCCCTCATCTAATGAAGGGGCAGCTTGCCATCTTGCTGCGTCGTGTCGCCTGCGCACAGACGGAAAAGATGGTATAATGAGCGGCTATCGGCATCCCAAGTATGCCGGCAGCCGCAAAACTATGATAATAGACTTTCATTCGCATAATTTTCCGAGAATCGTGGCGGCACGGGCCATTGCCCAGATGTCCCGGGCGACGGAAGGTGTCCTTTGGCCCGTGGGGGATGGTACGCTTGAGAATCAGCTGGACAACATGGAGTTGGCTGGTGTCGATCGGGCCGTCATGTGCCCGATTGCCACGAAGCCGCCGCAATTCAATGTCATTCTCCGAACGGCCGAGCAGATTCTGAGTGGCGAGCTGGGTGAACGCGCCCAGCGGCGGATTATTCCCTTCGCCTCCGTTCATCCGCAGGATCCAGAACTCATTCCCCATCTGCGGGCCATCGCCGCCGCCGGCATTCGTGGCATCAAGTTCCATCCCTATTACCAGAACTTCTCGCTGGCTGATCCGTCCGTGTGGCCGATGTTCCGTACAATTGCCGACCTCGGATTGGTTGTCGAATGTCATGCGGGGCACGACCTTGGCTATGCCGACCGCACGGATGCCTGCGGACCGTCCGAAATCGCGACGCTCTTGCGCAATGTCCCCGGGCTGACATTTGTCGCGGCGCATTTGGGCGGATGTGCAGGGTATCCGGCCCATGCGACGGACGACTTGTTGGAACTCGGCTGCTACATCGATACGTCCGCCCTGCACCGGGACTGGCATCGGGATGAGCAGATTCGTCTCTTGCGCGGATGGCCGACCGAACGGATTCTCTTCGCCACGGACTTTCCCTGGGTGAATTACGCTGAAGCCGTATCCTGGGTGAAGTCCATCCGCGTGCCGGGAGACTGGGAGTCGCTTTTTGCGAAGAATGCCCTGCGGTTGCTGAAACTTGATTGATGGTAGGGAGATTGCTTATGAACGCCTTGAAGACTTGGCTTGTCGTTTGCCTCGGGCTGTCGCTTGGGGCCTTGTGTGCGGAGGAGGTGACGCGAGCGCGCTTCCCGGATGCGGATGCCGTCATCTTGGATGAGCACGAATCGGTTGCCTACCGCCCGGACGGCACATATGAGACGACCGTGGAGTCGCGCACCAAGGTTCTCACGGAGCGCGGCCAGCGGGAGGAGCGCATCATCTCGTTTGACTACAACGCTCGGTATGGCAAGGCGGAGATACTTTCGCTCGGCGTCATTGGGACGAATGGTGTTGAACGGGCAATCGATTTTGCCGCGACGATGCGGGAGTCGACTGACAATTCGTCCATGCGCGAGAATATCGTCGATCCCCTTGACCGTAAGGTCACCTGCACAATCCCCGGCCTTCAGGTTGGCGAAGTCGTCCACCTCAAGATGCGTCGGGCGGTCGTGAAGAGCCGCATTCAGGACCAGTGGAGCGATGCGACAATCATGGAGTGGACGTACCCGATTCTTCGGAGCGTCTATGAGGTCAAGGCCCCGGCTGAACGGCCCATTCGTTCATGGGCCATTCGGCATCCGCTTGGTAATGTCGTGTCAACTGAGCGTAAGTTGCCTGATGGTTCGATGCTTTATACCTACACGGCGACCAATTCGCCGCGTATCTTCCCCGATCCCGATATGCCGCCGACCTGGACGCAGGTACAGAACGTGCGGTTGTCGACGGCGGCGGATTGGCGTGAGATCTCTCAATGGTACTGGCGGCTTTGCGAACCCCGCCTCGCCTGCACGACGGAGGCAATGACGAACAAGGTGAATGAAATCGGACGGGATGTCCGCGCACTCTTCAAGTTCGTTTCGCAGGAAGTCCGCTACATGGGGCTGACGATGGAGGACGACTCGCCCGGTTATGCGCCGCACGATGTCAACATTACATTCGACAACCGTTATGGAGTCTGCCGCGACAAGGCGGGGCTTTTGGTTGCCATGCTGCGAATTGCCGGCTTCAAGGCCTTCCCCGTCCTCATCAATGTCGGTGCGAAGATGGATCCGGATGTCCCACAGCCCTACTTCAACCATGCGATTGTCGCCGTCGAACAGGACGAGCGGGACGAGAACGGCGAGCGTTCTTATCTGCTGATGGATCCGACGAATGAAAACACGAAGGACCTTTTCCCCGCCTATCTCTGCTCGCGTAGTTATCTGGTGGCGCGTCCGGATGGGGAGGGGCTGCGCACGTCGCCAGTTCCGCCGCCGGAGGAGAATTCGGTCGACATCGTTTCGACGGCACGATTGGCGAAAGACGGTTCAATGGTGCTGGAGAATACAATTGACTTTACGGGAATCAACGATACAGCCTATCGCGGTGCGCTCGTTCGCCGTACACCCGAATTGCGTACCGTTTTCTTCGAGCGGGTGGTGCAGGCCGTCGCTCCCGGTGCGGAACTCGTCAAGTGCGAGATTGAGCCACGCGACCTTCGCGATACCGATGTGCCCCTGAGAGTCTCGCTACTGTCGAAATTGCCGGGCATGGTTCTGAAGGGCCGGACGGAGAATCGAATGAATGTCCCGATGGTGTCGAGTTCGCTTGGGCTCGTCCTTCGCCTGCTGGACGGCAACACGCTTCTGGAAGAGCGCAAGTATCCGCTTGTCCTTGATTCGACCGCACGGACAAAGGAGACGCTGTCCATTGACCTGGGGGACGCCTTGGGCGAGGTAAAGGAATTGCCGGAGGACCGAAATCTCGTCGGGGGGCTCGGCTATTGCCGGACATTCTCGCTTTCGAATGGGACGCTGCGGGTCAATCGCGTCCTTTCGCTGAATGCGGTTGAATTTGCGCCGAACGCCTATCAGGAACTCCGTGAGCGAATGAAGGCGATTGAGGCCGCCGAACGGCAGAAGCCCGTTTTCTTCGCCGATGCGACGCGGGGGGCCGATGTCCACACGCTTCTCGATTCAAGTGAGACGGATATTCTGTCCGACCGGTCGTGGGTCGTGACGAATGAGATTGTTCAGCAGGTGCTGACCTATCAGGGCAAGAAGCGTCTCGCCGAGCGGACCTTTTCGTACAATCCGACATGGAAAAAGACGGAGGTGCTCACCGCCACCGTCTCCAATCGGAATGGACGTGTTTATGCGCTCAAGCCGAGTGAGATGAACATCCTGGATTGTAGTTGGGCGAGTTCAGCACCGCGTTATCCGGCGGGCAAGTTGCTGGTCGTGAATCTGCCGTCCGTTGAGATTGGTAGCGTCATTTCCATCAAGTCGGTCATTACGGTGACGAACGCCCCCACACCGTTCTATGCGAGCTACTTCTTCGACTCCTACAATCCGACCGAGCGTCGCGTCGTTCGTGTGAACGGCTGGCGGCGCGAGGAGGCTCAACTGCCGCGGCTGGCAGTTGAGCCGATGCAACCCGCGGATGAACGCTGGCGCGACTACGAGGTCATTTCGTGTGACGACTTTGACGCGGCAGCGCGGCGATTGCGTCCGGCGGTCAATGTCGCTCCCATCAATGGGGGCGATGATCTGCCGAGTTTCTCGTCTCTGTCGCTTGCCGAAATCTGCACATGGATGCAGACCAATGTTCGGATTGTCGGGCCGTCACTTTATGAACTGCCAATCGACTGTCAGATGACCGCGCCTGAAACCGTTTTGAAGGAACGGTATGCGACGCGGCTTGACTATGTTCGGACACTTTGCGCCCTCCTGCGGGGCGCGGGGTATGAGGCGGATGTTGTCTTTGCAGCCGACAATGCCAATGATTCGGAGGCGATTCGTCGGCGAGACAAGTACGAGAAGCCGAATGTCAGGGCCTTTGCCTTTGCCTTGTGCCGCGTTCGGGAGCGTGTGGGCGGCTTCCTTGGCTTCGGTGGCGAGCACCGCGAGACTTTCGTCGGGACGGCAGGTCGCTACTCCGTCTATGGGGCGACGGCCTTCGCCGGCTGTGATTACTTCGACCCTGAGACGGGTACTTTTGGCGTGGTGAAGCCGACTCGGCCGGACTATGTGCCGCGTGAGGTTGTCCAGTTGGATGTGCAGGTTCGGGAGAACGGTGCCGTTGACATCGAATCTCGGACGCGTCTGTGGGGCCCGGGTGTCGCCGCCTTCCGCCGCAAGTATTCGGAAATACTGCCGGAGGACAGGGAGCGTGATTACCAGTCCCTCGTCGGTTCCATTTCAATGGCGGCTTCGGCGACGAGCGAGCTTGAGACGGATGTGAAGAGTTATCCAGCCGAACTGGCATTCTCCTGCTTTGTGCCGAACTATGCGACGGTGGAGGGCGATACGATTTCACTCTCGATTCATTCGCTCGCGGAAGCACTCTTTCCACTGACGGGCTCGGTGCGCGAGACGCCGCTCGGCATTTCAGCGACCGACGAGTCCGAGACGGAAGTTCGAGTCATCTTCCCGGAGGGCTACACCGAAGTCGAGCACCTGCCGGACGAGTTTTGTTTCAGGAGCCCGTTGGACGCGTCCACTTGGTGTGAGAGTACGGTTAAGACGGAACTGGACTCGTCGGGGCGGCTTGTTGTCACGGTTCGTCGGACGGTCAATCGTCGCAAGGCGGACATGCTGGATGCAACCTACTTCCAGCTGCTGAAGGATTGGAATCGTCTGGCGACCTCGCGGAGCAGTCGGACGCTGAGTGTTCGGCGCGTGAAAGTGAAGTAGTGGGCTACACCTCCGCCCCGAGGTTCGTCGACAGTCCTCGGGCGTGGAGTGCATCAAGCGCATCCGACAGGCGCTCGTTCTTGTCGCGGATGGTATCCTCCGGGAAGGCGAAGAGTGAGAGTGTCGGCTCCTGCTCGGGCGAAGTCTGGATGTTGGTGACACCGAATCCGATCAGTCGAATCGTCAGGTGCCGATTCCCCGCGCACGGGGGCCACATTCGATCAAAGAGGGTGAGGGCAGCCTTGCGGAAGGACATGTCATCCCGTGCGGGTGCGTCAAAGGACATTTGCCGCGTCTGTGTCTGGAAATCTGCATCGCGGAGCTTGAGACGTGCCGTCCGTGCCCATCGCTTTTCGCGGCGAAAGCGGAAGCCCACTTCGTTGACGAGTTTCAGGAGCTGCTGTCGCACGACTTCGCGGTTGTGTTCGTCTTCCGCGAAGGTGTATTCGCGAGAGACGGACTGGTCAGGCACGGGGTCGTAGGCAACGACGGAGTCATCAATGCCGCAGGCGTGACGGATGAGGGTGCGAGCCAATTCTTCGGAGTGGAACGTCGCCCGTAGTCGTGCGAGGGGTTCTCGCTGGATGTCGCCACACGTCATGAGACCGTGGCACTTGAGGATGTCGCGCGTCTTTTCGCCGACACCCCAGAGAATGCCGACGGGTTTGGGGGCAAGGAATTCAAGGATGGCCTGACGTTCAAAGGGCATGATGGTCAACCCGTCCGGCTTGTTCTGTTCGGAGCCGATTTTTGCCAGCAGACGATTGGGAGCGATGCCGACCGAACAGGTCACACCGCAGGTCTCGTGGACTTCGCGTCGGAGGGCTTCGCCGAAGCGGACGAGGTCGTTCCCATAGATGTGGGTCGTCCCGGTAATGTCGAGAAAGGCCTCGTCGATTGAAACGCCCTCGACGAAAGGGGAGTAGTGACCGAAAATCTCAAAGACGCGAGCGGAAACCTCTCGGTAGAGTTCCATGTGTGGCGGCGTGAAGATTGCCTGGGGGCAGCGTTCGTAGGCCGTTCGGGAGGGCATCGCGGAATGGATGCCAAAGCGCCGCGCTTCGTAGGAGCAGGTTGAGACGACGCCGCGCTCGTGCGGTCCGGATCCGACAATCAGTGGCTTTCCCCGCCACTCGGGGTGGTGGAGAAGTTCAACGGATGCGAAGAAGGCATCCATATCCACGTGAAGTATCGTCGCCATACGCACGCTATTATACCACGATTCACCTCATGGCTTTTCCGCATCTTTCGATTATTTTGAGGCTTCGGGCATAAGTGTGGGTCTGATTTAGCTGGGGAAAGGTATTTTTGAGGTGAAAAGCGTTGTGAACAGAGCCGTCGATCAGGTTGTGAACAGCCGAAGGCTGTTTGCAACCTGTCGGCGGGTATGTTT
>JBNMKZ010000027.1:0-30771 GCA_050874585.1 Verrucomicrobiota bacterium | reverse complement strand
TGCAGATGGAGTTCGAGCTGCTGACCGGATAGCCCGCCTCCGGGGACGTCCGGGCGGACGCAGAAGCCCCCTGAAGCCGCGAAAACCGCGAACGGCTCTCCGGGGGCTCGACAGCCATTTTCAAAACTGGGGATAATCCAGGAGAGGGCGGCCACTTGCGCTTTTGCCGCCAATTTGGTATATTATCCGCCGTCCTGCGACTGTCTTAGGAGGTTATCCCTGCCGTGGGTATCCGCATTTCTGCGGATGGTCGGTGCCTTCGGGTGAAGGGCCGAACGGTGGGGGCGGCTTCCCGGTTTGCAGAATCAAGAAGAAAGAAAAGATAGAAATGAACATCGATAAGGCCGCCATCAAGAACGAATTCCAGCGTCACGACCGTGATACCGGTTCGAGCGAAGTGCAGATCGCTCTTCTCACGAAGGAGATTGAGAAGCTGACGGCGCACCTGAAGGCGAACAAGAAGGACCATTCCAGCCGCTACGGCCTGCTCCGCAAGGTTCAGAACCGCCGCAATCTGCTGGACTACTTCAAGCGCGAGAACGAGGCCGGCTACCGCGAGCTCATCAAGAAGCTCGGCATCCGCCGCTAAGCGATTTACAAACAGAAACAAAAGTAATGGAAAACACAAAGCAGTTCAGGGTCAACATTGCGGGGACGGACCTCGTGATTGAGACCGGGCTCCTGGCGCAGCAGGCCGCCGGGGCCGTCACCGTGAGTTACGGTGACAACACCGTCTTCACGGCGGTGACGAATACCGATACGCCGCGGGAAGGGATTGACTTCTTCCCGCTGCAGTGCGAGTATCGCGAGAAGTTCTACGCCGCCGGCAAGTTCCCGGGTGGCTTCTTCAAGCGCGAGGCCCGTCCGACGAGCAAGGAAATCCTCACGGCGCGTATGTGCGACCGTCCGATTCGTCCGCTCTTCCCCGACGGGTACTACAACGACGTTCAGGTGAACTCGACGCTCATCCAGTGCGATGGGACGCGCGAGGCGGACTTCCTGGCGGTGAACGCGGCTTCGGCGGCGCTCCACATCAGCGAGATTCCCTTCATGGGCCCGATTGGGTGCGTGCGCATTGGCCGCATCGACGGCCAGTGGGTCATCAACCCGACCCACGAGCAGAAGGCGAAGAGCGACATTGACCTCCTCTACGCCGGCATTCGTGGCAAGTTCCTCATGATGGAAGGTTCGGCTTCCGAGATTAGCGATGAGGACTTCATTGCCGCGCTCAAGCGCGCCCATGAGGAAGTCGAGAAGATTATCGACCTCCAGATTGAGATGCGCCGTGCGCTCGGCAAGCCTGACAAGGTCATTGCCGACGTTCCTCAGCCCGCTGACAAGATGAACTTCATGCGCAAGGAGGGCGGCGAGGCCCTCGCGGCGGCCCTGCTGATCAAGGGCAAGCTTGAGCGCCAGGGCAAGGTCTCGGCCATCAAGGAGGATCTTCTCAAGAAGGTCGCCGAGAAGTGGCCCGAGGTTGATGCGGTTGGCTTTGTGCACCTCTTTGACGCGCTTGAGATTGAGACCGTTCGTAAGAACGTGCTCGTCTACGGCAAGCGCATCGACGGTCGTGCTCAGCATGAGATTCGTCCGCTTTCGGCGCAGGTTGGCGTTCTGCCGCGTCTGCACGGTTCGGCAATCTTCTCGCGTGGTGAGACCCAGTCGTTCGCGACGGTGACGCTCGGCACGAAGAAGGACGCGCAGGAACTCGACTCGGTGACGGGCGGCGATCCGTCCAAGCGGTTCATGCTCCACTACAACTTCCCGCCGTACTGCACGGGCGAAGTCGGTCGTCTCGGTTCGACCGGTCGCCGCGAAATCGGCCATGGTGCCCTCGCGGAGCGTTCGATTGCGGAGGTTCTCCCCGATGATTTCCCGTACTCGATTCGCGTGGTCTCCGAGATCATGGGGTCGAACGGCTCGTCGTCGATGGCCTCGATTTGCAACGGCTGCCTGGCGCTCATGGATGCGGGCGTTCCGCTCAAGCGGACGGTTGCCGGTATCTCGATTGGCCTCTTCACGAACGAAGACCAGAGCCAGAAGGTGCTTGTGACCGATATTCTCGGTGCCGAGGACCACTGCGGCGATATGGACTTCAAGGTCGGCGGTACGCGCAAGGGCATCACGGGCTTCCAGGTCGACCTGAAGCTTCGCGGCCTGACGTGGGATCTTGTCGAGGGTGCGGTCAAGGCCGCCCACGACGCCCGCCTGAAGATCATCGACTTCATGGAAAGCGTCATTCCCGCTCCTCGTGCGCAGCTCAACAAGTATGCGCCGCGGATTGAGGAGATGCAGATTCCGGTCGATAAGATTGGTGCGCTGATCGGGCCTGGCGGTTCGAACATTCGCGGCATCGTCGAGACCACGGGTGCGCAGATTGACATTGACGATGATGGCAAGGTCTCGATTTTCGCGACCAGCCTTGAGTCGATGGAAGCGGCGAAGAAGGCGGTTGGCGCGGTGAGCGCGGTCGCCGAACCCGGCAAGATCTACGAGGGCACCGTGACGGGCATTAAGGATTTCGGCGCATTCGTCGAGATTCTCCCTGGCCTGGACGGTCTCTGCCACATCTCCGAACTCAGCGACAAGCGTGTTCCGAGCGTCGATTCCGTCTGCAAGGTCGGCGACAAGATGATGGTCAAGTGCCTCGACGTTGATGAGCGCGGGCGCGTGAAGCTCAGCCGCAAGGCGGCGATGGCCGAACTGGACGCGAAGGCGTAAGGTTAGGTTGACGACAGAGCAAAAGGGGCGCGGCAAAACTGCCGCGCCTTTTTTCTTATTCCCATAGTGGAATTGCCTCCAACATTCACTCCGACAGCACCGCGGCATCCGTTGAATGGAAGCGTGGATGTGGTATAATATGCGGTCAATGGAACGGATAACAGAGAGCGTCATAGAGGAGATAAGGTCGAGGATTGATCTCGCGGACCTTATCTCGTCGTATGGCATTCAGGTGAAGCACGTGGGGGCGAGCGTCAAGGCGTGCTGTCCGTTCCATAACGAGAAGACGCCGAGTTTCAACATCAATACGGCCAAGGGCTTCTATCACTGCTTCGGATGCGGCGAGTCGGGCGATGCCTTCAAGTTCGTCATGAAGCAGGAGGGGCTGACATTCATGGAGGCGGTGAAGAAACTCGCCGACCAGTGCGGGGTCAAGCTTGAGACGCGGGAAGATCCGCAGGCCGGCAAGCGCACGCGGCTTTTCGCCCTGATGGCGGAACTCGCCCAGTTCTATCATCGTTGCCTTCTGAAGATGAGGGAGGCCGCGCCGGCGCGGGCCTATCTCGAAAAGCGCGAGTTGGACGCGAAGGTTCAGGAGGATTTTCTGATTGGCTATGCGCCGATGGGGATTTCGACCATTCTCACCTGGGGCGAGAAGTACGGCTATTCGGCGGAAGAGCTCGCCGAGGCGGGCGTCATCAAGCCGTCCGACGGACGGCCTGGGGATCGCGGCTACCATCGTTTCGGCGGGCGTCTCATGTTTACGGTGCGTGACCGGCAGGGGCGCGTCGTGGCGTTTTCGGGGCGGCAGATTGTCGAGAAGAAGAATTCGGGCAAGTATGTCAATTCGCCCGAGACGGTGATCTTCAAGAAATCGAACGTGCTGTTCGGCTTTGACCGTGCGGCAGGGAACATTGCCAAGGCCCCGCATCGCGAGGCCATCGTCTGCGAAGGGCAGATTGACACCATCCGCCTGCACATCTGCGGATTTCCCGTGGCGGTGGCGAGCCAGGGGACGGCTTTCACCGAGCAGCACGCCCGGATGCTGAAGCGTGTGGCGGATGCGGTTGTGCTCGTCTTTGATGACGACGCGGCGGGGCACAAGGCGACGATTCGTACGGCGGGGCTGTTGCTGGCGGAGGAGATGCCCGTACGCGTGGTCTCCCTCCCCGGCGGGAACGATCCCGACTCATTCCTTCGCACGAAGGGCGCGGCGGCCTTCCAGGAACTGTTGGACCATGCCGAGTCCATCGTGAGTTTCCAGTGCCGCGTTGAGGAGGCGAAGGAGCGCGATCCGAAGTCGATTGACGCGGTGGCCCGCATTTCACGGGCGGTTCTTACAACCCTGTCCGCGTGCCCGAGTGCCATCCTTCGGGCCAGCATGGCCGATGAGGCGGCGCATCTGCTCGGTCTACCGACGGTGGCACTGACCGAGGAACTGGAGCGCGTGAAGAGGGAAGGTCCTGTCGTCCCTTCGGTTGCGCACGCGGCACTTTCGCCGACGCCCGTTCGCCCGGACGCGGTGGAGGAGGCGTTCGACAACCTGGATGGTGAGCCGGATGAAATGGAGGCGATGGACGAGCCGTTCCCTGACGAGCCGATGACGGGGATGAACGCCCACGAGGCCGAGCCGCCGCCGGAGCGTGAGATTGCCCTTATGGAGTTCTTGCTCGCAAACGAGCGCAATCCGAAGTTGGGCGAGATGGTCGGTGCGTTCCTGCCTGCGCTTGTGCTCACCCACGCGTTCACCCGCGCCTTCGTCGAGGCGTGGAATGTGGAACTGATGAGCGATACGGATGCGATTTCGGCCTTTGCCGCGAATCTCGATGGACAGGAACGGAAGTGGTTCGAGCGCATCGTGTCGCGTGTCGGGCGCACGGATGCCAGCGCACAGAGTCCGACGGACATCCTCCAGGAGTTCGTCCGCAATCTCTGGGGCGACCATCTTCGCCGCGTTCGCGGCGAATTGCCGGCGGAAGGGGATGCCGCGTCGGACATGAAAAGATTTCAGATTTCAGCGACCATCAAGCGTCTAAATATGGTAAAATGGCACGATGTCAAGGATATCGTCCGCCAACTGATGAAAGGAGACAACTGAACATGGATCTCAGGGAAGCCACAAACCGAATTGCCGCGCAGGGTGAACTCGTCGAGCGCATTCGCGAAGAGGTCGCCCGTGTCATCGTCGGGCAGGAGAAACTCATCGACCGACTGATTCTCGCCCTTGCGACGGGCGGGCATATCCTGTTGGAGGGTGTGCCGGGGTTGGCGAAGACGCTGTCGGTCAACACGCTGGCGAAGACGCTGGGGCTTGGCTTCAAGCGCATCTCGTTTACGCCGGACCTGTTGCCGGCGGATGTCGTTGGTACGCTCGTCTATTCGCCGAAGACGGGGGAGTTCACGCCGAAGAAAGGCCCGGTCTTCACGAATCTGCTGTTGGCGGATGAAATCAACCGTGCGCCGGCGAAGGTTCAGTCCGCGCTGCTTGAGTCGATGCAGGAGCGGCAGGTGACGATTGGTGACGAGACGTACTGCCTGCCGGAGCCTTTCCTTGTCCTCGCCACGCAGAATCCGATTGAGCAGGAGGGGACGTATCCGTTGCCGGAGGCTCAGGTCGACCGCTTCATGTTCAAGTGTCTGGTCGAGACGCCTTCGCGGGCGGACGAGCGGCGCATCATGCAGCGCTTCGCGGGCAATGCTGTTGCGCCTGAGGCGAAGACGGTCTGTACGCCCGAGGACATTGCCAACTTGCGCGAGACGCTGAAGGAGGTTTACTGCGACGAAAAGGTCGGCGACTACATCCTCGACATCGTCTTCAAGACGCGGGAGACGAACGAGTACGTGCAGAATGGCGCGAGTCCCCGTGCCACGCTGTCGCTCAATCTTGCCGCGAGGGGCAACGCCCTCCTGCACGGACGCGCCTATGCGACACCGCAGGACGTGAAGGAAGTCGTCCATGATGTCCTGCGCCACCGCATCCTCCTGACCTACGAGGCTGAGGCCGAGAACATCACGAGCGACAAGATCATCGACAAGATTCTCAACGAGGTTCCCGTTCCGTAATGGCGACAGACGTCAAAGACCTGATGGCGAAGGTGGGGAAGATACGAATCCTCACCAACCGACTGATTGACGACCAGCTCTCCGGCGACTACCACTCGACCTTCAAGGGGCAGGGTGTTGAGTTCGATGAGGTTCGTCCGTATGAGGTCGGGGATGACGTGCGCGCCATCGACTGGAATGTGACGGCCCGAACGGGGATTCCCTACATCAAGCGGTATTCGGAGGAACGCGAACTGACCGTCCTCTTTCTGGTGGATGTCTCGGGCTCGCAAGGCTATGGTTCGGCTTCGCGTTCGAAGATGGAACTCGCGGCGGAAGTGACGGCCCTGCTGGCCCTGACGGCCATTCGCAACCAGGATAAGATTGGGCTTGTGCTCTTCTCGGATCGGATTGTCTCGTACATTCCGCCGCGCAAGGGGCGCGACAGCGTGATGCGACTTGTTCGGGAGGTCCTGGCCGCCGAGGAAGGGGCTGAGGGTGGTACGGACCTTGCGTCCGCCCTCAAGTTCCTGAACAGCGTTCAGAAGCGCCGCGCCGTCGTCTTTCTCGTCAGCGATTTCTTGGCACCCTCAGCCTCCTATGAGCAACTTCTTCGGGCGACGGCGAGGCACCATGACGTCATCTGCGTGCCGGTGAGCGACCCGGCCGAACGGAACTTGCCGGATGTCGGTCTCGTTGAACTGGAAGATCCTGAGACAGGGGCACTCTCGTTGGTGGATACGTCCAGTGCTTCCGTCCGCCGCGCCTTTGCGGAAAAGGCGGCGGAAGAGGAAGGCGAATTGCGGAAGTTCTTCCTGCGGACGGGTATCGACACCTTGGCCGTCTCGACCGACCGTCCCTACATCGATGGCGTTCGCGCCCTCTTTAAGCGTCGGGCCAACAAGCGGTAATCAGCGTTTCCCCGTTGGGTTGAACTGCGGACAGAAGCGGGCAATCGGGCAGCCGTCACACTTCGGGCGGAGAGGGGCGCAGCGCGTCTGCCCGAACGAGACGAGGTGCGAATTCCAGGTCTTCCAGTACTTGACGGGCAGAATCTTGCGGAGCGTCATCTCCGTCTCAAGCGGGGTTTTCGTCTTGATGAGACCGAGACGGTTGCAGATGCGATGGACATGGACATCCACGCAGATGGCCGGGAGGTCGAAGCCGACGGCGACAGTCAGGTTGGCGGTCTTGCGTCCGACACCCGGCAGTTCGCAGAGTTCCTCCACGGTTTTCGGCAGGATGCCGTTAAACTTCTCCCTGAGAACGTCGGGCAGGGCCTTCAAGTGCCGCGCCTTGTCGTGGTAGAATCCAACGGGATAGATGAGTCGTTCAATCTCGGTTTCTTCCAGCCGTTCCAGGTCGCTGGGGCCGAAGGTCGTTCCCTTTGCCGTGGCGAAGAGCCGCCGAACGGCTCCGGCCGTGCACTGGTCCTTTGTGCGGGCGGAGAGAATCGTCCCGACGAGAACGCAGAAGGGGTCGTGCGTCTGTGCCTCGATGAGTTCGATGATGGGGGAGGCGTGTGCGGTGAACTCCTTCTTGAGGGCGCGGTCGACGGCGGGTATGTCCTTGATTGTCATGGCGATATTTTACCATATTTGAGGTAAACGGAAAAAGGCGAAGACCGCCTAAGTGGTCTTCGCCTTTTGTTGTCCCCTGAGGGAGTGGGCTATCGGGCGTTCGTGAAGTAGGCCTTGGCCCGTGCAAGCGATTCCGCCGTCGGCGGCTTGACGTTCTCAAGCCGATAGGGAATCTTCAGTGCGTGCCATTTCGCCACGCCAAGCGTGTGATAGGGCAGCACGTCAACGCGCACGATGTTCTTCATCGGGTTCACGAAGTCCGCCAGCCGCTGAAGGGCCGACGGGTCGTCCGTAATCCCAGGGACGAGCACATGGCGCAACCAGACGGTCTTGCCAATCTCGTTGAGATAGCGGGCGCAGTCGAGGACGCTTGCGTTGGATGCACCGGTCAGTTCGCGATGCTTCGCGTCATCAATGTGCTTGATGTCGAGGAGCACCGTGTCGGTCGCGGCGAAAAGGCGGGCAAATGCCGCGCCCCGCTCACCCTCGCGGGTGAATGGGCCAGCCGCCGTGTCAACGCAGGTCGTCGCCCCCGCCGCCTTCACTTTCTCGAAGAATTCGGTCGTGAAGGCGGGTTGGAGGAGCGGCTCGCCGCCCGAGACGGTTACGCCGCCCTTGTCGCCCCAGTATTCCCGATAGCGGATTGCCCGGGCGAACACCTCGTCTGCCGTGGCTTCGGTGACCTGCTGCCCGGCCCAGGTGTCGGGATTGTGGCAGTAGGCGCAACGGAAGGGGCAACCATGCAGGAAGACAATAAAACGAACGCCGGGGCCGTCAGCGGCCCCGAACGTCTCGTAGGAATGAATGATTCCTTTCGTCATCGCTTACAGGCGATCGTGGCAGGTACGCGCAATCACGTCGTCCTGCTGTTCCTTGGTCAAGTTGATGAACTTGACGGCGTAGCCCGAGACACGAATCGTGAACTGGGCGTATTCCGGCTTCTCCGGATGCGCCTGGCAGTCACGCAGTTTCTCAACGCCGAACACGTTCACGTTCAGGTGGTGTGCACCCTTGGCGAAGTAGCCGTCCATGACCGTCACGAGGTTCTCGGCACGCTCGTCGTCCGTTGCGCCGAGGGCGCCCGGGTTCATGGTCTGCGTGTTCGAGATGCCGTCGAGGGCGTGCTTGTACGGGATCTTCGCGACCGAGTTGAGCGAGGCGACGAGGCCATTCTGCTCGGCACCGTAGGACGGGTTCGCACCCGGAGCGAACGGGGTCTTGGCCGGACGGCCGTCAGGAAGGGCACCCGTGGCCTTGCCGTACACGACGTTCGACGTGATCGTGAGGATCGAGGTCGTCGGCTCCGCGTTCCGGTAGGTGTGGTGGCGCTTGATCTTCTTGATGAAGGTCCTGAGCAGCTCAACGCCAATCTGGTCGGCGCGGTCGTCGTCGTTGCCGTACTTCGGGAAATCGCCTTCAACCTGGAAGCTGCGGGCGAGACCCTTTTCGTCGCGGATGACCTTGACCTTCGCGTACTTCATCGCCGAGATCGAGTCAACGCAGTGCGAGAAGCCCGCGATACCCGTGGCGAACGTACGGCGCACGTCGGTGTCGATGAGCGCGAGTTCGGCCGCCTCGTAGTAGTACTTGTCGTGCATGTAGTGGATGAGGTTCAGCACGTTGACATAGAGACCGGCGAGCCAGTCGAGCATGATGTCGTAGTTGTGCATGACCTGCTTGTAGTCCAGGTACTCGCCCGTGTAGACGGGAATCTCAGGACCGACCTGCACGTACGGCGTGAGGCCATCGCCTTCGTCCTTGCCGCCGTTGATGGCGTAGAGGAGGGCCTTGGCGAGGTTGGCGCGGGCACCGAAGAACTGCATCTCCTTGCCGGTCTGCGTCGCCGAGACGCAGCAGCAGATCGAGTAGTCGTCGCCCCAAATCGGACGCATCACGTCGTCGTTCTCGTACTGAATCGACGAGGTCTTGACCGAGATGTACGCCGCGTACTTGCGGAACGCCTTCGGCAGACGGCGCGTGTAGAGAACCGTGAGGTTCGGCTCCGGGGAGGGACCCATGTTCTCCAGCGTGTGGAGGAAGCGGAAGTCGTTCTTCGTGACCATCGAACGGCCGTCAACGCCCATACCGGCGACTTCAAGCGTCGCCCAGACGGGGTCACCCGAGAAGAGCTGGTTGTAGCTCTCGATACGGGCGAACTTGACCATGCGGAACTTCATGACCATGTGGTCGACGAGCTCCTGCGCCTCCTGCTCGGTAAGCGTGCCGTTCTTGAGGTCGCGCTCGATGTAGATGTCGAGGAAGGTCGAGATACGACCGACGGACATCGCGGCGCCGTTCTGTGTCTTGATCGCGGCGAGGTAGCCGAAGTAGAGCCACTGGAACGCTTCCTTCGCGTTTGTCGCGGGCTTCGAGATGTCGAAGCCGTAGGAGGCGGCCATGACCTTCATCTGGTTGAGGGCCTTGATCTGGTCGGCGACTTCCTCGCGCAGGCGAATGACGTCGTCGGTCATCGTGCCATCGCCGATGTTCGCGAAGTCGTCCTTCTTCGAGGCGATGATGTAGTCAATGCCATAGAGGGCCACGCGGCGGTAGTCGCCGACGATGCGGCCACGACCATAGGTGTCGGGCAGGCCGGTGATGATGTGGGCCTTGCGGGCCGCACGAATCTCCGGGGTGTAGGCATCGAACACGCCCTGGTTGTGGGTCTTATGGTATTCAGTGAAGATTTTGTGGAGTTCGGCATTCGGCTTGTAGCCGTACTGCGCGCAGGCTTCCTCAGCCATCTTGATGCCGCCGAAGGGCATGAAAGCGCGCTTGAGAGGTTTGTCGGTCTGGAGACCGACGACCTTCTCAAGGTCCTTGTCAAGGTAGCCAGGCTTATGGGAGGTGATGCCCGAGACGATGTCGGTATCCATATCGAGGACGCCGCCCTTGGCGTGCTCCTCTTTCTGGAGTTTCTGCAGTTCACCCCAAAGTTTGTCAGTCGCCTCAGTCGGACCAGCGAGGAACTTCGCGTCGCCGTCATAAGGAGTATAGTTCAGGCGGATGAATTCGGGAATATCAATTTCCGATTCCCAACGGCCGCCTTCAAAACCGTTCCATTGTTCGAATTTCATGGTCTTTTTGCCCTTTTATGTACAACCCGTGATTAGATTGCACAGTCACTGTTAGACGGACGAAATTATACACTATTTCCCGAGCCGTTGCAAGGGCGAGGCCAGGCCGTCGGGCGCGGCAAAAGTGTGTGGTCGAATGGGGCGGCGACAGGGGTGAGAATCGAGTCCTAAAAGGTGGCGGCGCGGCACTTTTCCCCGCCATGCGACAAGTCATGCGCATCTCCGGGAAAAATGATGCGCATCATTTCGCCAAATCGTGCGCATCACTGGAATCGGGTCATGCGCATCATTTCGTCAAACGATGCGCATCACCGAAATCGAATGATGCGCATGATTTCAAAAAATGATGCGCATCTCCGAGGGGCGTTGATGCGCATCAATTTGCCGCGCTCCGGCACAAAAAAAGGACCGACCGGGAGGGAATCCCAGTCGGTCCTGCGGCAGTTTCATCCGCCGCGGGGGGATTACGCCCCCACCAGCGTCGCCGTGCGGCTGACCACCTGGAGGGACGCGCCCTCGCCGGCAGTGGCCGTGAATGTCACAACTGTACCGTCCGCAACCTCGTCCAGTGCCGCCGGCCAGGAGAGGCGCAGGGTCAGTGATTCAGTCTCGCTTGGCGACACCGTCACCGAACTCTCCCCCTCCTCCGACGTCCACGTAAGGGTTACGCTCGTCAACTTGTCAAGGTTCCGGCCAACGATTCGGATGTCCTTCCCCTTTTGGATGCTTCCAACTGCAGTGCCAGCTCCACAGGCGGTGATGGAGGTCATGCGGACACTCCCCACCGTCGTGGAGGCGTTCCTCCAGGTGAAGTTGTCGAGCTTGAACTGGAATGCCTTCATGGGATGGACGGCCGTGTGGACCTCGTTCCTCCCCTCAGCGAGAACCCCAGTCGAGTCAACCGTGCCGCGGATTGTGCAGTGGATGCGGGCGAAGTCATCCAGGACCACGGTGTCACCGGCCAGGAGATGGTCCCTGATGACGGACATCAGCGCAAAGTAGGCCCCCTTGAGTGCCGAGACCTTGCCGATCCCATGTCCGTTGCTGGCCACCTCATCCAGCAGCTTCTCCACCGTCACCTTCCGACCGTTCACGACAGCCGGGCAGTTGATGAGTTTTCCCGTCTGCGGATCCTTGCGTACCATAACCCTGTAGGCCATTTCAGCCTTCGTTGCTTCATTACTATTCATGCTTAAATTCCTTTCTTTAAGGTTCTAATTGCCATACGACTCTACCGACTGCAAGCCAGCCCATCGGTGAATATAACGGCGCGGCAGATGCCCGCACCGGACACAACCCCTCGGAACCCTTGCCAACCCCTCACAGGAGGCGGCGACTCTCGCGGTGGGGCCAATCTAAAAACCCGCAGAGCCCTCAGGCGTCAACCCCCTCTCAAAAGAACCTTAGTAGGGTCAACACCGCAAAGTATACAGAATCCCCCTCGCGCCTGTCAACCGCGAGAACGGGCGGCGGATGGGAATGTTCGCGAAAACGTCAGAAAGACGCACGGAATGCGCGGAAAATAAAATTTGCGCACGGTCTCCTGCCCGCCCCGTGCGCGGCGAAAGGAGGCCCGCCGCGCCATCCATGGGTGGGGTCGGCCAAAGGACCGCTACTTCCGCGGCGGCGGCTCGTGGCGCACGATCTCGGCCGTTTCGAGGTAGATGACGTCCTCGGCGATGTTCGTGGCGATGTCGCCAAGGCGTTCAAGGCAGCGCGAAACGGTGAGGGCGTTGAGATAGTAGCCGGCTTCGGACGGTGTTGCAAGGATACCGGCCGTGGCGCGGGCATAGCTCTGCCGATGGATGGAGTCCAGTTCGTCATCCGCCGCGATGATGTCGCGGGCGGACGCGGCGTCCCCCTTGGCGAGCGAGCGGAGGGCACTGGAGAACATCTGCGTGGCGAGGCGGCCCATGGCGGCGAAGTCCCAGCGTTCGCGGACCTTGAAGTGCCGCGAATCGCCGACGCGGTCGGCAATGTTGACGGCGAGATCGCCCGCCCGCTCGATTTCGCCGTTCGCCTTGAGGATGGTGATGACGCGCCGCAGGTCCGTCGCCACGGGCTGGTAGAGCGCAAGAATGTCGAGGCAGCGTTCCTCGATGACATTTTCGGCGAGGTCAATCGCCGTGTCGCCGAGGACGACGGTCTCGGCGAGCGCCGGATCGTCCTGTTCCATGGCGCGGACGGCGGACTTGACGGCCGTCTCGCTGCGGATGGCGTTTTCCTCAATCAGCTGTTCAAGTGCCGCGAGGGCTTTTTCAAAGTGGACTTTCATTGTCATATTAGCCGAACCTCCCGGAGACGTAGTCCTCCGTTTGCTTGTTGCGTGGATTGGTGAAGATTTCCTTTGTCGGGCCGACCTCGACGATGCGCCCCTTGTAGAAGAAGGCGGTCGTATCCGAAATGCGCGAGGCCTGCTGCATATTGTGGGTGACGATGACGATGGTGAAGCGCCGCCGGAGGTGGTCCATGAGTTCCTCAATCTTGAGCGTGCCGACGGGGTCGATGGCACTCGTCGGTTCGTCCATGAGGAGGACTTCCGGTTCGGCGGCGATGGCGCGGGCGATGCAGAGCCGCTGCTGCTGTCCGCCCGAGAGGGCGGTTCCGGGGGCATTGAGCTTGTCCTTGACCTCGTCCCAAAGTGCCGCGCCCCGCAGGGCTTCCTCCACACGGGTGCGGATTTCGCCGCGGCTCATCTTGAAGTGAAGGCGCAGGGGATAGGCGACGTTGTCGAAGACGCTCATGGGGAAGGGCGTTGGCTTCTGGAAGATCATGCCGACGCGGCGGCGCAGGGCGAGCAGGTCGACATCCGGGTCGAGGATGTTCTTTCCGTCGAGAAGGACCTCTCCCTCGGCGCGTTGTCCGCGATGGAGTTCGTAGATGCGGTTGTAGATGCGCAGGTGCGTGGATTTGCCGCAGCCCGACGGGCCGATGACGGCGGTAATTCGATTGGCTTCGATGGCGAGGTCGTTGTCGAAGAGTGCCTGGTGGTCGCCGTAGAAGAAGTTCAGTCCACGGGTGATGATCTTGAACTTCTTGGGCGGTGGTGGTGTCTCGTAGATTTGTTTTTCCATTGAAATATCCTTCAGTTGATTAGGTTTTGCTGCCCTTGCGCGTGCGCAGGGCGAGCGCACGGATGCCGACGTTCAGCAGCAGGATGGCGCTGGCGACGACAAGTGCCGCGCCCCAGCCGATGCGGTGCATCTCCTCGAAGGGGGAGTCCATCGTGTAGTTGGTGATGAGGACGGGTGCGGAGGGTGTCGGGCCGGTGAAGTAGTTCGTGGGCCAGGTGTCGGCGAAGAGGGCGGTGAAGAGCAGCGGGGCCGTCTCGCCCGAGACGCGGGCGACGGCGAGAAGGATGCCCGTCAGCATGCCGCTTCGTGCGGCGCGGCAGATGATGCCCAGCGTGGTGCGGGTGCGCGTCGCGCCGAGGGCGAGCCCCGATTCGCGCAAGGTGTCGGGAACGCCCGTCAGCTGGTCCTCGGTCGTCCGAACGACGACCGGGAACATCAGGATGGCGAGGGCCACGGAACCGGCGAAGCCGGAGAAGTGCCCGGTCGTGGCGACGAGCAGGCCGTAGACGAAGAGTCCGACGATGACGCTGGGAATGCCCATCATCACGTTCACGGTGAAGCGTGCGGCGGAAGCGAAGCGTCCCGTCCGCCCGAATTCGGCGAGCCAGATGCCGGCGGCGAGGGCCGGAGGGATGGCGAGAACTGCCGCGCCGCCCGTGATGATCAGCGTGCCGAGAAGGGCGTTCGCGATGCCGCCCGCCACTTCGCCGTAGGGCTTGGAGGCGTGGGTCAGCAGGTCAAACGAGAGGGCGGGTGCCCCTTCGCGGACGATGGTCCACAGGATCCACGCCATCAGAACGAGGGCGAGGAGCGTGGCGAACGCGGCAAAGAGGCGCATGAGCGCATCCGTCGCCTTGCGAAATGTCGGGGGTCGTAGTTGCATGGTAAGGCCTATTTCCTTTCTCGAATGAGCCGCTGGGTGGCGACCTGGATGATGAGTTCGAGGACGAGCAGGATGGCACCGAGTCCGAAGAGGGCACTGCGGTGCAGGCCGTCCGCCTCGGCGAAGTCGTTGGCGAGGGTCGCGGCGATGGTGGTGCACCCGTCGAAGAGTCCCGTCGGGATGGCGTTTACGCCGCCGCAGACGAAGAGCACGGCCATGGTTTCGCCGAGGGCGCGGCCGAGCCCGATGAGGATGCCGCCGATGAGGCCGCGCCGCTGGGCGCGGACGATGACGTGCCAGACGGCCTCCCAACGTGTGCAACCGACACCGAGCGCCGACTCGGCGAGGGCCACGGGGGCCTGGGCCAGCACATCGCGCATGACGGCTGAAATGTAGGGGAGAACCATCAGGGCGAGTACGAGAGCCGAAGCGAGGAGGCCGAAGCCGGTCGTCTCGAATCCGCAGGCGGCGAGGAGCTCCTGAAGGTGCGGGCAGAGGACGAAGAGTCCCCACATCCCGTAGATGACGCTGGGAATCGCCGCGAGCAGGTCAAGCGCGTGGGCGAGGGGACCCTTGGCCCACGGGGGTGCGTCATTGACGAAGAGCGCGGCGGCAAAGGCGAGCGGCACGGCGATTAGGAGGGCGAGGGCCGTCGTCGCCAAGGTGCCGACGATGGCCCCGGCCGCCCCGAATGTGCCCGATGCGGGGTCCCAGTCGGAGGTAAAGAGGAACTTCAGGCCCTCCGCCTTCCAGATGTCCGCCGAGGCGAAACCGAGTTCGCCGATGAGGACGATGGAGGTCAGAAGCCCTGCGGAAACGCCCGCAAGGCAGAGGGACCTGAATACCGTATCCGTTGAAATCTTCACGTCTTTAACCGTGGATTTGCTTACTTCGCGACAGGGATGTAGTGCAGCTGGCGGGCCGTTTCGCCGCCGTGGGCGAAGCACCAGTCGAAGTAGGCCTGAAGCGCGGCCTTCTTCTCGGCGGACGCGTCCTTGCGCGTCAGGATGTAGGTCTTGCCGAGGATGGGCCATTCGTCGGCGGACGCCTCCGTCGTGCGGCCGTTGACGGCAAGGCGTGCGACGGACAGCTTGGACTCAAGTGCGAACGTGTACTCGGTGTAGCCGATTGCGCCTTTGATTCGGCGGACGTTGTTGCAGACGCCGGGGTTCTTCTGTCCGGCGATGCCGCACGGCCACTTCAGCTGCGTCGCCGCGCCGTAGCGGGCCTTCCATTCGGCCGAAACGGACGAAAGGTAGGTCGTGAAGATGTGGGTCGTGCCGGAGCCGTCGCCACGGTGCACGACCGTAATCTTCAGGTCGGGCAGGGTGAGCGTCGGATTCAGCTTGGCAAGACGGGCGTCGTTCCAGCGCGTAATCTTGCCGAGGTAGATGTCGGCAAGCGTCTCACCGTCAAGAACCAGGGCACCGTTCGCCACGCCGGGCAGGTTGACGGCGGGGACGACGGCACCCGAAACCATGTGGAACTGGACGAGGCCGGCCTTTTCGCAGTCTTCCGCCGAAAGGGGCGCGTCCGTTCCGGCGAAGTCGATTGTGCCGGACTTGATCTGGCTGATGCCCGCCGATGAGCCGACGGACTGGTAGTTGACCTTCGCACCCTGTTCGGACTGCGTGTAGGTATAGCACCACTTCTGGTAGAGGGGCGCGGGGAAGCTGCCGCCTGCGCCGTTGAGTTCAATCCGATCCGCCGCGAGGGCTGCAACGGAGAGCGCGGCGGTGCCGATCGCAACGAGTGTTGACTTGATGTTCTTCTTCATTTTTCTTCTCTTTCTCTTTTGTCTTGTTGTTATGCCCCATAGTATGGGGTTTGTTTGTCAGGATTTAATGTTGGCTGTGTGAGGATTCCGTTAGAAGTTCCAGGCGACCTCGACGCGCCCGAAGAGGGCTGGATTGTCGGAGTCGTTGCCGAAATAGTCGCCCTTGCCGAAGTATTCGCCCTGGCAGGCGATCTTTCCGCCGCGCAGAAGGTCGACACCGAAGAGCTTGTCGGGCTTGATTTCGTAGCGAATCTGGGCGTAAGTGCCGCGGAAGGACCCGGCATCGTCCTCCTTGACTGCGGTGAACATCGGGCCGATCTGGAACTTGGCCGACGAGAAGTCACCGATGGAGCAGGCGAACGCGAGGTGCGGGTAGACGAGGTTCGTGTAGTTGTACTTGGTGTACATGGGGGCGATGGATTCGCCGAGTCCCGTCTCACGGTTGAAGACGGCGTGCCAGGCGTGTTCGCCGCGCTCGCCGTCGGAGTCGCCCGAAAGAATCCAGCACGCGCCGGTAACCTTCGGCTTGCCGGTGAGCTTGGGCGCATACGTGAGGCCGCCGTAGGCCTGCCCCGCGAGAAGGTTGTGCGAGCCGACCTGACCGGCGAGTTCGATTTCGCCGCTCACCGTGTCGCTGAGACGGGGCAGGAGGCGCAGACCCATCGTGTGCGTGTCGGCCCGCCCGCCTTCGCGGCGGTATTTGGAGTTCCTGTTGCGGAACTCGGACTTCGCCACGTAGTAGGCATCATAGCCGAAGTCCTCGCTCGTCCGATCCTGCCAGTAGAGGCCGGCACCGAACTCGTCCTGCCAGTAGCCCGTGGTGTCGTAGGCCTGGGGATCCTTTCCGTTCGCGTGCTCCTTGCCGAGCGTTGGCATCCAGTCCTTCTTGCTCTGGTAGAGTGCGAAGGCGTCGAGGCTGCGCTTCGCGTCCGCGTGCCAGGTCAGGCGAATCGCGTCGAAGTAGGCGGAGCGGGAGCCGTCGCCGCCCGTGCCGTCCGAGATAATCCGCTTTGCGCCGAAGGCCATGTCCTGACGGCCGACGCGCAGGTCGAGCACGTCCCAGAGGTTCCGCGCCGTGAAGTGGAGGTTGTCAATGAACAGCACGTCCGGCCAACGCTGCTTGGAGGAGTTGGAGGCCGGACGATGGTAGTAGCGGAACTCGTCGGCGATGCGCAGGTAGAGGCCGAAGTCCTCGTACTGGGCGAGCATCCAGGGGCGAATCCGAACACGGGCGTAGTCGGAGCCTTCCGATTCGCCGCGAGAGGAGGTCGGCAGGTTGTCCGTGCCGTCGTACCGAAGTCGCAGGTCGACCCCAGCCTTGAAGGCGAGGTTGGTGTTCGAGTTGGCGTTGGCCGCGAACGCGGCGCACACCAGGAGGGGGATGATGTATCGTTTTCTTGTTTTCATTTCTTGTTCTTTCTTTGTTTACTTTTCTTTTCTCTTTCCTATTTCTCTCTTGACGGTACACAGTATGCGGTTTTGCTGTCAGCGCAGAATGAGGGGAGTGTTAGTTTTCGGTTAAATCGTCCGGGTTCGACACGTGGCGGAAGAGACGGCTCAATCCCCTCGTCGAGTACGGCCCAATTGGGTCGAGGGGAATATGCTATAATATGAGGAAATAAGGATATAGAAGGAAAATAGAGATGAGTCTTGCAGTCGGTATTGTCGGTCTTCCAAATGTCGGTAAGTCGACGCTTTTCAATGCGCTGACGAAAAAACAGCAGGCGGCCGCCGAAAACTATCCGTTTTGCACGATTGAACCGAATACGGCGGTTGTTGAGGTGAATGACGCCCGGCTTGAGAATTTGGCAAAGATCGTCTCGCCCCAGCAGATTATCCGGGCGACGGTCGACTTTACCGACATCGCCGGACTCGTGAAGGGCGCATCGAAGGGTGAGGGCCTCGGGAACAAGTTCCTTGCGAACATTCGTGAATGTGACGCGATTCTGCATGTTGTGCGCTGTTTTGAGAATGACGACATCATCCATGTGCAGGAGGGCGGCAACAAGTCCGCGCCGATTGATCCCGTGGGGGATGCCGAGGTGATTGAGACGGAACTCATCTTGGCTGATATGGAGCAGCTGCAGAAGCGGTACGATCGCATCAAGAAGGAGGCGCAGGCGAAGCCGGCGATGCGTCCTGAGGCGGAGGCCTGCGCGGCACTTCTGAAGCACCTTGAGGAGGGCAATCCCGTGCGCTCATTCCCGCGCAAGGAGGGCGATGCGATTCTGCCGGTTCTGCGCGAACTTCACTTCCTCACCGACAAGAAGGTCATCTACTGCGCGAACGTGGCGGATGACAATGTGACGGGCGAGGGCAACCCCCATGTCGCCGCGCTGAAGGACTACGCGGCGAAGCAGGGCTGTGAACTGGTCGTCATCTGTGCGCAGATGGAGGCTGACCTGGCGGGACTGACGCCCGAGGAGGCGGCCGAGTTCCTGCAGAGCTACGGTCTGACCGAGAGTTCGCTTGACCGCACAATCAAGCTCGCCTACCATACGCTGGGGCTTGCGAGCTACTTCACGGCCGGACCGAAGGAGGTGCGCGCCTGGACGTTCCATCGCGGCTGGAAGGCACCGAAGTGCGCTGGCGTCATTCACACCGACTTTGAGAAGGGCTTCATCCGTGCCGAGGTCATCGCTTATGAGGACTACATTGCGCACAATGGCGTTGCTGGTGCGCGTGCGGCTGGCGCGTTGCGTCCGGAAGGTAAGGAATACGAGATGAAGGACGGCGACGTCGTCGAGTTCCTGTTCAACTAACAATAAGGAGAAGTGGCCATGCAAATCCGACAGATATCCATCTTTCTTGAGAATCGGCCGGGGCAGCTTTCGCAGATTTGCCGCGATCTTGCGAACGTCAACGTCAACATTGCGACGCTCAGCCTTGCGGATACGAGCGATTTCGGCATTGTGCGCATGATTGTGGACGACCATGAACTGGCGCGGGACGTGCTGACCGACTGCGGGCACGTGGTCAATGTCAGCAAGGTGGTGGCCGTTTGCGTGCCGGATCGTCCGGGCGGGATGGCGGATGTGATGACGGTCCTTGACGCGGCGGGCGTGAACATTACGTACAGCTATGCGTTTGCCTTCCACAAGGGCGAGAAGGCCGTTTTGGTATTTCGTTTCGATGACAACAAGAAGGCGGAGGTCGCGTTGGCCGAAGCCGGGTACACGACCTTGACTGAGACCGAGGTGATGGAGGCAAGCAAATGACATACGTATCAACGCGCAAGGGGTTCGAGGCGACGAGTGCCGAGAGCGTTTTCCAGGGCCTTGCGCCGGATGGCGGACTTTATGTGCCGCGGATGACCGGGGTTCAGCCGGGTGACATTTCGGGACTGACGACGCTTGCGGCGAGCGAGTCCTATGTGCTGGGCAAGCTGTTTGACGATTTGCCGCAGGCGGTTCGGCAGGCGGCGATTGACCGCTTGCTGTCGCGTTTTCCTGCGGAGGATCCGATTCCGCTGGTCGAGAAGGACGGCCTTCATATCCTTGAACTCTTCCACGGTCGGACGGGGGCGTTCAAGGATGTCGCGCTTTCGATGCTGCCCGTTTTGATGAAGCACGCGGCGGGCGGGCGGCGCGTCCTGGTGCTGACGGCCACGAGCGGCGACACGGGTTCTGCCGCAATGCAGGGGTTCGCCGGTGTCGAGGGTACGGAAATAGAGGTCTTCTATCCGGCGACCGGCACATCGCGCATCCAGCGCCTTCAGATGACGACACCGAGCGAGGCGAATGTCCATGCGGTGGCCATTCGCGGCAACTTTGACGATGCCCAGGCGGCGGTGAAGCGCATCTTCGCCGATGCGGCGATGAATGCCCAGGCGGCCGAGCACGGCATTACGCTCTCAAGCGCGAACTCAATCAATACGGGTCGTCTGATTCCACAGGTCGCCTATTACATCCTTTCGGCGGCGCGGTTGGGTCGTGCGTTTGACGTGGTGGTTCCGAGCGGCAACTTCGGCAACATTCTCGCGGCCTACTATGCCAAGTTGCTCGGTGCGCCGATTCGTCATTTCGTGTGCGCCTCGAATGTGAATGACGTGCTCGCCCGCTTTGTCCAGACGGGCATCTACGATCCGGGCGAGACGTTCACCGTCACCAATTCGCCCTCCATGGACATCCGCAAGAGCTCGAATGTCGAGCGTCTCCTGTGGCTGATCAACGGCGGACTGGAAGGTGACGAGGCGGCGGCGTGCGCCGAGACGGCGCGGCTGATGAACGACCTTGCGACGAAGGGCCGCTACGAGTTGTCCGCCGCCGCGAAGGCGAAACTTCTGGCCGACTTCTCGGGTGGCGTGGCCACGCCGGAGGAGACGGAGGCCGAAATGCGCCGGATGCGCGAGGCCTGCGGCTACTTGCTGGATCCGCATACGGCGGTCGCGACGTGCGTCGCCCGCAAGCTCGGCTATCCGAAGGACGGTGTCCCCGTTGTCATCGCGGCGACGGCGACGCCCTACAAGTTCCCCGAAACCTGCCGCCGTGCGTTTGGTGAGGATGTTCTCACCAATCCGCCGCCGAGTTTCCGGGATCTCGAACGCCTGCCGATTGCGCAGACGAAGATTGTTGACATTGATGGAATTGATGGTGCAGTAAAGGAACTCTTCTAATGAAGCGACTCGTACTTGGTTTTGCCGCGTTGATGGCGGCTTCGTCCCTTTTCGCCGCTGAGCAGACGGCGGAGGATGCGTTTATCGGCAATCTCATCTCGCGGATGACGCTGGACGAGAAGATCGGACAGATGATTCAGACGAGTGCCAAGCTCAGCACGGGTGCTCTCGCGCAGGACAGCAGCGACCGCCCGGTTGACGCGGACTTCCTCGCCCGCGTGAAGCGCGGCGAAATCGGCTCGATTCTCGGGGCCGCCGGCATTCCGAACTACAACGCGTTGCAGAAAGCCGCGACGGAATCGCGTCTTGGCATTCCGCTGACGGTCGGCAACGACATGATTCACGGGTGTCTGACGCAGTTCCCGATTCCTCTCGGGCTTTCGGCTTCCTGGGATGAGTCGGCGTGGTATCGCGTGGGTGAGGTGATTGCCCGCGAGACGCCGCTCAAGGGTTGCAACTGGACCTTTACGCCGATGGTGGATATTCCGCGTGATGCCCGCTGGGGACGCATTGCGGAATCGGCGGGACAGGATCCGCTCGTCGCCTCGCTCTACAGCGCGGCAATGGTGAAGGGCATCCAGTCCGCCCCCGTTGCCGGCGGCACGTTCGTCGCGGCCTGTCTCAAGCACTTCGTCGGCTACGGTGCCGCCTCTGGCGGTCGCGACTACAACGAGGTCGAGATGGCCGAGGGTACGTTGCGCGACATCTACCTGCCGCCGTTCAAGGCTGGCGTTGACGCGGGTGCACTGTCGGTGATGCCGGCCTTCCACTCGTTCAATGGCGTTCCCTGTTCGATGAACAAGTTCCTCCTGACGGATATCTTGCGCCACGAGTTTGGGTTCGACGGCACGACGATTTCGGACTGGGGGGCGGTTGACGAGTGCTCGAAGATTGGACATGGTCTGTCGAGTTCGGATGAGCGCACGGCGGCCATGACCGTCAACGCCGGTATGGACCAGGAGATGATGCGCGGCGCCTATGAGCGTGGCCTGAAGAAGGCTGTTGAGACTGGTCGCGTTTCGCAGGAGATGATGAATACGCGTGTTGCGAACATCCTGCGCATGAAGTATCGGATGGGTCTCTTCAAGAACCCGTTCATCGACGAGGCCGCGAATCGTGCGGGTGTCGACAGTGAGCGTTTCCTCGTCGATGCACGTGACATTGCGCGCAAGACCATTGTTCTCCTGAAGAATGAGAAGAACGTCCTTCCTCTCAAGAAGGGCGTGAAGGTCGCGCTGATTGGCGACATCGCGGCGAATGCAAACGAGATGCGCGGCACGTGGTCCTGGTACTTCGAGAACGTGCGCAACGCCTCCCTTCTTGAGGGCCTCAAGGCCGATGGAGTGGACGTTTCCTATGCGTCGTGCTACACGCTGACGGGCCGTTGCGATCGTGCGGCGATTCAGGCGGCGGTCAAGGATGCCGACGTCGTCGTGGCGGCCTTCGGCGAGTACTACTACATGAATGGCGAGAACACGTCGAAGACCTACCTCGGGCTGACGGGCGAGCAGTTGGTTGCGGCCGAGACGGTCAAGGCGGCGGGCAAGCCGCTTGTCGCCGTTCTCTTCAACGGTCGTCCGATGGCGATTCCCGAACTGACGGGGCTTGCCGACGCGCTCGTCGAGGCGTGGAACCCCGGTAGCTGCGGCGGCTGGGCGGTTGCCGATGTCCTGACGGGGGCGTACAATCCCTCCGCCCGCCTGACGGTGGACTTCCCCCGCACGACGGGGCAGTGCCCGATTTACTACAATCGTACGAGCACCGGGCGGCCTCACGTGCCGGGATTGCCGTGGGTGACGCGCTACATCGACTCGGAATGGTCGCCGCTCTTCCCGTTTGGCTTCGGCCTTTCCTACACGACCTATGCGTATGCAAACGAGCGTGTGGAGAAGACGGCGGACGGCTATCGCTTTACGGTCGACGTGACGAATACGGGAAGCGTTGAGGGACTTGAGACGGTCCAGCTCTACCTGCACCAGCAGGAGGCGCAGGCGACCCGCCCCGTGCGCGAGCTCAAGGGCTTCGCCCGCGTCAACCTCAAGCCAGGAGAGACGAAGACCGTGTCCATTTCGATGAAGAAGGATGCCCTGGCCTACCACCTCGGCTCCACCCGTCTGCTGGAGAACGGCCTCTACGACTGGTGGCTGGCTCCGGACTCGCTGTCTGGCGTGAAGCATGAATTGCTCGTCGACTGAAGTCGAATCGGGCGTGTCGAATAATCGATAAGAAGGAGATTGAAGATGAAGAAGGCGATTGTGAACGGACAGGAGATTTCGGGAGAGGCGGTCGGATTCGAACTGGATCGGCTTGTCCGCTTCTACATGGGGCACGGCATGACCCCCGATGAGGTGAAGAAGAACCTGCCCAAGCTTGAGGAACGTGCCCTTGAACAGGCCATCGGGGCCAAGTTGCTCCTTGATCGTGCGGCCCAGCTTGAATTGCCGGTCTCGGCCTCTGACATTGATGCCGAAGTCCAGAAGGTCGTCACGCAGGTCGGTGGCGAGGAAAACTACAAGAAGGCGCTTGCCGCGCAGCACGTGACGGAGACAGAGTTCCGCAAGGAACTTGAGAAGGGGGCGCGGGTGAATATGCTCGTCAATCAGGCGTGCGCCCATGTGCCGGACCCGACGGAGGACGAGGTCGCCGCGTTCTACGAGGCGCACAAGGCCGAGTACGTCACGCCGCCGAAAGTCCTGTGTCAGCACATTCTCGTCAAGTCCGACAAGGATGACATTCCCGAGGCGAAAAGTGCCGCGTTCGAGAAGATTCGCGCCATTCGTGAGCGCATTCTGGCGGGTGGGGACTTCGCGGAGGAGGCGAAGAAGAATTCTGACTGCCCGTCGGGACGCGAGGGTGGTTCGCTCGGTTGGTTTGGCCCGGGCATGATGGTTCCCGAATTCGACAAGGCCGCGTTCAGCCTGAAGAAGGGCGAGGTCTCGGATGTCGTCCAGACGCAATTCGGCTATCACATTATCTACAAGGCGGATGAAAAGGCGGGCGGCGCGCAGACGCTTGTCGATGTCCACGACCAGATTAAGGATCTGCTTCGCCATGAGGCTCGCGGCCGGGCGATGGACGCCTTCGTCGAGGACCTCCGCAAGCAGGCGAAGATCGAGTACCGCTAATGGAACTGAGCAGCCCCAGCAACCCGAAACTGAAGTATGTCGTCAAACTCCGTTCTTGCTCAACGCGGGAGGAGTCGGGCGAGATGATTGTCGAGGGCTATCGCGAATGCCGCCGCGCCCTTGACTGTGGATACCGCCCGCGTGCGCTCTTCCACTGTCCCGACTTCTATCTCAAGAACGAGAATGAGCCGACGATTGTGGCGGAATGTGCGAAGTTGGGTGCCGAGATCTACACCTGTTCGCGGGTTTGCTTCGAGAAGATTGCCTACAAGGAGCGTCCGGACGGGCTGTTGATGGTCGGCCCGCACGTTTCCATCAAGCTGGCGGACCTGAAGTTGCCCGAGAATGCGCTGGTCATTGTCACGGAGGCGATTGAGAAGCCGGGCAACCTGGGCACGATTCTCCGTTCGGCGGATGCGGCGAAAGTCGCGGCGGTTATCGTCTGTGACCGCACGACTGACATTCACAACCCGAATGTCGTGCGTGCGTCGACGGGGACGATGTTCTCGGTGCCCATTGTCGAGGCGACTTCCGAGGAGGCCCTGGCTTTTCTGAAGGCGCGGCAGTTCAAGATTCTCGCGGCGACGCCCCATGCCGAGAAGCTCCACTTCGAAGTGGACCTGACGGGGAATGTCGCGATTGCGCTGGGCGCCGAGCAGTATGGCCTGACGGCGAAGTGGATGGATGGCGCGGAACTCCGCGTTCGCATCCCGATGCTGGGCCTTGCCGATTCGCTGAATGTCTCCGCCGCCGCGACGATACTTGTCTACGAGGCGGTCCGCCAGCGCATTGCCGCTGGAATTGATGCGGTCCCGGCGTTCATCCCTTGGCATGGGGAGGGACAGCACGATCATTGAGGAGAGGTGACGGATGATTAGGTTTGCCTATCCGGGTTGGCTTGTTCTGGTGGCACTTGTCCCATTGGCGGGACTGTGGTGGTCGTTCCTTCGGGCGCGGCGCGAGAAGGCCCTGCGTCGCCTCGCGCGGCAGATTCCCCGCCCGGCCGGCTCGTCCGTGCAGTCCGCCGCCATCCTAATCGGACTTTTCCTGTGCCTGTTTGCGGCCTCCCGTCCTCAGTGGGGGCGTTCGCTTGAGAAGTCGGTGACGCGGAGCCGGAACGTCGTCGTCGCCATTGACGTGTCGCGGTCGATGCTGGCGGAAGACGTGCGGCCGAACCGTCTTGAGCGCACGAAGGCGGATGTCGCCGACCTGATTGATTCGCTTGGGGGCGACCGCTGTGCACTCGTGGCCTTTCGGCGGACGGGCGTTCAGATTTGCCCGCTCACGACGGATCGCGGCTACTTACGCAGTGCCCTTGAACGCCTGACGCCCGAGAGTGCGCCGCGAGGCGAGACGGATCTTGGCAGTGCCATTCGTGCCGCACTGGCCGCGTTGGATCCGGCGGCGGACGACCACAATGCGATTATCATCATCTCAGACGGCGGTGACCTGCGGGGTGAGGCACTTGTCTCTGCCGAGGGAGCGAAGAAGCGCGGCATTCCGATTTTCACCGTTGGCATTGGCGACCCGCGCGAAGGGGCGACAATTCCCGCCGAAGACGGTCGGCGCGGCGTTCAGATGTTCAAGGGACAGCCCGTCCGGGTGAAGCTTGAGGAGTCGGCGCTCAGGGCTATCGCCAACGCGTCAGGCGGGCATTACGTTCCGCTGGCGACGGCGGGGACTGCCGAGACGACGCTTGGTTCGATTTACCAGCGCTTTCTGCGTCAGGTTGCCGCCGAGGAGCAGAGTGAGGAAGCGGCGCGTCTTGGTGAACGCTACCAGCTTTTCCTGGTCCCCGGTGTGTGCTGCCTGCTCGTCGGCGCGGCACTTTCGCGTGGACGGTTTCGGAAGGTTTGATCGAAAGGACTTTTGCGATGGATGAAAGTCGTGAGATGAAGGCGGAGCGACTCTTTCGCGAGGGATTGAACTGTTCGCAGGCGGTGTTCTGCGCCTTCGCGGACGAGTTCGGCATTGACCTCGAGTTGGCGAAGCGGATTTCCTGCGGACTGGGTGGCGGTGTTGGCCGCCAGCGTGAGGTGTGCGGCGCGGTCACGGGTGCGTCCCTTGTGCTGGGGCTTCGCAAGGGCGGCGACAAGTCCGTCGTCTATCCGTTCGTCCAGGACTTCTGCGCCCGGTTCAAGTCCGAAACGGGATCGATTGTCTGCCGCGAACTTCTCGCGGGGACGGGTGCGACGACTGGCGGTGCGCCTGAGGCGCGGACAAGTGCCTATTACCGCAAGCGTCCGTGCGTGGAACTCGTAAAACTCGCCGTGCGGATTCTTGAGGAGATGCGGTGATGCGCGTCATTGCGTGTGATGAGGCGGGACTGGATGAGGCGGCCGCCATTCTCAATGCAGGGGGCGTGGCCGTCATCCCGACGGACACGGTCTACGGTCTCGCGGCGCATCCGGGGTTCCCCGCAGCCGTCGAGCGGCTTTACACGATCAAGGGACGCGCGGCGAAGAAGCCCATTGCACTCCTCGCGGCGGATGTCGCGGCGGTCGGCGCGTTTGGCTATCCGCTCACGGGCGAGGCCCGCGAGTTGGCCGAGCGGCACTGGCCGGGTGCCCTGACGCTGGTCGTTGAGCGGTCGGATGGGTCGGCGACGGAAGGCTTTCGCGTCCCCAATCATGACTGGACGCGGCGGCTTCTTCGTCGGTGCGGAGGTGTCCTGCGCGTCACGAGTGCGAACTTGAGCGGTCAGCGTCCGGCGACGGATGCCCCGGCGGCCCTGGCGGACGTGGGGCTCTCGGCGGATGTGGTGGTGGATGACGGCATCAGCCCGGGCGGCGTACCGTCGACCGTTGTGCGCATCTTTTCGGACGGCAGTCTGAAGGTCCTGCGTGCCGGTGCCATTGATGTGTCGTCGGCGGGGGCACTTCACCCTTGATTTGACGCGGCGAATATAGTACACTTACCCCCATGAACGGAAATAGCGTGGATAGCGGACGGCTCGATCGGCGGACATTCCTGCGCGGTTCGGCCTTTGCGGCGGCGGCAACGGCGGCGAGTAGCGTGGCCACGCCCTGTTTTGCCGATGGGGTTGTGCCGACGGTCCAGACGGCCGAAACGCTGATTGCCTCCGCGCCAGTTCTCCAGAATGCGGCGGAAACTTCAATCGGGGTCTCGTTTGCCGTCCGTGCGGATGCCAGCGGATGGGTGGACTATGCGACGCAGGCTGACTTTTCGGATGTGAAGCGGGCCTATTCGGGCGGCCATGGGCTGATGGATGTCAGCGACCGCGTGTGCCTTGTCCGCCTGACGGGACTGAAGCCGGCAACGCGCTACCATTATCGCATCGGGGCCGACCGCATTTCCTACCGCAATGGCTATGCGATGCGAAATCTCGGCTCGGAGGTTGACCCGTCCGTCCATACCTTTACGACGCTCGGGGCTTCGATTGCCGCTCCGTCGTTCTGTGTCATCAACGACACGCACGATCAGAAGTCCGTCCTCGACCTTGTCTTTTCGAAGATTGCCGCGATTCGTCCTTCCGTTGTCGTCTGGAATGGCGATGCCTCGAACACGTCGGAGGATTTCGAGACGGCGGCTGGAATCTTTCTTCATCCGCATCCGAATCATCCGTCCTACGCGGCGGACACGCCTTACATCTTCATCAACGGGAATCACGACTTCCGCGGCCGTTTCAATCGCCACCTGGAAACGCTGATGATGTACCGCGAATCGGCCGAACGCTCGTCCGAATATGCCGAGCTCGGGCGCAACTTCGTCCAGCGGATTGGTGACATCGCCTTGATTGGACTTGACACGGGCGAGGACAAACTCGACACGAATCCTGTCTTCGCCGGCATCTTCCGCATGAAGCCCTACCGTGAGCTCCAGGCGAAGTGGCTGGCGGAGGTCGTTCAGAGCCCCGCCGTGAGGACGGCCAAGTTCAAGGTCGCGCTTTGCCATATTCCACTTTTCGATGCGGACCCCGCGGCGAATCCGGGGGATGTCGCGCCCGCCGATGCGGACCCGAAATACACCCACAACTATGCGCGGTGGCAGCGGACGTGTGCGGGGCTCTGGGGACCGAGCCTTGCCAAGGTTGGTGTTCAGCTCGTCGTGACGGGCCATCAGCACCGCTTCCGCTACGATGCGCCGACGGGGAATCGTCCCTGGGCGCAGATTGTGGGGGGCGGGCCGCATCTCGATAAGTCAAGCGAGGCACGGTTCCCGACCGTGGTGGAGGGGCGTGTCGTGGATGGAAAGTTGCGGGTCACTGTGCATGACGTTTTGCATGGGACGGTGGCCGGGGAGTACGCGTTCACATGAGAATCGCCGCGCTTGTTCTGCCAGTTGTCCTGTTCGGTTCGGCGACGCTCTTCGCGGGCGTGGAGTCGGACGGCGGCCTCGTGCGTGTGCCGCGCATGGGGAATGGTTCGCAGACGAACGCGGTCGCGGCGGTTGATGTCCGCTATGTCACGTACCGACAGGCCTGCATCGAGGGCTGGGCTGCCCGCCCGACGAATAATGTCCAGCGGGCCGTCTGGAAGTCTGTCATCAACGAGCGCCGGCGCGGGCCGACGAATCCCATCAGAATCCTGCCCGGACAGAAACCGAGACGTCGACCGTGAAGTACCGCTATTTCTACCAGACGAGCGAGAACGAGAACCGGGACGGCTGGATTCGTGCCGCCAATCGGGCGGAGGCGTACGCGGCACTTCGCAAGCAGGGGATTCGCCCCTATCGGCTCCAGGGCGATGATCCGGGACGGTGGCGCAGATGGCTGTCGGATGCGGCAATCATCGTTCTCGTCGGTGTGCTTGGGTCAATGGTCCTGACCACATTCCTGGACAGCCGGGGCGGGGACGAGAAAGCACCCATGGTTCGTCAGCAGATTCATGGGGACGCGTCCGTCATTGCCGCCGGGGTCTTCAACGGATGGGCGAACGTTTTTGACAGTGCGCTCGACCGCTACTTGGCCGCCTACGCACGACCGGGGCGGCTGGCGAATCCGCCGCTTCTCACGCCAAAGGAGTTCGAGTCGATTCCATCAGAACTCCAAAAGCCGGTTGTCCACGAGGAGAACGAGCGCACCGAGTACCGTCAGTTGCGCAACATCGTCGCCTGGATGCGCGAGGAAATGCGCGCCTACCTCAATGCCGGGGGGACGGTCGGGGACTATCTCGAACTTCTGGAGGAGCGTCAGCAGCAGGAGCGCGATCTGCGGCTGAAGGCGGCGCAGAGCGTTGAACGTGCACCCGAGAGCTATCGCTACGCCACCTGGATGGGTGTCAATGCGAATCTGCGCGACATGGGCATCGAACCAATCGAAATGCCGCGTGAGTTGCTGAACGACGAACTGGAGCGGATTGGAGGCGTGGACTGACATGACGGCGGCTGAAACCTTGGTTGCGTTGCTGAAATCGCGCGGGCTGACCTGCGCGACGGCGGAGAGTTGCACGGGCGGCGGTGTCGGCTATGCCATCACATCGGTGGCGGGTTCGAGCGATGTCTTCGCCGGCGGGGTCATTTCCTATTCGAATGAGGTCAAGCGCGGGGTTCTCGGCGTTTCGGAGGAGACGCTTCGAACGGTCGGGGCCGTCTCGTCCGAAACGGCGGGGCAGATGGCCGACGGTGTGCGTCGGTTGCTTGGAACGGATTTGGCGGTGAGCCTGACGGGCATTGCCGGGCCGGGCGGCGGCAGTGCGGAAAAGCCGGTGGGCCTCGTCTGGTTTGGGCTTTCCACACCGTCGGGGACGCGCACCGAGCGGGCGTTCTTCCAGGGAGATCGCGCCCGTGTGCGCGAGCAGGCCATTCTCCACGCCCTGGGTATGTTGACCATCGCGGCGACCGTATGAAGGGGACGGTGCTTGTGACGGGTGGGACGCGGCGGCTCGGCAAGGTGATTGCCGACCACTTGGCGTCCGCCGGCTGGCGTGTCCTGACGAGTTCGCATCGTGCCGATGCTGGTGCGGACATCGTCGCCGATCTCACCACGGCGACGGGGGCGTCCCGCCTTTTCGCCGCGGCTTGTACGCTCAACGGAGGCCGTCCGCCTGAAGCCCTCGTCAATAACGCGGCGCTTTTTGCCGGCACGGAACAGGCCATCCGCAATCTGAACTTCGAGTCGCCGCGTGCGTTGACGGCACTCATGGCCGACCGTCCGCACGGAAGGGGATGTGTCGTCAACATTCTCGACTGCCGCGTTCTGGGCCTTACGGCGAACGGCAAACGGGATGCCTATTCGGCGGCAAAGCTCGACTTGTTGAAGGCGACGCATCGGGACGCGGCACATTTTGCCGCGACGCTGCGCGTCAACGGCGTGGCCCCCGGCCCCGTCATGCGTCCGGAGACTGTGCACGAGAAGGCCGGCACCACGCCGCTTGGCCGCCCCACGCCACTGCGTGTGGCGGAGGCGATCGCCTATCTCCTGTCGGCTGAGTCAACGAGTGGCTGCGTGATTCCCGTCGATGGCGGACAGTCCCTCCTCGCGGCGACCGTGTAATCGGTCCAGCCCGCGTTTGGGAACCGTCCGATTCCATTTGAAATTTTCCAAAGTGACCTGGAGTTTGCCCATTTCTTGAACAACAAAGTCCATTTCACCCTAATGGATAAAGGGTGAAGTGCATTTTCATATCTGCAATGGACGTCGTTTTCCCGCAACGGAGTCATTTAACTCCGATGGCCGACCAAAACGCTTCTCTGACGTTCCGCCCGAGCTTCGCGATTCCTCGGCCGCAGGCTATTCACCCCTCCCTGCGGGGCTGAACACGAAAACGCACCAAAACCGGCGTAGCCGGACACGAAAGGTCGCGGCGGTTTTCATCTGCCTCGGCCCGGCCTGTGGGTTTGTGCCTGACCGTGTGCCCCCACGCCGCCGGCAACCGTGCTGACCCGCGCCGGGGCGGAGCGGAGGCCGCGTCCGCCG
>JBNMKZ010000026.1:0-31830 GCA_050874585.1 Verrucomicrobiota bacterium | reverse complement strand
GGCATTTTGCGAAATGCGGAGGCCGCAGAACCGCAGGACGGACGCGATGACTTCGGGTTTGCGACGGAACGCAAGGCCCACGGCGTGGACGCGGAGACAGGGGAGGTCGCGGACGGTTGATTTTGGAGAGGGTGTGCGCAAACCCCAATCGCGGCGAATCCACACCTCTTAGACCACGAACAAAATCATTTTAGACCGGCATGAGATTTATTTTTAATGAGCATCGGAATTCCATCTGCCGGGCATCTCCCATCGAGGGGTTCGCAACGCCTTAAAACCAAAACCGCACCTGAAGTCCGGAGGAAACGATTCGAGACCGCCCGCGTTCAGGCCCTGAAGCCAGACTTCCGCCCCATCCGCCACGACGAGCCGGTTGCCCGAAACCTTCACCGCCTTCGGCCACTTCGCACGGTTCTCCCCCTCGCCCGGCACGAACCGCGTCTTCCGGCGCGGCGAGCGACCGCGCCCGAAGGGACGGATCATTCCGCCGGGGCGAGCCCGCCGCCGAGTGCCTTGTAGAGGTTGATGAGGTCAAGCGTAATCTGTCCACGCGAGACGACCATCTCCTCCTCCAGCGTCAGACGACTGCGCTGAGCGTCGAGGACATTGTTGAAGTCCTTCAGTCCGTTCTTGTAGAGGTTCTGCGAAATGGCCACGGCATCCGTCGCCGCACGAACTGCCGCGACGAGCGCCTGGTAGCGGTGATACTCCTGGGTATAGGCCGAATAGGCGTCGCGCACTTCCCCATAGGCGGTCTCAAGCGCCAACTCGTAGTTGAGCAAGGCCTGCTCGGTCTTAGCCTCCTCGGCCTTGACGCTTGAGTAGATTGCACCGGCCTGGAAAATCGGCCAACTGATGGACGGGCCGAACGAGGACATCACGCTCCCGTACTTGAAGAGATCGGAGATGTGCGTCGACTGGAGACCGACCGAACCCGTGATGAAGAGCTTCGGATACCACTGCGACTTCGCCACGCCGATGCGGGCAACCTGTGCGGCAAGCTGGCGTTCCACCGCTTTCACGTCGGGACGCGAACGGAGCATGTTGAGCGGCAGATCCGCCACCCGCTGGGGCGCGAGCAACCAGTCGCGGCGCATGTCCAGTTCGCCAAGTTCCTCATGAAGGGCACCCGGAACCGTACCGGCGAGAATCGCCAGCGCATTCTTGATGGATTCCTCCTCCGCCAACAGGGCGGGAATACGCGCACGCGTCTGCTCGACCACGTAGGCGCACTGGTTGACGGCCAGCTCATCGCCGATGCCCGAATCAAGACGCGACTTCAGAATGTCGTACGTCTCGCTCTGGAGGACGAGGTTCGTGCGCGCCACGGCCAGCCGCTCCTGCGTCGTGCGCAGGTTGACGTACTGGGTTCCAATCTGCGTCGTCAGCGCAATCCAGGCATCCGCCACGGTCCAGCCTGCCGCCTCCGCCAACGCCAGCGCGGACTCCGTCGCCCGACGGCTGCCGCCGAAGATGTCGATTTCCCAGTCCGCTCCAAGACCGAGGCTCGTCGTCCGCGTCCGCTTGCTCTCAAGCCCCGTATCCGCCAAGTTCGCATTGTACTTGCGCAAGACGTCGTGGGACCAACTGCCGCTGGCCGAGAACTTCGGCAAAAAGGCCGAATACGTCCCGAGCAACTCCCAATTGGCCTGCACCAGGCGACTCTGGGCAATGCGGAAGTTCACATTGTTCGAGACCGCGCTCGTCACGAGATTCGACAGCACGGGATCGTTGAAGCGCTCCCACCAGCGTGCCATTGAGTCCGTCGAGATAACGACGCGATCGTCAGCATTCGATTCGGCGCGAACATACTCGCAGCCCTGCGTCAGGTTCGTCGTCGGTGCTCCCGCATCGGGGAGCGCATATGTCACGTCGGCGAACGCCGGTTCCGAATAGTCTGGCCCCACCGAGGGAAGGTACTGGGTGCACCCCGTCACGGCCGCCAGCGCGGCAATCAGCGGATGAATCAACTTCATTTCGAATTCCTCCTGTCCTTGAGTTCACGGCGGCGGCGGGCCGTCGCGGCAATGTAGGCGAAGAAGCGTTTGCCGTTCTCACGCCATGTCTGGAAGAGCGCATAGAGCCCGGGGACGAGCAGAATGCCGAAGGCGACCGAGGCCGCCATACCCCAGAACTCGGTCGTGCCGAGGTGGTTGCGGCTCGCCGCGCCCGCACCCGTCGCCACCATCATCGGCAGCGTACCGAGGAGCGTCGTCAGCGCGGTCATCAGGAGGGCGCGCAGACGCTCGCCCGCCGCCGAACCGGCCGCCTCGACAATCGAGTAGTGCTCATTCTCGCGCTTGTCCTTCGCGAACTCCACAATCAGAATCGCGTTCTTCGAGGCGAGACCAATCAGCAGCACAAGGCCGAGCTGGGCGTAGATGGAGAGCGAATACGGCGCACCCGTCGCCACAATGCCCCAGAACCGAAGGCCCGCAAGCGCACCGAGCACCGCGACGAAAATCGACAGCATCACGGGCAGCGGAATCGTCCACGACTCGTACTGCGCCACAAGGAAGAGGTAGCCGAAGATGACCGCCAAGAGCAGGAGCGGCGCGGCGGAACCGGCGTTCTTCTGCTCCTGGTAGGTGATGCCCGACCAGTCGTAGCCGTAGTCCTCCGGCAGAGTCTCCTTAAGGACGGCCTTAATCTGCTCAATCACCTCGCCCGAGGCCACGCCAGGGTTCGGCATTACGTTGATGGCCGCCGAGAGGAACATGTTGTAGCGGCTCACCGCACGAGGCCCGACCTCACGCGTAATCGTGCCGAGCGACCCGATTGGCACCATGCCGCCCTTGTCGGAGCGGACATACAGACGCTCAATCGCATCCGGCGTCGCGCGGCCCGACCAGTCGGACTGGACCGTCACGCGGTTGACCTGCGTCCCGAGGTTAACGTCGTTGACATAGCGCGAGCCGAGGTAGTTCTGAAGCGTCGTGTAGACGGTCGAGACCGGCACACCGAACATCTCGGCCTTGTCGCGGTCGAGGTTGAAGCGCAGGTGCGGCGTATCGGCCGTGTAGCCCGAGAAGGCCGCCATGACCGTCGGCAGGCGGTTGAGCTTCTGCAGCACTTCGCCCATGACGCGGTAGAGACGCATCGGGTCGGTGTCGCCCTTCGACTCAAGGCGCAGGTCAATGGCCGAGTTGTTGCCAAGGCCCGGAATGGCCGGCGGCACGAACACCATCACCGACGGCTCGGGTATCTTTGCGAGAACCTCGCGGAAGCGCTTCATCAGCGGCTGAATCGCCTGATCGGGACGCTTGCGCTGTTCCCACGGCAGCAGGTCGACGATGAGCATGTTCATGTTTTCGCCGCGCCCGCCAATCATTGAGAGGCCCGAAACAGCCAGCACCGAGTTGACCTCGGGGATTTCCTCCGAAAGCAGCTTCGTCGCACGGGCGACGACATCCACCGAACGCTGCCGCGTCGAACCCTCTGGGAGTTCCAGCGAGCAGAAAATGACGCGCTGGTCCTCTTCGGGAAGGAAGGAGGTCGAGGTCGTCATGAACATCTGAACCGTCAGGAAGATCGTCAGCAAGAGCAGCATCAGCGAGAGGAAGATGCGGCTCGCGAGCCACTTCGCACATGTGACGAAGAAGCCCTTGAAGTGCTCAAGGCACCAGTTGAACCAGGCAAACGGGCCGTGCTTGTAGGGCCGCGCCTCGTGCAGGAGAAGCGAGCAGAGCGCCGGCGCCAGCGTCAGGGCGCAGACCGTCGAGAAGCAAACCGCCGCCGACAGCGTCACCGAGAACTGCTGGTAGATGCGCCCCGTGATGCCGCTCATGAACCCAACCGGCACGAAGATGCCGAGCAACACGAGCGTCGTCGCAATAACCGCACTCGTCACATCGCTCATGGCCTGAATCGTCGCCTCTTTCGAGTTCAGCCCACGCGTCTCAATCAGGAACTGGACGCGCTCGACCACGACGATGCAGTCATCGACGACTACGCCAATCGCGAGCACGAGACCGAAAAGCGTCAGAATGTTGATGGAGTACCCAAGCGCCGACATCAAGATGAACGTCGAGCAGAGCGAGACAGGAATCGTCAGGCACGGAATCAGCGTCGCCCGCCAGTCCTGCAGGAAGAGATAGCAGACGAGCACCACGAGCACGAACGTGATGATCAGCGTATCGACGATTTCACGAATGCAGCGGCGCACGTAGTCCGTCGCATCGTAGCCGAGGATGACCTCCATATCGTCCGGGAAGTCGGCCTCAAGTTCCTTGAATGTCTTGAGTACCTCGTCCATCGTCGCGATGGCGTTCGCACCCGGCTTCTGCTGAAGGCCAATCGAGACGGCGTTGCCGCCGTTGTAGAGGCCGTTGAACATGTAGTTCTGCTCGCCGATTTCCGTGCGGGCGACGTCTTTCAGTTTCACAATGCCGCCGTTCTCATCGCGGCGGACGACGATTTCGTCGAATTCCTTCGCCGTCATCAGGCGGCCCTTGGCGAGAAGCGTGTAGGTATAGCCGCCATGCTCCTCGGTCGGCGAGGCACCAACCGCACCAAGCGAGGCCTGGATGTTCTGGGCCGAGATGGCCTGAATGACCTCCTCGGAATTCATGCCCTGGGCCGCCATGCGCGCCGGGTCGAGCCAGACGCGGACGGAAAGTTTCGGACCGTAAATCGTCGCATCTCCCACACCCGCCACACGCAGGAGAGCCGGCTGGATGATGCCGTAGGCATAGTTCGACAGCTCAAGGCGCGAACGCGTCCCCTTCGGGGAGCGCAACGCGAAGAAGCCGAGGAAGTCCGTCGACTGCGCACGTACGCGGCCACCAAGCTGCTTCGCCTCGCTCGGCAACTTCGCCTCGGCCTGCGACATACGGTTCTGCACCTTGACGAGGTCCATGTCGCGGTCGGACTCGACGTCAAACGAAATTTCCAGCTGGTAGTTGCCGTCGTCCGTACAGTCACTCGACATATAGAGCATATCGTCCACACCGTTGATCTCGTCCTCCATCGGCGTGGCAATCGTGTTCTGCACCTCACGGGCGTTGGCACCCGGATAGTTGTACGTCACCGAGATTTCAGGCGGCGTCAACTGCGGATACTGGGCAATCGGCAACTTGGTAATCGCCAGCACACCCGCCATCGTCAGCACAATTGCAATGACCATTGCAAAGCGCGGACGCTCAACGAAGACGCGCGAAAACGTCTTGATCTGGTCAATCGAAGCGCGAATGGGTAATTTCATCTCTACTCAACCTTCCTTACCGTCGCAATGAACCGCAGTCTCAGAGTTTCGTCGGCTCGTAGTTCGGGTCGTTCTCCTCATTCGAGGTCGGCGTGACAAAGACGACCCGCGCCCCGTCACGGAGCTTACGCGTTCCCGAGGTCACGACCGTCTCCCCGGCCTTCAGGCCCTCGGTGACCGCAATCAGCCCGTCATGGACGGGCAGCGTCTTGACAGCACGCGCCTCGACCGTGTCGCCTTCTTTCAGCACATACACGCCCACGCCGCCCTGCGGCAGGTCGACAATCGCCGACTGCTGAACCGTCGGGTAGAGCGGCGGCGTCTTCTTGTCGGTCATCAGGGTCACGTAACTGTTCGGCACGAGCAGGCGGTCGGGATTGGGAAAGCGCAGGCGCATCATGATTGTCGCCGTCGTCAGCGACATCTGGTTGTCGTCGAAGTCGAACGCACCCTCACGGTCATAGACCGAACCATCCGCCAGGACAAGCCGCATACGGAGGTCGTTGCCGCCCAGTTTCTTCTGCCGCTCGGCCTGCCGCCAGCTGACGTAGGCGCGGTCCGTCAGCGGGAAACTGACGCGGATTGGATCGACCTGAACGATGCGGGCGAGCGCACCCTTCGACGGGGCGACGTAATCGCCGACATGTGCCGTCGTCTTGCCAATCTGGCCCGAAATGGGCGCGATGACCTGGGCCTTCTTGCAGTCATACTCGGCCACAACGAGGTTGGCCTTCGCCTGGAGGACGGCCGCACGCGCCGTATCGGCACCCGCCTCGGCGTTGTCACGCTCCAGCTGGGTAATGCCACGCGCATCCGCCTTCTGCATACGCTCCCAGTAGCGCTCGGCACGGCGGGCCTCGGCCTCGGCGGACTCCAGATCGGCCTTGCGCTGGTTCACAACGGCCTGGTAACGCTCGTCATCCAGACGGTAGAGAACCTGCCCCTCCTTCACAAGATCACCTTCCTTGAAGAGGATTTCCTTCACGTAACCATCGACCTGAGGCAACAGGTCAACCTCCTGCAAGGCCTCGGCATGGGCGACAAACTGCTCGGGCAGATTGTAGGGCAGGTTGGTGACGACCATCGTCGCGACGGTCTCGGGAGCCGCCTGGGGCAACCCCGCCGCCGCGGGCTTCTTCGTCATCCGCCCGTACACATCACCCGCGATCCAGCCGCCGACGGCGGACGCAACGACCAGAACGGCCGTGCCGATAACCGCACCAACCGCTCCGCCCTTCTTCTCTGTCGTATTCGTCATTTTACTCTTGCTCCTTACTTCTTTTAAATGTCACTTGACTGCTATGTTTTCCCAAATTGCCGCGTAGGCGTGTACGAGCGTATCGCGCATATCGCAGGAGAGGAAGTTGTCAACCCGCGCCTGCACCAGCCCGTCCCACAGGGCGAGCCCCACCGTGGCGATTTCCTCCACGTTGACATCCGGTCGTGCGCGTCCTGAAAGGATGTCGTTCTTGAGAGCCCGCTCGAACGCCTGCTTCGGACCGAAACGCTCATTCGTCAGCAGTTCCGTGCGCACCCGCTCCATCGAGGTCTCGCCCCACTTGATCTGGCATTTCATCAGCCGGAAGAACGCCGCCCCACGCGGATCGGCAATCACCTGCTCGGCATTGCGCACCATCATGTCAGCCACGCCCGGGAACGTCAGTTCGCCCTCCGGCATCAGCGACAGGAGTTGCCGACGGAACTTCTCAAGAGCCTCGTCCACAAGAGCCACCAAAAGCGACTCCTTGGAGTCGAAATGCCAGTAGACCGCGCCTTTCGTCAGCTTCAGGCGGGCGGCGATATCCGTAAATGTCGTGTGCTCGTAGCCCTTCTTGGAAAAGAGGGCGAGCGCACTCGCGAGGATTCGCGAACGCGTCTTCTGGGCATCTTCCTTGCTCTTTCTTGCCATGACGGACGCATATTATACATACCTTCTGGTATGTATGTCAAGGGGGTGATTTCAAAACTTTCGCACTCGCAACCAACAATCTCCACGAGTGAAGAACTGACCCAATATGCGCTTCTTCCTATCTTCTTCCGTAAAAGGTTTTCCCTCCAAAATGGACGGAGAGACAACCGTCGCCCCTACAACAGCAACAGTACCCTTGATAAATTCTTCTCTTGTTAAATCTAATATCATATGCGACCCCAATATTTTATCACAATTTACCAGTTGATGTCGCAAAACGCCCCGCGCCGAAGGCCCGCCAGTCGGCGACGGCGGTCGCATTGGACGGGGGCGCGAAGTCGTGCGCCTCGCCCGTGCCGACGCGGCACATCACGAAGCCCCGCGCAAAGTCGCCGTCCGTCAGCGTCCGCGCCGCGACGGGCGCGGCGGAATGGCGCACGGGCGGACGCTTCGTCGAGCCGTGCAGGACGAGGGCGAGCGCAAGCGCCGCGACGCCCGCGCGCCCCGCAACCGTCAGGAGGGATGGAAGAACCCCGCGCATGGATACGGGCGCAAGAACCCTTTAGTCCTTATTGGGGGACTTGCTGCCGCCGGGCCTGACGGGGTTTCCCCGCCCGTCCACCTGCACCCAGTCGAAGGCGTCGACGCGGCGCTTCAGTTCCCTGAACGGCGCAATTCGGACGCAGTAGGCGTTCTTGTCCGTCAGCTTGCCCGACGCGTCCACCGTCCCCGTCAAAACGCCGCGAATGCGCAGGAAGTCCTTCAGATAGACGGTCTTGCCCTCCGCGCCAAGCCGTTGCATCGCCTCCAAAAGTCCGTCGAGAATGCCGCAGATGTCCGCCGTGCGTCCGCGCACGTACCCGTACTTCAACGCATACTCGACGAGTTCCGCCTCGCCATACGTCTCACTTTCGACGACCTGCGGCCGACGGATGACACCTAAACCGCCAGGGCTTCGTCCCTCAACGACGCGGTATTTCAAGGTCGGCCTCAGGGCCGTTTCTGCGGAATTCTCTGTCATGTCAAACGCCTCACTTCAGATTCAAAACGGTATTATTATACCACATTCGGGGCATCCCGTGGAGAAAATCCACGCATCCGCCGCGCCGCGTCCGCAGATGCCACGATTTTCCCATGCCGACGGCAGGAGAACTTACTGCCCAGTAAATTCAGACTTACTGCCCAGTAAGTCTAAAGTTACTGGGCAGTAAGTTTTTCTCCGATGGGCACGACTCGCGGCGGACGCAAGCACGACGCGGCGAGAGGCTCGGCAGAAGTCGACGCGGACGAACCCAATCCGCACGCGGCGGATCGGCAGTGCCGCGCCCTCCCGTGGCGGTCGAAATCCGCTGCGTCAGCGGTCGGTGGCGGACGGCCTGCCCGTCAAATCACGGGGGCATTCGGTAGTCAGTTCCCATTTTTGGTATACTATGTCCTCTTTTCAACCCTAACCAAGGTCACATCATGAAGTCCAGAAACACGACGATTCATCTCACCTCAACCACCAGTAAGTTTCTGTTTCTAATTGGATTCACGCTTCTTTCGGCGAATATCCTCGCGGAGGAAGCCATCGCCGAGCTGTCGCCCGTCGTCGTCTGGGGCGAACGCCTCCGCATGGGCGACAACCAGCCGGACGATTCGCTCTGGCGCGGCGCACCGCCCGCCCTCAGCATCCGCAACCAAAGCGAGGCGGGGGCACTCGTCGACCTCAGCATCAACGGGTCGGCCTTCTCGGAAGCGGGCATCATCTTCAACGGTGCCGCCGTCCGAAATGCCCAGACGGAGCATTTCAACGGCGACCTGTCGTGTCCCTCGGACTGGCTTGAGACCCCGAACGTGCCGACGGGCATCGACCTCTTCCGCTCAAGCGCGGGGCATTCGGCCGGCTCGCTTGAGACGCGCATGGCTCCCGTGGCCTCTCGCGGCGGAAAGGCCACGCTCGGTGTCGGAACGGACGGCCTCTACTTCCTGCGAGCCAACGACCGCGAGTTCTTCAACATCACCGACTCCGTCTACGGCTGGGTCGGCGCGTTTGTCGAGGCCGCCCACGCCGACCGCATCGACGGCTATGAGGAAAACGATCTCGACCGCTTCTCCGTTGGCGGACGCTTCGGCATGGCCGCCGAGTACTGGACTTTTGACGCGCTCATCTCCTACCGCTGGCGCGAGTTCGGATGCCGCGGCGCCTACGGCTACGATGCCCGCCCCGCCTGGGAGGCCAATAAGTCCGGCCTCCTCTCCATGGACTGGATCTACGATGCGGGCGAAGACCAGCGCAGCGAAATCTCCGTGCTCTGGTCTCGCGCCCATGACGCGTATCGGCTGGACGAGGAAAATCCCGACTACTACGAGAACAAGCACCTCGCGGACGAAATCGTGCTTCACATGACGACGCGCCGCCACCTGACGGACTGGCTCTTCGTCGACCTGCGCGGCGATACCGAATTCGAGGTCTACGATACGCGCCGCCACCACAACTACACGGGCATGTCGCCCTACACGAAGAAGAGCCGCTACGACCGCGTCCACGGCTCCTACGCCGTCCTCCCCGGTGTCAAGTTCGACCGCTGGGAAGTCACCGCCGGTGCCTCCGCCGAGTTCTACAGTGCCTTCAACTCCGAATGCAACCCCGCCGCCGGCATCGCCTACTACTTCGACGAGCAGGAGTGGAGCAAGATTGAGCTTTCGTACCGCGAGGCAACGCGGATGCCGAGCTATACGGAACTGACCTACGAAAGCCCTGCAACCGTCGGGACCTACGACCTGCCGCTCTCGCATACGCGTACGCTCGCGCTCGACCTCACCTACCGCCCGACCACTGCGGCGACGCTCGAACGCGTCCGCGCCGGAGCCTTCCTCTCGCGCAGCGAACGCCTGACCGACTGGCTCAAGCTGAACCCGAACGGACGCTGGACGGCGACCGCCCTTGAACCCGTCACCTTCTTCGGCTTCTCGGGCGACACGGTCGTCAAGGTCACCGACTCGCTCAAGCTCATGGCGGACGGCGCGGTCATCGTCAAGGAAACCGACACCGACTACTACTCCTCGCGCTACGTGATGGACTACCCGATTGCGTCGTTTGCCCTTGAGGCGCGCTACGACATCACCGACGACTGGCGCGTTTCCTACCGGCAGGGCGTGGAGGCGTGGAAGTCGAACCCGATTCGCGACGGGTCGAGCGTTCGCAACGTCTCGCGGCTTGAGACGGAATTCAAGCTGCCCTTCTGCCGCGACATCTCATTTGCCCTCGGGCTTGCGGACATCTTCGACCAGGCGTTTGAAGTCGTGCCCGGTCAGAAGGCTCGCGGCTTTACGGGCTACCTGTCGGTGACCTACGCCTGGTAAAGCGCAAAGTCGGCGAGAATATGGTATAATTTACGCCGTTTTTGAAGAAAAGAGGATATGATGGCAGAGGTTGATTATCTGACGAAAATACTCAATTCGACGGTCTACGACGTGGCGACCGTCACGCCGCTCGAACCGGCGGCGGCACTGTCGCGGCGGTTCGGGTGCCACTTCCTGCTCAAGCGGGAAGACCTTCAGCCCGTCCACTCGTTCAAGTTGCGCGGTGCCTACAACAAGATGAGCCAACTGCCGCGCAAGGATCTCGACAAGGGTGTCATCTGCGCCTCGGCCGGCAACCACGCACAGGGCGTCGCCCTCTCGGCGAAACGCCTCGGCTGCAAGGCGACCATCGTAATGCCCGTAACAACCCCCGAAATCAAGATTTCGGCCGTCCGCTCCTATGGGGCCTCCATCGTCCTTCACGGCGATTCCTACTCCGACACCTACGAGGAACTCGAAGCCCAGATCAAGGCCCACGGCTACACCTACGTCGCCCCGTTCGACGACCCCGACGTCATCGCCGGCCAGGGGACGGTTGCCAAGGAAATCCTCGAACAGGCCGGGCGGACGCTCGACGCCATCTTCGTCCCGATTGGTGGCGGCGGACTTGCCGCCGGCGTGGCCGCCTACGTGAAGGCCGTGCGTCCTTCGGTCAAGGTCTATGGCGTGGAGCCGGTCGACTCGGACTGCATGCGCCGTTCCATCGCGGCGGGCAAGATTGTCACGCTTGAGAATCCCGGGCTTTTCGCGGACGGCGTGTGCGTCAAGACGCCGGGCAAGGAGACCTTCCGCATCTGCCGCGACTGCCTGGACGGCATCGTCTGCGTGACGACGAACGAGACGTGCGCGGCGATCAAGGACATCTTCGAAGCGACGCGGGCGATTTGCGAACCCGCCGGAGCCCTCGCCCTCGCGGCAGCCAAGAAGACGCTCAAAAAGAACGAGACCGGAGCCTGCATCGTCTCGGGCGCGAACATGAACTTCGACAACATCCGCTTCGTTTCGGAGCAGACGGAAATTGGCGAGGGACGCGAGGCGATTCTCGACTGCTGCATTCCCGAGCGGCGCGGCAGTTTCAAGAAGTTCATCTCCAAGATCGGCAAGCGGCGCATCACCGAATTCAACTACCGGCTCAACGATGCGACGAATGCCCATGTCTTCGTCGGCATGGCCGTCAAGGATCCGCAGGAAATCGCGTCTATCATCGCCGCGCTTGAGAAGGCCGGCTACCCGACGGTCGATCTCTCGAACGACGCCATCGCCAAGGAGCACGTGCGCTACATGGTCGGCGGACGCGTCAGCGGCCTTCACGACGAGGTCGTCATGACGTTCGAATTCCCCGAGAAACCGGGTGCGCTCAGGAACTTTCTCTCCGAACTCGCCGACCGCTGGAACATCTCCATGTTCCACTACCGCAACCATGGTGCGGACCACGGCAAGATTCTCGCCGGCTTTCAGGTGCCGAAGGGCGAGCGCAAGGCCTTTGACGAGGCACTGAAGAAGATTGGCTACGCCTTCAGCGACGTCACGCAGGATGCCGCCTACCGGAGCTTCCTCGGCGGCAACGACTAATCATCTCTTGATAAGGAAGGAACTGACAAATGGAAATTATTTCGACTGAAAAGGCCCCTGCGGCACTCGGGCCGTATTCGCAGGCCATCAAGGCAAACGGATTCGTCTGGTGCTCGGGGCAGATCCCAATCGACCCGGCGACGGGCACGATTCACGCCGAGGGCATCGAGGCCCAGGCGCGGCAGGCCATCGGCAACCTCAAGAATGTCCTTGAGGCGGCCGGCTCGGGACTCGACCGCGTCGTCAAGACCACGGTCTTCATCCGCCACATGGACGATTTTGCCGCGCTCAACGCAGTCTACGCCGAACTCTTCGGCGCGAGCAAGCCAGCCCGCAGCTGCGTGGAGGTTTCGTGCCTGCCCAAGGGCGCACTGCTTGAGATTGAGGCCGTCGCCGCCCTCTGACAAAAAGGGATTGGGAGGATTCAATGGGTGCCGTCTACGACGAATACGCCAGTGCCTACGACCAGTGGTTCATGAACAATGAAAACCTCTTCGTCTCCGAGGCGAAGATGGTTGCAAAGGCACTCGAAGGCTGCGGGCGCACGCTCTCCATCGGTTGCGGCAGCGGACTGTTCGAGTCGTACCTCAAGCGCGAATGCGGCATCGTGGTGACGGACGGCGTCGAGCCGTCCGAGGCCATGGCCGCCATCGCCCGCAAGCGCGGCATGACCGTCACAATCTGCACGGCCGAGGACTACGTTGCGCCCGAACCCTACGAGACGGTGATGTTTAACGGCTGCCCGTCCTACATCGCCGATCTCGGCAAGGCCTTCCGCAACGCCTACGCCTCGCTTGTTCCCGGCGGTCGAATCGCCGTCATGGACGTACCGAAGGAAAGCGGCTACGCGCTCATCTACAATCTCGCCATGTCGCTCGGGACCTGGGATCATCCGCTCCTTGAGGGCATCAAGCCGCCGGATCCCTATCCGATTGAATTCGTCAAGAGCGCCCACTGGCGGACGCGGGCGGAGGTCCTCGGTTGTCTGAAGGATGCGGGCTTCGTCAATCCCCACGCCTACCAAACGCTGCTACGCTATCCGTGCCGGTCGAACGATTCGGTGGAGGAGCCGATTGAGGGTTGCGACCGCGGCAGTTATGTCGCCATCGTCGCCGAGAAGCCAACCGACGCAAAGTAATGGCCGAACGCTGGAGCGAGGGGGCGCGTGAATCCGCCCGCGAGACAATCGCGGCGATTCTGCGCCTCCCGTTTTTTGTCGGCCTGCGGGACGGAACGCTCCCTCGCGGCACTTTCGAAAATTACCTGCGGCGCGATGCCGCCTATCTCGTCGACTACGCTCGGGCCATGCGGCAAATCGCCAACCGCCTGACGGACGAGGCCGACCGACAGCTCTTCATGCGCTTCGCCGACGAGGGCGTTGCCGCCGAACAGGAAATGCAGGCGGGCTATGGAATCCACGGGATTGAAACAGCGGACACCCCCTCGACCTGCGCCCGTCTCATCTGCACGGCGGCAGAATCGCGTCCGCTCGCCGTCGCCCTCGCGGCCGTTCTCCCCTGTTTCCTCGTCTACGCCGAACTCGGCCGCGCCCTGCGGGACGGCATTCAGTCCACCAACCCCTATGCCGACTGGATTCGCGCCTACTGCGCACCCGACTTTGCGTCGGACGCGGCGGCCTGCGCGGCACTTTGTGACCGTTTCGCCGCGCAAGAACCGGCCCGCGTCGCCGAAATGACGCGGGCCTTCGCCGACGGCGTCGCCGCCGAACTGGAATTCTTCAGCCTTTAAAACAACTTCAGCGGAGCAGACGGAAGAGCTGCTCGTTCTCCAGTTTCGGATACTTGGCGCAAATCTCCCGCGCCTCGGACGAGATGGGCCAACTCCACGCCTCGAAGTAGTCGGCAAAATCCGCCTCGTACATTTCAGACAGCCGCGTGGCCCACTGGTCCATCTTCTCCTGATCGTTCTTCGGCAAGTCCGCCCCCGGCTGACGATACTGCGCGAAGAGTTTCTCGAACAGTTCCCAGCCGTACGCCTCCTGGAGACGCGTAAAGGTCTCCAGCGCGAGGAACGGTCCGTGGTCGGGTCCCGCGCCCCATTCCTCAAAGGGCTTGCCACGGTCGACCCAGTCGCTGACACGGCGATCGCATCCCTCGACGGACATCCACTCGCCGAAGGAATCTCGCGGCTTGATGCCGAGCAATTTGTCCGTGCAGTAGAGTGTGAAGATGTTCACTGTCACCTCGGTCGCCTTGCCGAAGGTCCATGCACTGTTCTGGTGGTTGTGCCCGAGTTCGTGCAGAACACCCCAAACGCCATGCGCCTGAATAGTCTCCTTGTCGTAGAGTCCGCTATTGCCGTCCGCCGAGACATGGCACATCATCGGATAGCCATTGTGCAGGAGGCCCGCCGTCAACTGGGTGTCGGCACAGACGCGCTGCTTGAAGTCAAGCGGGCCCGGCAACGCCGTGAGGCTGATGTCCAAGTCGTTCGCGTCATCCCAGAACTTCGTCACCCATTCGGGATCCTTCAGCGTGGAGAGAGATGACGAGGGGAACGTGATGACCATGCGATAGCCCTCGATTTCCGCCTGCGGGGCGTGGTAGGCCTCAATCGCCTTGGCCCAGGACTCATTCGTATCGCGTCCACGCTTGAAGTGCGGCGCACGGTAGGCCCCATCGACCTTCACCTGCACGACGTTCCCCTTCGGCGTGGAGAATGGAACGACGATGTAGACGAAGCCGCCGAAGGGCGACGAGAATGTCTGCGTCGCCTTGTTGAGCGCAATCGTCTCAGAGACGACCGGCGAACGAATCCACGTCGCCTGCGCCGAGCTGATGTCTTCGTCCGTCGTTCCCACGCGAACCTGCAGGCCAAGGCCAAGCGCCGATTCGGGGATATGAACGGTAATCGGGTCGCCGGCATTGGCGAAGAGCCCCGTTGAGTGCCAGCGGCGTTCATCGGTCTCAACCTGGATTTCCACGCCCTTCACCGGCTTCGCCCCCTTGGCCATCAGCCCCGGGTAGGTGGCGGCACTCGGATCGGCTGGCCATACACGGACGGGATCCGCCAGCCAGCGGTTCTTCTCAAGGACGATCCTCACGCGGGCATAGAAGTCCGCCGCCGTCACCGGTGTTTCCGGCGAGGGCACCTTCGCCGCGAGCGGATGTTGGGCGAGTTCAAGAAAGGCCGCGTAGGCCGCACTGTCATCCGGCGGATAGGCATCCGCCGCCATGGTCAGCGTCTTCGACACCTGCTTGCGGAGCGTCTCCTCGGGGATGCCATCCGGGTACTTCTCGGCGATGGACAAGGCCGCAGGAAGATCCGCGCCGAGCGGAAGGTCAACCGACGTGAGGTAGCCCTCATCGCCCGTATGCCCGATGCCGAGATCGGTCGCCACGATGCCGAGCGGTGCAAGCACCTTCTCATCGCCGAAGTCAAGCGCGAGGCAGCTGAATCCCGTGTAGTTCTGGGCGATGTTCTTCCATCCCCAACCGATCGAGGAAATCATGTAGCCGCCGCCCTTGGCGATGTAGTCGAAAAGCTTCTGCCGCTTCTCGGGCGTATCGAACGCCCCGGCCCCGGCAAGGATAGCGGGCGAGGCAAACGCCTCGTCAAGGTCGTTCACCTCCGCCACCTCAACACCCGCTTCCGCCAGCACTTTTGCCGCGCCGCCCCAACGGTAGACGGCGAGAGGGCCCTTCTTCCCCTGCTCAATCCATGCGGCCGCATTCGCCAGCATCTGCGCCGTATCCGCCTGAAAAGGCTGCGTCTCGAAGAAGGAGCCGTGCCCGAAGACAATGGCGCGGCCCTTGCCATAGAACGCGGCAGCCACGACGGGATGGTAGGTGCCGTCCCAGTTCCGCCCCGCCACAACACCGAACGCCGACGGCGCAACACAGATGAACGATCCCGGCAGGCCTTCCGTACGAATCGCCGACACGCCGTCAATCAACTCCGTCCGCGCCGCCTTGATCTCCTCCGGCGACACCGTCGTCTCAACGCCCTTGTGCGCGGCGGTTCGCTTTGGCGGCTGGACTGCCTTCGACGAACTTGTCCGCCGCGACGACTTCGCCGTCGGAATCGGCTTCCGCTCAATCTTCTTGCGCTCGATCTTCTTCGGACGAATCACCCTGGGTGCCGTCGCCTTCGCGGGCTTTTCCTTCGCCAGACGCGACGATTTCGCCGCGAATGCGCCTCCAGCGATGGTCAGGACCGCCAGAATCAGAACCACTAAACGCTTCATTCGATTTTCCTTCTCTTCTTTCTCGTTCGTTAGCGAATGCGGAGGGTGAAGCCCTGGTCGAGACTGTCGCACAGGTAGCCGTCCGCATCCAAGGTAAAGGTCACCTTGCGCGTCGTGACGGACTCGTCGTAGCGAATGCGGCTGAGCTGGTCGGCCGTCAGGCCGTTCGCCGTCGTTCCGAAGCGGAAGCGGTTCTTGCGCCCCCGCTTGCTCGGGTCGCAGACAAGTTTCAGGACGGCATCCGCCGACCATTCAGCCTCATGCGAATCTGCGAAAGCAAATGTCCCGTTCGTCGCATCAAGCGCCGCCGAACCCGACAGCGTCAGCGCACCGGCCGAAACGCCGGCCACATCGGTGCCAAGGCTCACCTTGCCCCCCGCCAGCACGAGAGCATTGTTCGAACGAATGCCATTCGCATTCGCAAAAACGAGTTCGCCCGCGACGACCTTGACGGGACCAGCATTGGCATTCGCACTCCCGAGCGTCAGTTTCGCGGCTCCGTCCTTCGCGAATGTCGCACCCGCGTAGCCGCCCGCATCCCGAAGGGCTCCCGCCACCAGGGTATCGACTTCAGTCTTCAGGGTAATGACCTTACCACCGTTGTTGGTGAGTTCAATCCCCGGCTCGATCGTCACGGAATCGGGCCCTTCGATGTTCCATGTCACATCCTTCGCATACCCAGCGCGGCAACACTGGGTTCCGACCCAGCCACCACCATTCTTGATGGTGAGATCGTTGACATAGTTGAAGCCATTCATTACTTGGATTTTCCCACCGTCCAGCGTCAGTGTAGCCCCGTTCGCCATGGCGAGTCCCTCAATCAAAACAATGAGTGAGTCTTTCCCCACTGTATAGAATCGGCTATCGCCACCCCACCATTGTCCGCCGCCCACCTCCAAACGCAAGACACCACCATGAGAAACAAATGTGCACGGATTGGAAGGAAGCGGACTCTGCGTGACACGCACCGTACCACCGTCAAAAATCGTACCCCAAGTCGTCCAGTTCGATTTCGTGGACGAGAAGACGAGTGAGGGCGGCACTTTCAAGACGAGTGCCGACAGCGAGGCCTGCATATCGTTCGGCACAGTCTTGTAAGTGTAATATCCATCAATCGCCGTAAAGTCACTACCAAGCGGACACCAGTCATGCTCCTTGTAGCGTCCCCACACGATGCGCCCCTGAACGCCTTCCGCGCCATCCGTCAGTTCGACAAGGACGCACTGCGCCCAGCCGTCACCCGTCTTCTGCGCCTGAAAAGTCCACTTGTCCGCACTTTGATTCATGTAGTAGATTTGCGCCTCGTCGATGCCCATCCAACTGCCACCCGTCTTCGCCGAGACGAACTCAACATCCGCCAGCCGATAGCCGGGGAGAATCGTCCGGGCTTCCGTCGTGAGGATACCCCCCCCCCCAGCGTTTCAAGCTCCTGCGTCCCCGCACCCTTTGCGAAGCAGACGACCGCGTTTCCCGTGATGTTCAGGTCAAAGACCTCGTTCGCCTCAGTGGGTCGAATGGCGAGAACGCCATCATTGACCGTCAGGGTGTCGGTCCCCGCCTCACCAACCGACGCGGCGAGAGCCATCAGTTCGGCCGGTGTCGTTTCGAGCGTATTTTCAACCTCAATACCGTAAACACCGTAAGCACCGTTGTCCTTCGTCGACGAAACCTGAAGCCAAAAACTGGGAATCGGGACCCCCGTTTTGACTTCCGTTGAATAACCCGCCTGCTTAGCCCAGCCGACGATGTTGTCCCCGTCCTGTTCCAAATAGGCGAGAACCGTCTTGCAGGCGTCCCCATGCTGGCTCTGGAACTGGACTTCGAGTTGTTCGTCGGACCGCTTGGTAATGAGCCCCCGCCCATCAAGTTCGGAACCGATCCAGCCACCATTCATCTTACACTTCAGAGCCTTCACATCGGCGAGTTTACGGTTCGTCCAAAGGACGGCTTTCTGGTCCGTTCCCCATTCGTGGCTACCAGAATAAGGCTTCAGCCACGGAAGCCACCCCTCAAACTTCGCAAAGTTCGCGTCCGAACCAATCGTGATGACACCGTCCTTGACAGTGACCTCACTCAAACCAACGGCACTCGCGACTTCCGTCGCGAGCACCGTGAGACCGATTGCCATGAAACGAATCGATTTACTGCGCATCATTCTTGCCTCCCATAGACTGTAATTTCACGGGCCATGATTCCGTTCTGGTCATTGTACTCAAGTCCATAAACGCGCACATACCGAACAGGCGTGCCGTCGCAAAAGAGCGTCCAGCCCTCGAACGGGAATTTCGTCGTATCCGTCTTCTCGCCGAGTTTCTTCCACTGCGCGATGGGCTTCGCGGCATCATCCGTCCCATAGACGGCCCACTTGACCGAGTTCTCAAAGGCCATGTAGGTGACGGCTGTCACGGGCACGACCTTCTCAAGGTCAATCTCGAAGTAGCACTTGTCCGCATCGTCGACCGTCATCTGGGCACGGCCCTCCTTCGTCGTCCACTCGCCGTCATTGAACTTACCGTCCGTGACGCGAGGAACCGACTTGCCGGTGCCGATGCGCGCGGGCTTGCCGAGCGAGACGATTTCCCCGAGGGTGGGGTTGCTCGGCAGGGGCGTAATCTCGCGGAACGCGCAGACATCGCAGTCACGGAACTTCTCACCGTCCTTCGTCGCCGTCGGCAACGACTTGAGTTCCATTCCACGGAAGCGGTGGTTCTCATGGAGACGCGTAAACGTGCACCCCTTATCCGTGCAGGCGAACCAGTGCTGGTCGGCGTTGAAGACGCGATTCGTCGAGAATACGTGCATCGCTACGGGGGCCGGCTGCGCGGACGGCTGGCCATAGGCCGAGAATTCGGCAATCGCCAGATTGTTCACGAGACTATAGATGCGGACATAGCGACCCGTCACCGGTTTCGCAAAGCGAATGGTGCGGCCCTCGTATTGGGCGGGATTCACGCCATTCAGCACGGCGGCACGCGTCCAGTTCGTAATCGGGGCCGTCTCATCTGGCGAGACGAAGATGGCGAACATCCGCTTCACATTCGAAAGGTCGTCGACGAAATTCACGGCCGAGAGATCGTACTGCGCCCCGAGGTCAATCTCAAAGTAGCAGGACGAATCGTCGTTAATCTTGTCCAACGGCTGGGCATTGCCGATAAAGCCACGCCATCCCGAGACATAGGCCCGGCTACCGTCCGTCATCCACTCGGCGGGCGACCCGCCAGAGAACTTCGCGGGACGACCAAGCGCCAGGTTCACGCCCATCGAATCCACACCGAGGAAGACGCGTTCCGCATGGCAGACGCGGCAGGTCTTCGTGATTTCGGCCGGGCGACCACCCTCCGAAAGCTTCGTGACCTTGCCAAGATCCCAGACATGCCGCGCCGCCTTGACGCGAGCCGTGCACCCGGTGTTCGTGCAGGCGAACCAGTGCCAGTCGGCATCGTGTTGGTACGTCGGGTTCTTCGCAAGAGCATGCTCAGGCGTGGGGGCCACCTCGTCCTTCAGCACCGTGCCGAACACTTTCGGATGATCAATGAAGAAGTTGTCACGACCCCATGCGCGCATGGCATAAACGCGCACATAACGGGCCTTGACCGGGACGAAGGCAATCGTATAGGGCTGGCCATTCTTTTCCTCGGGGAAGACGGCGTACTTACCGCCGAGCTTCGTCCACTCGCCAATCGGCTTCGTCGCGTCAAGGCTCGCATACGCCTCCCAGTAGCCGAGGATATTCCAAGGGCCTTTCGCCTGAAGGTACTCAATCTCGCAGACGTCGCCAAGGTCGACCTCGATGTAGTCGTCACCTTCCAACCCACGGGGAATCTGCTGCTGGCCGGGGTCGGCGCACCACACCGTACTCGGACGCGTCTCGCGCTTTCCACTGGCCACATCCACCAAGTTGGTCGGCACGACCGGATTGACCATCGGAATCTGGTTGCGCGGGCTCAACTTTCCGTAGACCTCCGCCTCAATGAAGAGCGGATCGCCCTGCCCAATCTCATGGACGCCATAAATGCGGACGAACTGGGCATCCACGGGTTTGAAGGCAACCGCATACCCATCCGCCGTCGAGGCCTTCTGATCGGTCTTGTGATAGAGGAGCGTCCACTCGTTGAGCGGCTTCGTCGCATCGTCCGTCGCATACGCCGCCCAGTAGCCCACGCCATTCCCAACGAACGGGAAGACGCGAATCTTGTCAATCGTGTAAAGTCCCGCGAGGTCAATCTCCTGGTAGCAGGTGCTCTTCTCAATCTGCTCAAAGGTCGTCGTCGAGCCGCACCGGATGTAGCCGTCAATCTTGCCATCGGTCATGCCCGTGTTCCAATTGCCGCCATTGAGGCTAAGCTTCCCCGCCGCGACATTCACATCGTCCGGCCCGATGGTGCACAGGTTGGGGTTTTCGGACTTGTAGTAGACCGCTTTCGGGACGAACTCTTCGCCCGGTTTCGCCGCACCCGTGTAGACGGCCTCGACGAACTGCTCGATGTAGGGATAAAGAATGTCGTAACCGAGCGTATTCGGGTGCAGGTAATCGCCAAGAGCCGTGCGCGTCTCGGGCTTCAACTGCTCCGTCACCGACTCGTTCTCCCAGAGATTGAGGTAGGGGACGTTCCACTTCTTGCAGATTGCCTTCATGAGCGGCAGGTATTCGGGCATCTTCGCCCAGTCGGACCAATTGGACTTCATCACCTTGAAGTTGATGATAAAGCCAATCTTCGCCGTCGGATGCTCCTTCTTCGCCTGCCAGAAGAAGTACTCAAGCGAACCCGCAAAGGTCTTGAAGTCCTCGGCGGTCGGGTTGTAGTCCTCGGGCTTGCCGGGGGTCATCGTCCCGGCCGGGCACTTGCCCATCGCGTCATTGATGCCGCCATGGGTAATAAGGATGTCGAACGGCATGTCCTTGTGCCAGTTGAGCTGTTGCCGCGTCGTGTTGTAAGGCCCCCAGTTGTTGGAGACCGTCGCTCCCGAAATGCCCACGTTGATCCAGCGCATCCCGTTCGCCCAGCCAATGCGCCCCGGCCATCCAGCCGTGTACCGCGTGTGCGGATTGTAGACTTCGCAAATGGCCTCGGTAATCGAGTCGCCCACAAAGAGGATGCTCTTGCCCTTCAGCGGCGAATCCTTGCGAATCTTGACCGTTGGCTCGAAGTCAATTGGACCATCGCTCAAGAATCCGTTGTCGGTGGAGACAAACGCCCCCTTCGCCGAGACGCCCTCAAAGCGGACGCGGTCGCCCTCCTTCACGATCATCTTCAGCGTGTAGGCGTGATCGGCCTTGGGTGTCAGCCCATAGGGAATTGTCGCGACACGGAAGACCGGCCACGCATCCTTGTTCATGTCGCGAATCGGATAGGCGAAAGCGTATTTCTTGCCTGCCGTCTCATCCGTAATCTCGAAGTGCAGCGTGTAGGTACCCTTCACGCGAAGTTCATTCGACAATGCCCGCGAGCGCGCCTCCGGCTCGTAGGAGAAGACGAACGATGTCCAACCGCCCACATTGGCAATCGCCCCTTCGGCGGGGGTAATCTTGATGTCGACGATTGAATCGTCCGGAACACCGCTCAGGAACTCGTAGAGAACGGCAGACTCCTCTTCAGAGAACTTGGGATACTTCGCGCACTCGGCAACGGCCGACTCGGAAATAGGCCAGCTCCACGCCGTGAAATAATCGGCGAAGTTGCGATTCAGGATGCGCGACAGGCGCGTCGCCCACTGGTCCATCTTCTCCTGGTTGTTCGCCGGGAGCTTGCCCACGACCGGATCGCGATACTCGCGGAACATCGTCAGGAACGGCTGCCAACCAAACACGCGGCGGATGCGCACGAACGTGTCAAGCGCAAGAAAGTAGTCGTTCTTCCATTCTTCGAACTTCTTGCCGTCCTCAACCCAGCGAACGGCGCGGCGCTTGCAGGCGGCTTTCCCCGTCACACCCTCAAAAAGTTCCAGGTCAGTCAGCCCAGCGGCCTTTTCGGACGAATAGAGCGTGAAGAAATTGACCGTCACCTCGGCCGTGCCATCAAACGTCCAGCAGGAGTTCTGGAAGTTGTGCCCGAGTTCGTGCTGGACGCCCCAGCACCCACTCTTCTCAATCAGGCTGCGCGTGATGATGTCCTCCCGGTTCTTCGCCAGGGAATGGTACATCATCGGATAGCCGTCGTGAAGCCAGCCACTCCTGAGCTGGACATCGGCGCAAATGCGCTCCTTGTAGTTCCGCAGGCCCGCAAGGCCCGTCATTTCCGTATCGACCTCAACGACCCGATCCCAGAACCTGGCAATCCACTCCGGATCATCGCACTCCTTCGCACGGTCGGCGAAAAGGGTAATCACATAACGTTTGCCCTCGATTTCAGCCTGCGGGGCGGCACCCTCGGCGAGAATCCGCTTCCAGTCGGCGTTCGTGTCGCGCCCAAGCACAAAATGCGCGGCACGCACTGCCCCCGAAATCGTCACGTCCGCCGTCCCCTTCTGACCATCCGGCACGACCACATAGAGAAGTCCACCAAACGGCGTCGAGAAGGTCATCTCAGGCTTGTCAAGCGGCATTGTCACCGTCACAAGCGGTGCACGCTTCCACTCGTCGCAGGTCGTGTTATCATCTCCCGTCGTACCCACACGCAGCTTCAACCCGAGTTTCTCGGCTCCCGGCGCAAGTTTCACCGTAATCGGCGCACCCGCATCCGCGAAAAGGCCCGTCGAACGCCAGCGCGGGACAGAGAGGTCGACGGAAAGCTTCTCATTGTCAACGACCTTGGCCCCCGCCTTCGCCCGCCCAGGATAAACCGCCGCCGCTGGATCGGCCGGCCACAATTTCACGGGATCCTGCTGCCAGGCGTTCTGACGCAAAACCACACCCACGCGCGAAAGCGCATCCGCCGCCTTCAGCGGCTGCTCGGGTGACGGGCGTTTCTGCGCCTGCGGCTCATTCCCAAGCACGCTCAATTCGCCAAAAACCTTTTCCGCGCTGGGCGGGCACGCATACGCCGCCTGAACGAGCGTCTTCGTCACCTGTGCACGCACGGACGCATTCGCCTCCGTCACTCCCGAACGAAGTGCCTTCAACGCCTCGGGGAAGGTCGTGCCAACCGGGAAGGGAACCGCCGTCTCAAAGCCCTTGCCGCCCGAACGGTTCACCCCGGAATCGCCCGCAACAAAGCCGAATGGCGCAAAGAGCTTCTCCGCATCGTAGTAGAGGGATGGCGTAATCAAGCCAGTCGAACGCTCCGCGAAATAGGCCCAGCCCCACGTGAGAGCTTCCGAAAGCAGTCCGCCGCCTTTACGCACATAATCATGGACTTTCGCGTATTCGGACGGCGCGACCTCACTCGACATGAGCACCATCACCGGGTAGGTCAACGCCCGATCGACGCTCTCCACCTTCTCGGCCTCTATTCCGCACGATTTCAGATTCGCAAGAACCCCCTCGTTCTTGATGACGGCGACCTTGCCCGCCTTACCCTGGCGCAACCAGGTGGTCGCATTGCGAAGATACTGGGCCGTCTCTCCCATCGTCGCCTTGTTTGAGAGGAACGCCGGATGCCCGAGGGCCACGACCCGCCCCTCGCCATAAAATGCACCGACGGTGACTGGATGAATCGTCCCGTCATAGTTCCGCGCCGCAATCACATTGAAGGCATCGTCCGAAAGGCAGACGAATGGACCCGGCAGGGCACCTCCAGGCGCATCAATCGACACAACTCCCTTGACCAACTCAGCCCTGGCCGCCGCATTGCGGGCCGCATCTGCCCACCCCGTCCAAGCGGACAGCAACGCGACCATTCCGACAATCGTCAACTTCTTCATTGAGACATCCTTTCGTTCTTCTTACGCTTATTCGGGCAACTCCCAAAGGCTCGAAAGTCACCTACCGCGTATTGTATCATATCCGCAGGATGGATACATACGCACATACGCAGAAAAAACAATGAACTTGCGCACACCATCGACCTCGACAAGCTGGATATAAAACAAAACAGGCGTGAGACCAAAGCCCCACGCCTGTTTGAACGTAATCCAACTACTGCTTACTTAGCAGGAGCGGAACCATCGTCACCATAGCCCTTCGACTTGAGGTACTCAACGACCTTGCCGACGGTCGTCAGCTTCTCAGCATCTTCCTCGGGAATCGAAGCGCCGAATTCCTCTTCAAACGCCATGATGAGTTCGACGGAATCAAGCGAGTCCGCACCCAGGTCGTCAATGAACGAAGCCTCGGTCGTGACCTGCTCCGCGTTGACGCCGAGCTGCTCAACGATGATTTCTTTTACGCGATCTTCAAGCTTTCCTGCCATGATTTGTTCAACTCCTTTTATTTGGATGAGTATATTATACTAAATTTTGGCCCTCTCGTGCAAGGGGGGGGGGGGTCAGCCAATCATGCCGCCGTTCACGGAAATGATCTGACCGGTTACATAGGCACTCTCGTCACCGGCAAGCCATGCGACCGCCTTGGCGATGTCCTCCACCGTACCGAAGCGACGAAGCGGAATCTGCTCCATGTAGTTCTTGCGAACCTCTTCGGGCAGCACGTCCGTCATCTTCGACTGGATGAAGCCGGGGGCAACGGCATTGCAGCGGATGTTCCGCGAACCGAGTTCCTTCGACGTCGTCTTCGTCAGGGCAATCACGCCGCCCTTCGAAGCCGTGTAGTTGGCCTGACCGGCATTTCCCATGATGCCAACGACCGAGGCGATGTTGATGATCGAGCCACCGAGCTGGGTTCCGTCAGCCGCCTTGTTCTTCATCATCGGACGGGCAACCGCACGCGTGAAGAGGAATGTTCCCTTCAGGTTCACGTTCAGCACGGCATCCCAGTCTTCGTCCGACATGCGCATGAGAAGGCCGTCCTTCGTAATGCCAGCGTTGTTGACCATGATGTCAATTTTGCCGAAGTCGGCGAGCACGGCCTTCACGCAGGCATCGACCTCCGCCGAACAGGCGACGTTCACGCCATAGCCCTTGGCCTTGACACCAAGTGCCTCAAGGGCCTTCACGGTCTCCTCGCACCATTCGGCCTTCAAATCGCAAATCGCGACATTCGCGCCGTTGGTAGCCAGTTTCTTCGCAATTGCCGCGCCAATTCCGCGCGCCGCGCCAGTCACAATGGCGACTTTTCCTTCGAGGTTCTTCATTGTATTTTCCTTTCTTCTGCAAAAACAAAACTTAGGCATTCAGCATCGCCACCGTCGCGTCGAGCGAGGCGAGATCGCCCACATTCGTCGTCTGAAGCGACGCGTCAATCTTCTTGATCAGGCCCGACAGCACCTTGCCCGGTCCAAACTCGACGAAACGCCCGCAACCAAGCTCCTTGGCCGCCGCGACATCGGCCGCCCAGTTGGTCGTGCCGGTCACCTGCTCCAGCATCAGGGCCTTAATTGCACCGGGGTCGCTCGCATGAGGCTTGCCGGTCACATTCGAGAGCACCGGGAACTTCGGCGAATGGAAGGTTATCGTATCGAGAACCGGCGCAAGCTTCTCGCGTGCCGGTGCCATGAACGGAGAGTGGAATGCCCCCGCCGTGGCCAACGGAATCGCCCGCTTGATGCCGAGTTCCTTCGCAACGACCGCCGCCTGGGCAATCGCATCCTTCGAGCCAGACAGCACCTGCTGCGCGGCGGAATTGATGTTGGCCACCGTGCACCCCGTCTTCGCGCAGAGTTCGGAAAGCTGCTCAGCCGACGCTCCGACAATGGCAATCATGCCGCTCGGCGTCGCCTCACACGCCTCCTGCATGAAGCGTCCACGCGCCTCAAGGACCTTCAGCGTCGAGTCAAAGTCCAGCACCCCAGCCGCACAGAGCGCACCCCACTCACCGAGCGAAAGACCGGCCGCACAGGCAAAGGTCGTCGGGCGGCGCTTCTGGAGCGCAAGATACCCCGCATAGCTCGTCACGAAGATGGCTGGCTGGCAGATGTTGCTCTTCGTCAACTCCTCGGCCGGGCCCTCAAAGCACGTCTTCTTCAAGTCAAAGCCAAGCACGGCGTTCGCCTTGTCGAACAAGGCCATCAGCTCGCCATCGGACTCGGCAAAGTCCTTTCCCATTCCGGGCACTTGCGCGCCCTGTCCCGCAAATATGCAGCAATCGGACATTATTTCGTCTCCTTGATTTGTTTGGTTGTTTCCGGCTGATACTTCCAGCCGGGGTAAAGAAATTGAATGTTCCGCAGGTAATACCGGGCCTCCACCTGCCGATCTGCGCCGAGAGCCTCCTCATAGAGTCGCTCAAGCGTCCGAAGAACCTGATTGCTGGCGACCGCATTCACCACTCCAAGACTTTCTGCGCTCATGCGCTCGCTTCGGGCAAGTTTCCGCGACTCGACAGGGAGCGTTACGTCATTTTCTGGCAGAATCCGAATTCGCTTCACGCGCCGAACAGCATTCGACGCGCCTCCGATGACATCTGCCTCGCGTTCACCGACCCATTCGAGATCGGCCGATGTCTTGTCGGGATGCAACGCCCGCTCACGCTCGTCCAGTTCCTGCTTGAACTCAATCAGCTGACGCTCCAGGTTCTCAAAATCAATCTGCCGCAGTTCAAGAGCTTTCGCCTCTGCAATGACCGCCTCGGACTTGAGCTTTTCCGCCGCGAGCTTATCCGCAGCCGCCTGCGCCTCGGCTTCGGCCTTTACTTTCGCCGCGTCAGCGACGGCACGAGCCTGCTCATCGGCGAGACGGGCAGCCGCCTGCCGCTCCTTCTCCGCATCGCGCGCAGCTTCCGCCGCCCGTGCATCAGCCGAGGCCTTCTTCGCCTCCGCCTCAGCCCGCTGCGCCTCGGCAATCGCCCGCTCGCGCTCAAGCTTGGCCGTCTCCTGCCGCGTCTGCTCGGCCAGGCGATTTTCACGCGCCGCTTCCGCCGCGGCCTTCCGTTCTGCCGACTGAGCCTCTGCCGTGGCCTGCTCAGCCTTCGCCGTCTTCGCCTCGGCAACGGACTTCGCCTCCTCGCTTTCCGCACGAAGCCGCGCCGCTCGTGCTGCATCCGCACGATTGTTCGTCACGACAATCCCTGAAATCGCCGCAAGAATCACGGCGATGGAAACGAATATGATGGCCGTAATCCTACTTTTCATCACTCGTCCCGCTCGCCAAATTCGACGCTTGCTGCGGCCGCGTCCGAATGTCTTCCGCCAGTTTCTTCAGCCCTTCCTGGCTCTTTTCATCCAACATCTTCTCCTGGAGTTCCTGCTGGGCCTCGCGCTGGAGTTCATCCTTGTGCGCCTCCATCCAGAGAGCCCGTTCGGCCTCGCCCATCTTTTCAAGGGCCTTCGCACGCTGAAGCTTCTCGGCCTCAATGGTCAGCCGCGTCTGACGCTCCTCATCCTGCTTCTTCCACTCGTCCTTCAGGCGGCGCAACTGTTCCTTCTTGGAGACGGGATCGGCCAAGGACGACTTCGACCAGCCATGGTCATCCCACGGACGCGGATCGCTCATCGTCGCCTTTCGGCGCATGGCCTCGACCTGTGCCGCGGCACTGTCATCCAGCACATAAGGTGTCATGAACACAAGCAGTTCATTGCGCGTCTCAGACGATGACGTCGAGCCAAACAAGTACTTGCCAATCCACGGAATATCTTTCAAAATCGGAATTCCCCCCTCGCTCTCGGAGATCTTCGTCTCCGTCAGGCCGCCCAGGACAACCGTCTGGTTGTTCTCCAGAAGAACATCGGCCTCCATGGAACGCTTCAAGGATGTGGCAATCTGACGCTCCGTGCTCTGCGGATCAAGAATCGTCTGCTTCGCGCCCAACTGCGTATACTCCTCTGAAACCTCCAGCATCACCGTTCCGTTCGGATTAATCTTCGGTGTCACCTTGATTTTAATCCCGAGATCTTCCGACGTATACTGCGGAGCCGTCGAATTGCCCGAAGCGTAGACCGACGAGGAGACCTGATAGCCCGTCAGAAACTGCCACTTCTGTGTCGCGTCAATCGTCGCCTCCTTGTTATCCACAGTCATGATGACAGGCGAGGCGATGTACTTAGAGCGCGAATCGTTCTTCGAGGCCTGAATGACCGCCCCCAAGTCAAGCCGTGACGAATAGACTCCGTAGGTGAGCCCCACGCCCCCCGGCGTGAAAAGAGCCGGCAGGCCAATATCGTTCATTCCATTGATGACGGCATTCGTCAACGCCCCGACCGCTCCTGCCACCGTATTCCTACCGCCACCGCCACCGATGGCCTGACGATACTGATTCCCCTTCCGCTGCATCCCATGCACCCAGTCAATGCCCGTGGCAATGTCGTCGCCCAGCTGCACCTCGATGATGACCGTTTCAATCAGGACCTGCGAAAGCTTGATATCCATCGACTCAATGATCTGCTCTATGGTCGGGATGTCCTCCGTGCGCGCCATGACGACAAGACCGTTGATGCGCTTGTCGGCCAATACGGTAACATTGTCCTTCGAGAGCTCGCCGGCCTTGGATTCGCCGCTCCGCTGGTTGACGGACTTCCGTGGTGCCGCAGCCGTCGCAGTCGAACGCGTCAAATTGCTACCCGTGCCAGATTTGGCATTCTGGTTTTGATTTTGCTTACTGTTCGATTTAGAACTGGCGGCATTGCCAATCAGGTCATTGATCATGTCCGAGACATCCTCGGCATCGGCATACTTGAGACGGTAGACCTTGACCTGCACATCTGGCGTCGTCTCCACGTCCAACTGCTCAATCACCTTGTCAAAGAAATCCATGTTCGGCTTCTGCGTCACGATAATGAGCTTGTTCGAACGCTCATCGGCCAAAATCAGCACTTTGCCGCGAATCATTCCCCGATCGGCATCTGAAACAGACATGACGAGCGACTGGTTGACGGTCGGCTGGGGCTGTGGAGCCGCCGGCTGGTTGCCCCCCCTCAGAAGACGCGCCCCCGTCATGAACGGTGGACGCATCGTGTTCCCCTGCGCAGCATTGTTGTTGACGTTCTTCCCGTTCTTTTCCTGCTCCTTCTGGGATTCCTGGACAATCGCCTCAAGGGCCGTCTTCACGTCAGCGGCACTCGCGTTCCGAATCTGCCGCACGAAGACGTTCTCAAGAACGGGCGTTGCGACATCAATCATCTTGGCGATTTCAATCATTCGGTTGATGTTCTGCCGCGTATCGGTGACGAGAATGGAATTCGTGCGCTCGAAAACGAGAAGGCTGCCACTATCCGACTTGAAACCCTCAAGAGCCTTCTGTGCCTCATCCGTCGAAATGTTCTTGAAAGGAATGATCATCGAGACGACCTTGATCGTCTCATCAAGTTTCTCGTCCGGATTCATGAGGAGTGGGATGCCGTCCTTGCGAACCTTTGCACGAGGAAGTGCCCGAACGAACTTCTCCCCATAGGGCTCCAAGTGGATGCCATTCATCTCAAGAATTGTCTCAATCGCTTCCACCTGTTCGGCATCCGACAATTTCTGTCCAGGACGAGACTGAAGGGTAATCGTAGGGGACGGGGCACCAGGATCCTTCAAGACCGTCTTGTTGACGAGCTTTGAATAGACCTCAAAAACCATATCCACCGGCGCGGCGTTAAAATTCAGGTCCGAGACCTCCGACGAACTGGACGGACGCGCGGAGGATGACGGCGCAGCCTCCGCCGCCGAACGAGGAAGCGGCAGACCGAGGGCCAGAAATACGCCCGAAACAGCCAGGAATCCGACAATTACACTCTTCTTCATACGCTATTTCTCCCTCATGTAGGCACAGGTGACAGTGAACGACCCCTTCAGGTAGCCCCGCTTCGAACTTGGACGCAAGCTGAGCATCCGAATGTCGAACATGCCCTCATCCGTATTCTCAAGTTCATGCAGAAACTTCACCATGGACTCCAACGCACCCTCACACGACTTGACGTCAATCGACAGCTCATAGACATCGCCCGCCTCAACTTCCTTGCCAACTTGTCGCTGCGAAATCGAAATGTGATTCTTCTGCGCAATTTCCTCCATCTTCCGCTGCCATGTCGTTTCCGTCGCCTTTCCTGACTCAAAGGTCGGCATCAGGGCCTTCTCATCCTCATAGGCCTGATTCCACCTCTGCCGCTCGGATATGAGCCGACATTCGCTCTCATAGGTCTCATGTGCCCGCGCATATTCACGAGCAGCCTTTTTCCAAGCATCTCCCTGGAAAAGAAACCAATAGGCCCCCGTTAGGAGATAGAGCAAAACCATTCCCACAATGGACAGGACGACCTTCTCGCGAATGGACATGGCAGCCATCAGTTCTCCGACTCCTTTTCATACCGGCAATCAAGGTCGAACTTCTGACGCCCGCCCTTAACAGCTGTCGGACCATGCAAGTCAACACGCCCAAAGACACCCTGCGTTTCACCCTCGCCGGCAAGGGATGTCATCGCATCCTGAAACTTCCAAATGGAATCCGCATCATCCGCCTCACCAGCAACCTTCACCCCATCCTCCCGCCGAAAGAGCCAACTGTTCAGCGTCACACCCTGGGGCAGTCGGTCACTCACAGCCTTCATCACCTCAAGCGCACCACGCGAATGATCGGAATACTTTTGAACAAGGCGCACCTTGTCGCGCATCTCCCTTACCGCCTCATAGGCGCGGCGATGCTCCTTGCGTAGGGATTTCTGTCGATCCGTCATGAAGCCATACCCCATTGGGACTCCCAGGAGAACGGCAAGCGCCAATACCCAGAAGCCACCCGCAAGCGCAAGGCCGCGCGTCAGTTTGCGTTTGAGACGGGACTCGTCAAGAACCTCACGCCAACTTTCGGGAAGGGCATTCAGCGAAGCCGGGTCTTCGGACCGTTGCTCAATGCCGACCAACGCCTCGTCCGCAGTCATCTCGACCCGCCGAACCGGGGCAAGATCAGCCAAATCGTCAACTTGGAGGTCGCCGGAAACAACAATCTCCGAAAGACTCCTCACACCGCCAAAATCTTCAGCCTCCAAAAGAGACAGCATCACCTCGCGGCGAAGATCAGCCTCGCTCGTAAAGGCACGGATTGCGCTCGGCAAATCGCCATCAATAACCAGAAGCGAAATACAGTCCACATCCTTCAACAGAAGGAGGCGGCGCACATCACCATTCCCAAGCGCATGCCACAGGCCTCGAATTGCCCCAAGGGACAAGACGTCGACACGCGTCACATTGAGTTTCGCCGCGTCAAGCGCCTCTGCAAGATCTTCTGCCGCGCTTTCTGGCAGGGCGGCGGCAATGACAACCAAACCGTCTGGTGACTCACGAACCGTTTCGCAGGACACCGTGAGCGGCTCATCTGGATAGGGACTTATTGCCTGAAGAATCGGACGTGCAAATGCAGCAGGATCGCCCTGGCTTTCAACTGGCACACGCACCAACTTGACGAGCAGACGAGAAAGGGGCAAAGCCAAGACAACCTCGCGGGATTGAATCCCGGAGGAAAGCAAACGCAACGAACCGCCCGAATAGGCGGCGACTTGGAGCTGACCTGCCATCTTTAACGGTGGTATTATACCAAAAGTCGCGAAAATGAAAAAGGGGGCGGTCAGAGCCGTCCCCCGTCTGTGCGCCCTTCCTTTCCCCCTTGCCCCTTGCGAGCGCGCATCGCGCGCGGTGCGCGGGGTGGAAAAGGAAAGGGCCGGCGGCGTCCTACTCTCGCACGGGCGAGTCCCG
>JBNMKZ010000025.1:0-31918 GCA_050874585.1 Verrucomicrobiota bacterium | reverse complement strand
AGGTGCTTTGATCAAACCACCTTAGTCCTTTGATGAAACCACCTTAGTGCTTGCCCTTCCTCTTCCAAGCAAGCACCCTTCCTTTCCCAAGCAACCGCCCGTCCCCTTTGGAAGAAACGCCCATCTTCTTTGGGAGAAAAAGGCATTCTCTTTGGGATGAAAACGATCTCTCTTTGGGAAGACACGCCGCGATCACCCCGAACGGACGAAACGCCCGTGCGGATTGGCGACCTCGCGGTCGGGACGCTCGCCCTGCGGTTCCTCGCCGGGAAGGACCCGACCGTGGACGACGCACGCAAGTTCCTCGACGGCTTCGGCCTGTCGCGGACACTGGACGCAGGAGCCGCGCTCCGTGCGGCGCGGCTATATATATAAGGTAGAGGCAAGTCGGTTTCTTTCGGGGTGGGGGAGCGTTTGGGCGGTTGGCGGGGCCATCGTTGAGAAAGTCGCGGCGGATGGCGAAAGCGTTACCTTCGCCGGATTTTGCTCCGTTGGGGGCGGGAGTCCTGTCTAATGGGCATTGGAGTACTTTCTGATGCCCATTAGAAATTTTTCCGACGGGCATCGGAATTCCGTCCGACGGGCATCGGAATTCTGCCGCGTGGGGAATAACCACGGAATACATTGAAAGCACGGAATTGGTTGGGGTGGGATGGGCTTTTGCCACTGAAAACACAGAAAGCCGCGTTGCGGCACACCGAAATGGGCGGTTTGGAGCGGCCGAGGCCCTGCGGGCGAACACGAAAGGCCGCGAAAGCCCTTCAGGACACGAAAGTCGGGGCGGGGTGTTCAACCACGGAACACGGAAATCACGGAAAGGCGGGGAGAGGTCATGCCGCGTAGGCGTTGTGAAGGCGCGGCGCGGCACCGAGGCCTGCCGGACGGCAGGCCGGCAAAACCATCTGCCGCGTCCCGGCCTGTGGTCGGCCTGTCCCTCCTCTCGGGCGAGCCGCCGCGCAAGCCCCCGAGCAAGCGGTTTGTGGGCCTGTTCGGGGCTTCGCGAACGGCAGGCGCGGCAAAACGGGGAACCTCGCTTGGGAGTGGCGGAGCGCAGAAGGGCGGAGCAAAGCCCCACCGCGCAGGCGTTGTGTAGGCGCAGACGCGGCAAGACCGTTTGCCGCGGGATGCCTGTCGTCGGCCTTGTCCTCCTCTCGGGCGAGGGGGTGAGCGCGGCGGTCGCACGAGAGGTGCGGTGCGACTCGCAGCCGTAGGAGAGGTCTCCGTCCGCAGCCAGTGATAGCCGCCGAGGCAGGACAGGCTAAGCGAAGCAGCTTGTCGACGTGTGAAAGGCGTTGCGAGATCGCCGCCGCATCCGGGTCGGGCGAGCCGCCGCGCAAATCCCCGAGTGGACGGTTTTTTGGTATAATACGACCATGAGCAAGAAAATTTTCAACCTTATTTGTTCGTTCGCCCTGACGGTTGCCCTATGCGGACTGTCGGCGCAGGGGGCCTATACGGTTCAGGGCCGTTATACGCTGGCGGGGTCGGAGTCCCGTGTGGACGCGTCGGTCGTCCGGGCGACGAGCGGGACGAACTTGGATACGAGTGACCAGACTGTTGCCTACCTGAGGAACAGTAGTACGGCGGAGGTCACCTACAAGGCCACGCCGAAGGCCGGTTGGCATTTGACGGGCTGGACGCTGTGGAATCGCTGGACGGAGAAGTCGTACACCTATTCAAATGCGAGCAGTCATACGCTGGCTCTCATCGACTTTGACAACCGAATGGACGAGCGGGCGGAGTCGTACTTCATCGCGAACTTTCGCTGGATGAACTATACGCTTTCGTATGATGCGAACGGCGGGCAGTGGGCGGGGAATGCCACGCCCGATCAAGCGACGCACATCTACACGAACCAGGTGACGGCGCTTGCGGCCAGCCGCTGCGTGAAGACAGGCTACCATGTTGCCAGCTGGAATACGAAGAAGGATGGGAGTGGAATTTCCATTGCCTGCGGAGCGACGGGTGTGACGGGGGCGACGCTCGGCGTTGAGCAGGATGCCGCGGATATCCGCCTCTCTGCGCAGTGGGCGGCGGATGTCGTGACGGTGACCCTCTCTGTGGAAGGTGCCGAGAACACGCCGACAACTTCCGTCCGCGCGACCTACGATGCCGAAATGCCATCACTCGCCGTTCTCCCGACACGGACGGGCTACACGTTCGGCGGCTACTACACTGAGCGTAATGGCGGCGGACGGCGCTATTACAAGGCGGATGGATCGAGCAACCAGACCTGTGATCTGACGGGTGCGACGACCCTCTATGCCTACTGGATTGTCAAGACCTACACGATCTCGTTCGTCGTGAACGGAAACGGCACCGTGAATCCTTCGGGGAGCCACACCTACGCGTATGGCGATCGCGTGAACGTGACGGCGATGCCCGCAACGGGTTCCGTCTTTGTGGGCTGGGACGATGGCGAGATGTCCGCCTCGCGCTCGATCACGGTGACGGGCGACGCGACCTACACGGCGGTCTTCTCGCTGACGACCTGCACGTTGACGTTTGTCTACTACTCGACTTATCAGCAGGTCACCGTGAACCAGACATACGACTACGGCGCGGCCGTCACGCCGCCGACGGATGTCGATAACCGCCCTGGCCACAAGTTCATCGGCTGGTCGCCGAACGTGCCGTCAACGGCAACGGCAAATGAGCGATATGTGGCCCAGTATGAGGCGAAGCTGTATTATGTGGTCTTCGACGGCAACGGCGCGACCAGCGGAAATACGCTGACCCAGGAGTTCGGCTACACCGAGTCAAAGGCGCTGAACAAGTGCCAGTACAAACGGACGGGATATGCGTTTGCCGGTTGGAGCAGGGACAAGAATGCGAAGACGGCGGAGTATGCGGATGGCGAGGTCGTCGGCGGACTGATTGAGGAAGGATCCATCACCCTCTACGCCGTGTGGGAGGCGAATAAGTATACGGTCGTCTTTGACGGCAACGGGGCGACGGGCGGGACGATGGAAAGCCAGACTTTCAAGTATGACGAAGAGCAGGCCCTTTCGGCCAACCTGTTTACGCGTCCGACCCAGGTGTTCGTCTGCTGGCGGATGGACGACGGGCGGACATTTGCGGATGGGGCGGTTGTCAAGAACCTGGCCGAATCGGGTTCGGTGACGCTCCACGCCCAGTGGTCCGGGTACCACTACGTCGACTTTGACGGGAATGGTGCATCGAGCGGCACGATGGCCCAGCAGCGGTTTGACGGTGATGTGGCGCAGGCCCTCACGCCGAACGCCTACGCAAAGACCGGCTACACGTTCGGCGGATGGGCGACGAACGAGACGGATGCCGCGTCACTTCTGCCGCGCTATGCGGACGGTGAGGTCGTCAGCATCGCCGCGCCGATGGATGCCACGAATACGCTCTACGCCGTTTGGATGACGAATCACTACTCCATCGTCTTCAAGCCGGGCGCGGCGAATGTGCTCGGCACGATGGAGCCGCTGGCGTGCACCTACGACGTTGCGTCCGACCTGCCGACCTGCACCTACCAGAACTACGCCTCGGCGGGATTCCTCGGCTGGGCGCGGACAGAAGACGGCGATGTCGTCTACGCGGACGGTGACACCGTCTCCAACCTGACGGCCGAGCCGGACGGCACGGTGACGCTCTACGCCGTTTGGGATGGCGTGGGGGCACTCTCGGAGGCGGTCGGACTCGATAACGCCGCTCTTCGGTCGACGACCAAGTTGGACAAATATCCCTGGGATTGGATTCCGCAAGAGGGGGTTGGGCATGGCGATTTGAAGTGTGTGGCATCGAGAAATCAGCCTGCCAGTGCTCCTTCGGGGTCAGAGTCAACGATGGAGCTGACGGTGGTCGGCCCGGGTAAGCTCTCCTTTTACTGGTGCCGGTCGAACGATGGGGATGAGATGTCGCATCTTTATGCCGTGCGCATAAATGGAACGGATGTGCCCAACCGCCAACCGCCGAAGAAGAGCGCAGGTTGGACGCGTGTTGAACTGGTGCTTGGGGCAGGCGAGCAGAAGGTGACATGGGTCTATGGCGTGAAGGCCAGAAGCGTTGCCTATGCGCCACTCTATGTGGATGATGTGCGGTGGGAGACTGAAGAGAAGTTCGAATATACGGATGCCGCCGGTGCGGCGCATACGGTGTCCATTCCGTACGCGTGGGTGGATGGTCACTATTCGGTGGATGAAGTCGAGGCGGCGGGTGGCTACAGGGCCTTGCTTGAAGCCTCGTCCGGCAAGGTCGGCTGGGCGGTGCCGCGCTGGCAGGAATACATCGCGGGGACGAATCCGAAGGAGGCAAGCTCGGTCTTCCGCCTGACGGCGATTGAGGTGAAGGATGGCATGGTCAGCCTTTCGTGGTCGCCCGACTTGCGCACGGCGGATTCGCCGCGCACCTACACGGTGTTCGGCAAGGCGGCTTTGGACGATGCCGCGTGGCAGTCCGTCGACTATTCGCGGCACCGCTTCTTCAAGGTGGAGGTCCATCTTCCGTGAAGCGGCTGGCCTTGACCGGTGGGATTGCCTGTGGCAAGTCGCTCGTGGCGGCCTACCTGAACGAACTCGGCGTGGAGACGCTGGATGCGGACGACATTGTGCACGAGATGATTCCGGTGGAGGAGCGGAAGCGTCTGTCCAAGATTGTCTTCGGAAATCCGTCCGCCCGCAAGGAACTTGAGGCGCGGATTCATCCGCTCGTGCGGGCGCGGTTTGAGGCGTGGTTCGGTTCGCCGCGCCGGGACGCGTCGGTTCTGCGCATGGCGGTGATACCGCTCCTTTTCGAGACGGGGTGGGCGAAGGACTATGACTTCGTCTGCTGCATCGCCTCGCGCCGCGAGACGCAGGTGGCGCGGATGATGGCGACGCGGGGCTACACGCGGGCCGAGGCGGAGGCGCGGATTGCCGCGCAGATGCCGGTCGAGGAAAAGGCGGCGCGGGCGGACTACACGATTCGCAATGACGGCACCGCCGAGGACCTGCGCGGTGAGGTCGCTCGTCTTGTCGCCCACTTGCGGAGCCTGTGAGGGAAACGGCACGATTCCGTGGGTGAGAGGAGGCGTGCGCACCATCCCCCTGAACGCTCAGGCACGGCCTGCCGTCCGCCACGGGTCGCCGCTCAGTCTCTGCGGGACGGTGGTTTTTTAACCTATTCACTTTTGTTATGGAAGTTCAAGTTCCATAGTTGACGGTTCTACATCGTCCGTGCTATACTATGCGGCATGGAACTTCGGCATATCAGGTATTTTGCGACGATTGCCCGCGAGGGCAACATCTCTCGTGCGGCGAAGAAGCTGGGCATCAGCCAGCCGGCTCTCTCGAAGCAGCTGGGTGAGCTTGAGGAATCGTTGGGGCAGACGCTTCTGGAGCGCGGTGCCCGTGCGGTCAGGCTCACGGCCAAGGGCGAGATTTTCCGCAAGCGGGCCGAAGAAGTCCTGTCGCTTGTCAATTGCACGGTGCGCGAGGTGACGTGCGCGGCGTCGAAGCTCTCCGGGCGCATCGTCATCGGGGCGGCCGAGACGTTCGGCTTCTCGCGCATCGCCGCCGCCCTGCGTACATTGCAGAAAAAGAATCCTGCCGTCTCGTTCCAGCTGGTGTCGGACAATGCCGAAGAGCTGACGGGGCGCATCCAGAAGGGGACGATTGATCTCGCGGTGCTGATTGGCCCGGATCGTCTCGATGGGTGCGAGACGCTGCCGCTCAATGTCTGTCACGAACTCGGGCTGGTTCTGCCGAAGGGCGATCCGCTTGCGAAGAAGAAGGGGATTGCACCCGAGGATCTGCTTGGTCGGCCGTTGCTTCTGCCGCGCCGCCTCAGGATGTCGTCCGAACTCGCCGGCTGGGCGGGCTACGATGTGGCGCGGCTCAATGTTGCCGGGACGTTCAACCTGCTCTACAACGCGGCCCATGCCGTGGCCGAGGGCGTTGGCGCGGCGATTTCGATTGACGGGCTGATTCCCGGGATGCTCGCCAAGAAGATTGTCTTCAGACCCTTTGTGCCCGCCCTCTACGACAGCACCTACCTCGCGTGGCGGGAGAATGTGCCACTCGCCCCGGCCGCCGCCGAACTCGTCCGCCTCGTCCGTGCCGAGGTGAAGGAGTGCGTGGAGCTGGAGGACTTCGGGAAGAACGGAAAGGAGAAGGTCTCGAAATGAGCGGCTTCGCGAGAGGAAAGGTGCTGGCGGCGGGAGTTGCGCTTTCGCTCTTGGTGGGTCCGTCGCCTGCCGAGGGACTGATTATGTGCGCCAAGGAGCCTTTGCAGGCGGATGGAATCGTGCGTCTTTCGCGAATTGAGGTTTATCCCGAGCATTTGGACACGTACATTCAGCTGGCGCGGGAGGTCGGTGAGGTCTCGCTGCGCACGGAGCCGGGTGTCCTGACCATGTACGCCCTCGCCGAGAAGGCGAATCCCTGCCGTGTGACGATTCTTGAGACCTACGCAAGTGCCGTGGCCTACCGAAAGCACATTGCCTCGCCGCACTTCCGGAAGTACAAGACGGGGACGGCCCAGATGGTGAAGAGCCTGTCGCTTGACGACCAGGTCCAGTTGAATCCGGGGCAGTTCATTCTCAATGGATTCCGCTCGGGCGCGGCGGTTGTGGCGGCTCGCGGCGGCGTGATTGGCGCACGGTCGCAGGGAAGGGGCGTTCAGCCGATTCTCTCCCTCCTCGATTCGGATTCGCTCAACGGGGCGATTGTCGTGGATAAGGTCATCGGGCGTGCGGCGGCGGCGGTCGCCATCGTCGGACGGGCGCGTCATGTCCATGGACTGCTCATGGGCGAGGATGCGAAGGCGTTTCTTGAGTCCCATGGCGTTCGGGCGACAGCCGAACGGATGGTGCCGAAGATTCTGAATCGCGATTTGAGCGCATCCTGCCCGATGGAAGCCACCGTTGGCACGGAGACGGATCCCGAGAAGATGGTCGCGGCACTGCGCGGTTTCGTGCGGACGCATACGCCGCCTTCCACAACTAAGTAAGTAACACAACTAAGTAAGTAAGATGAATATGAAGACAGACTTCTCCTCTCAGATTGGACTCGTCGTCCTTCTGGCATCCGCCTCTCTTGTGGGGGCGGAGACCAACCTCGTGGCCGAACTGCCGCCGGTGGTCGTGACGGCGAGCCCCGTCACCCAGGCGGAGAGCATCTCACGGGATGGTGCCGAGACGGTGCTTGTCTCCCGTAAGCAGCTGGCGCGTCTGAATGCGCAGGACATCCAGACGGCCCTGCGGCAGGTTCCGGGTGTGACGATTTCGCGTTATGCGCCCATCGGCAGCTATGGCGGTGCGCAGGGCGGCAGCGTCTACATTCGCGGCATGGGCACGGCGCGTCCCGGCGGCGAGGTGCGTCTCTACACGGATGGCGCGCCACGCGAGTCTGGGATGTGGGGGCATCCGCTGATGGATGCGATGCCCATCGATTTCGCGGAATCGGTTTCTGTTCAGAAGAGTCCGCACCCGGCCCGCTACTCGGATGCCTTCGGGGCGGTGGATGTCGAGACGCGCCGTCGCCGCGAGCCGGGGCACGAGGCCGAGCTTGATCTCGTCTACGGACGCTACAACACCTTTCTCTCGGCCGGTTCGGCCGGCCTGAAGGAAGGCCCCGTCGATGCCTACGGCGGCATGAGCTACAAGTATTCGGACGGCTATCGCGACCACAACCGCTCCATTCTCAAGAGTGCATTCGGACGGCTGGGCGTGGACTTCTCGGAATACGACCACCTCGGTTTCGTCTATCAGCATACGGAGAGCAAGGTCGAGGATCCGGGAGTCGTTGGTCGTCCACCGCCGCGCACCGACCGCTTCGACCTCTCGACCGACCTCTATACGACGCGCTTTGACACGGAACGCGACAATTTGAAGGGATTCTCGCTCTTCTCATTCGAGCGCGGCACAATCAACTGGTACCAGGACGGGCTTTGCCGTCCGCCGGCACCGCGTCCCGCCATGGACGGCAACGCGCATACCGAGTGGCTGAACTTCAGTTTCCGGAACTTCTACGAGGGGAATGTCTGGGCGGACCTCTGGATTCGCGGTGGACTCGATCTTCTGCACGAGCACGGCGAGACCGAGACGCGCAATCTCGTCAATGGGCAGATTCCGTTCTCGGCTGATGGCAGTCTGACGACGGTCGCGCCCTATCTTGGTGCCCGCTACGACTTCCGGCTCTCGGACGACTGGACGCTCACGCCCTCCGTCGGGACGCGCTATTATTTCCATAGCCAATACGACGGTGAATGGGCGCCGGATGCCGCGCTCACGCTTGACTGGCGCGATCGGGTGAAGGTATTCGCGACCACCTCACGCGGTGTCCACTACCCGGGCGTCTACACCCGTGCGCTGGCGGCGGACTATGCACGGGGCACGCTGGATGCGGAGGTTATGGACTACATCTCCGGCGGCGTGGAGGTTTCGGTTGACGAATCTGTCGACTTTCTTGCGACGGTCTTTCATACGGAAGTCCAGAACCGAATCGACCGCACGGCGCACGGCTATGTCAATGCTGGCGGGATGCGTGCCAGTGGCATGGAGTTCTCGACCCACTGGCGGCCCGTGGACGATCTCGCCCTCTTCGCGGGGCTCACCTACACGAACCCTGAGACAAGCCCCGTTTCGCGTCTGCCGCGCTGGACGGCGACGGCGGGCTGCACGTGGACGATTTGCCCGTACCTGAAGTGGACGATTGACGGACAGTTCATTGACCGCATGTACGCCTACTCTGTCCGTGATTCGCGGGAGTCGTCCGACCTCGTCGAACTCAAGGAGGGCCTGCTCGTCAATACGCGTCTCGCCGTTCCGCTTGAGTCTCTGACAAGCAGTGTCGTCGAGGGCGAAATCTTCGTGGCGCTTGAGAACCTCGCGGACCGAAACTACGAGTACTATCCCGGCTACCCGATGGACGGCATCATGTGGTACATCGGCTGCCGTCTCAAGTTCTGAAAACAAGAAAGGAAGTTACCGATGAATCCACTACGGCAAGCACCTGGTGCAATGCGTTCCCATGCGAAGATTTGGACGATTTCTTTGCTGTCATTTCTAACGATAACAGGAGGAAAGACAATGGCTCTCACGGAAAAGGAAAAGACACTCTGCGATGTCGCGGCCTGCACGGCGCGTGGCGACTTGCAAGGACTGGAAGGTGCGTTCCAGTCCGCCTATGGGGCGGGCTGGACGACGCGCGAACTCAAGGAGACGGCAACGCAGCTTTACGCCTACTGCGGCTTCCCCCGTGCGCTGAATGCGCTCGGCGTTCTCTACAGGTTGGCCCCCGAGACCGAGCGCGGCAGGGGCGACTACAATCCGTCACGTCCCGACGGCGCGTCGCTTGTGCGCGGTGCGGCCAACCAGACGAAGCTCTGCGGACGCGAGGTGGCGGGTCCGTTCTTCGACTGGTGTCCGGCCATTGACGACTACCTCAAGGCGCACCTGTTCGGCGATATCTTCGGGCGCGATGCGCTCGACTGGCGGACGCGGGAAATGGCGACCGTTGCCGCGCTTGCCGCGATTGGAAACGTGAAGCCCCAGCTTGCGGCGCACATCGGCGTGGCGAAGCACAATGGCGTGACGGAGACTGAGATTGGCGAGATTCTTGCGCGTGTTGAGACGGAGGATACGGTGAGTCCGTTCAAGGCCGGCTTCCCCAATACGCGCTTCCGCCAGTACTTCAGCGGACGGTGCTGGCTCGCGGCACTCACGAAGCACGACAAGGAGACGGGCGTTCCAATCTTCAACGTCACCTTTGAGCCGGGCTGCCGCAACAACTGGCATTCGCACACGGGCGGACAAGTTCTCATTTGCGTCGGTGGCGAGGGATGGTATCAGGCGCGAGGCGAGAAGGCGGTGAAGATGGTGCCCGGCACGATCGTCGAGATACCGGCCAACGTCGAGCACTGGCATGGCGCGGGCCCGAAGACCTGGTTCAGCCATTTGGCCATTGAGTGCCATCCCGGGACGAACAAGAGCACGTGGCTCGAACCCGTCTGCGAAGCGGACTACGCGGCGGCAACCAAGGAATAATGTCACTGAAGGAATAATGATTGCGGACTCGATACGAAATCGGAAATGGAGAAACGAAAGATGAACGCAAAGAAGAAGGTCCTGATTATTTCATCCTCCCTGAGGCCGGACTCGAATTCGCACGCCCTGTGCGAAGAGGTGGCGAAGGGCGTTGAGGCGGCGGGCGGCGCGGCAGAACTCGTGCGCCTGCGCGGAAAGAAGATTGGCTTCTGCATGGGTTGCTACGCCTGCCAGAAGTTGCATCACTGCATTCAGAAGGACGACGCGAACGACATTTGCCGCGCAATGTGTGAGGCGGATGCGGTCGTCTTCGGCACGCCCGTCTACTACTTTACGATTGCCGCGCAGCTGAAGGCTGTGCTTGACCGCTCGGTCCAGTTCTGGCCCGAGCCGAAGGGCAAGCCCTACTATGTCGTCGCAACGATGGCCGAGAACGCCCCGTTCGACAATGTGCTTGCCGCCGTCCAGGGCTACATGGACTGCTTTGACGGTGCGCGAATCGCGGGGAGCGTGCTTGCGACGGAAGTCTACGAGCAGGGAGCGGTCAAGTCCACCAAGTTCATGCAGGAGGCCTTCGACCTCGGCAAATCCATCGTTGAGGAGGTGTCCAAGTGAAGGCGTTGCTTGTGAATGGCAGTCCCCGCGCGAACGGCAACACGAGGCGGGCTCTGGAAGTGGTCGCGTCCGCGCTGAAGGCGGACGGCGTTGAGAGCGAAATCGTCCAGATTGGCGTTCGCCCCGTTCGTGGGTGCATCGCCTGTCGGAAGTGTTCGGAACTCGGACGCTGCGTCTTCGCGGATGATGTCGCCAATGAGATTCTTGAGAAAGCCCTCGCGGCGGATGCCCTGGTGCTTGGCTCGCCCGTCTACTACGCCCAGCCCAACGGGGCCTTGCTGGCCGTGATGCAGCGCGTCTTCTTTGCGGCGGCGGGGCGTTTGCGCGGCAAGCCGGCGGCATCCGTCGCCGTCTGCCGACGCGGCGGCGCGAGCGCGGCGTTTCAGACGCTCAACATGTTCTATGGCATCCTTGGTATGCCCGTCGCCGGTTCCCAGTACTGGAATATTGCCTATGGACGAGAGGCGGGCGAGGTCGCGCAGGACGCGGAAGGCCTGCAGACGATGCGCCTCCTCGGGCACAACCTCGCCTGGATGGCGAAGGGTCTCAAGGCGGGCGTGCCGACACCTGAGCCATGGCAGATGACCAATTTCATCAGATAAAGGAGAATGCAACTATGTTTGATTTGATGTCCATCAAGGGTCCAGCGGATGTCAAGGCCGTGCCGGCGGACAAAATCACCGACCTCTGCGACGAGATGCGCAAGGCCCTTGTTCTTCGTGCTTCACGGCATACGGGGCACGTCGGGCCGAACCTCGGCTTCATCGAGGCGGCCGTCGCCCTGCACCGTGTCTTCAATTCGCCGGTCGACAAGATTGTCTTTGACGTGTCGCACCAGTGCTATCCCCACAAGATGCTGACGGGGCGCATGCAGGCCTATGTCGATGAGGCGCACTACGACGATGTCTCGGGCTACACCGAGCCGAGCGAATCGCCCCACGACCACTTTATTGTCGGGCATACCGCGACGAGCGTGTCGCTGGCGACGGGACTCGCCAAGGCGCGTGACTTGCGCGGCGAAAAGTTCAATGTCATTGCCGTCATCGGCGATGGGTCGCTTTCGGGCGGCGAGGCCCTTGAGGGACTCAACAATGCGGCGGAACAGGGCACGAACCTGATTGTCGTCTTCAACGATAACCAGATGTCCATCGCCGAACCGCACGGCGGCTTCTATGGGTCGATTGCCCGTCTGCGTGAGACGAATGGCACCGATCCCTGCAACTTCTTCAAGGCGATGGGTTTCGACTATGTCTACGTCGCGAACGGGAACGATGAGGCGGCGGTTGAGGCGGCGTTTCGCCAGGTGAAGGATTCGCCGCGCCCGGTCGTCGTCCACCTGAATACCGAGAAGGGGCATGGGTGGAAGCCGGCGACGGACAACAAGGAGGCGTGGCACTGGGGCATGGCACCGTTCGACCCCGTGACGGGCAAGTCGCTCTTGCCGCCGCCTCCGGCGGACGGCTGGATTGGCAGTCGCTTTGCGGAGCACCTGCTCGCGAAAATGGCCGCCGATCCGAAGGTCGTCGTCATCAACGCCGCGGTGCCCGCCATGCTCGGCTTTACAAAAGCCAACCGCGATCGGGCCGGCAAGCAGTTCGTCGACGTCGGCATCTGCGAGGAGCACGCCGTTGCATTTGCGAGCGCCATTGCCAAGGGCGGCGCGAAGCCCGTCTACAGCGTGGTTTCGACGTTCGTTCAGCGCGCCTACGACCAGTTGAGCCAGGACCTCTGCGTGAACGACAATCCTGCGACCATCGTGGTCACGACGGGCGGGCTCGCGACGATGAACGACGTCACCCACCTCTGCTGGTTTGACATTCCGCTCCTGTCGAACATTCCGAATCTCGTCTACCTCTGCCCGACAAGCGAGAAGGAGTACTTCGCCATGCTCGACTGGTCCATTGACCATACGGGGCATCCCGTCGCCATTCGTGAACCCGCGAACGGTGTTCGGGAGAATGACGTGGAGATTCTGTCCGACTATTCGGGTCGCATCCGCTACGATGTCACGCGGCATGGGCGGGGCGTTGCGATTCTTGGCCTTGGCAATTACTACACGCTTGGCGCGGAACTTGCGGATGCGCTCAAGGAGAAGGGGATTGCGGCGACGCTTGTCAATCCGAGAACCGCGTCGGAACTTGACGAGGAGACGCTGAACGGCCTCAAGGCCGACCACGCGCTTGTCGTCACGCTGGAGGACGGCGTTGTCGATGGTGGCTTCGGCGAGAAGGTTGCGCGGTTCTACGGTCCGACGGAGATGAAGGTGCTCGTGAGGGGCGCGGCGAAGAAGTTCGCCGATCGTTATGCGGTGCCCGAGTTCCTCGCGGCGAATCGCCTGACCGTTCCGCAGCTCGTCGACGATATCCTCTCTCTGCGAAGTTGAGTAAGCGCGGCGGAGTTCGTCGCTTGTCGAGGGGGTGCGAACGGGTTGCTGTTCGCGCCCCCTCGCGTCATTTTTTGAGCGGATAAAACCGTGCGGCATCTTGACTGCTGCCTTACGCATTTGATACACTTGCACTCGTTTGACAGGGAGATTGAGTCCTCAAATCTCGGGTTGGGGCATTGGAAACTTGGCAAACAGAGCCTTGTGAAGATATGAAAATAGATCAAAAATACATTTTCTCGCTGCTTGCCGCTATTCCAATCGGATGGACGGCGCGGACAAAGGGGATCTTGAGGGCCGTCTGGCGAGGGAGCGTGCGACGGAGAACATTCAGCGGAAGTGAGCATAGCCGCATCATGGTCTGTCAATCAACTGATAAGGGAGGAAATTGAAGATGGCAAGGGGAAATAAGTTGTTTCGGAAAGGGGATGGCATCGTCCTGCTGGTGGGGCTTGTACTGATTCTGGGGTTGGCCTGCCTGTTGATCAACCGTTTTATGTTTCAGCCTGTCAGGGACGGTTATGATAAGTCGATTGACGGATATGTTGACATCGGCACGAATGGCGTGTCAATTGCGGCGCGGCTGAGGGGAGACGTGAACGGCGGAAAGGTCATTCTCTACTGTCATGGGAACGCGGAGGACCTGACGGCAATCAGTGGGCGTTTGGATGGGTTGGTGTCGAAGGGATTTGCCGTGGCAACCTTTGACTATCCGGGCTATGGGCTTTCGGATGGAACGCCGACCGAAAAGGGATGCTACAGGAATGCGCATCGGCTCTACGACTGGCTGACACGCGAAAAGGGTGTCGCGGCGGAGAATCTGATTATTGTTGGCTATTCCATTGGAACGGGTGTGGCAACTGAACTTGCCGCAACGCGGAAGGCGGCTGGATTGTGGTTGGAGGCTCCTTACCTGTCCGCGCCAAGGGTGGTCACACGCGTGAGAATCTTGCCAATTGATCCATTTCCAAGCCATAAAATGATTAAAAAGGTCACTTGTCCGATTGTGATGCTCCATGGCACCAGGGATACCATCATTCCCTTTTCGCAGGGGCTCGCGCTGTATGAGCGAGCCCCCAATCCGAAGTGGTTTCTGCGGGTTGAGGGGGCCAATCACACGAATTTCGTGGATTTCATCGGATTGGAACGATATGAGGAGATGCTGATTCGGTTTGCGCGAGAGGGAGCCTTGGGCGATGGTGCCAATAAATAAGTAGAGGGAATGGGTGGTTGGCTCAAGCCGCCGCGAAGGATTTGATCCACGACAGCCGCTGGAGTCTCCACGAGAGCAACATTCTCTCTCCGCGAGAAACGCGGGCTGAAACCGCGAGAGATAAAGGTTGAAACCACGGGAAACAAGGGTTAAAACCACGGGAAACAAGGGCGGACACCAGCTGTGGGAAGGGCTGAGACCATGAGCAACAAGGGTCGAGACGCTGAGAATCTGGGGCAAGGACTAAGGTGGTTTGTCCAAACCACTAAGGTGCTTTACTCAAAGGACTAAGGTGCTTTGATCAAAGCACCTTAGTCCTTGCCCTTGTTTCCCGTGGTTTTGACCCTTGTTTCTCGTGGAAAGTAAGTTCGTTTCCTCGGGAGAAGGGAATTTTTTCTCGCGGAAACAAAACCTGTTTGCACGGGTGTGCGTGTCCGCCTCTGGTCGTATCGTTGGTTTTGCTCCGGGTTTGCAAACAGCAGATGGCTTGCAAAGGATGGGGCAACGCCCCCGAACCCCGCAAGGTGCCGCGCCTGCGCGGCACCGAGGCCTGCCGGACGGCAGGCCGGCAAAACCCGCGAACGCCACGATGGCGACGAGCAGCGGCTGTGCCCACTTGTTCCCAATCGTCTTTTATAGTATACTACTGACTTGCAATGACGAGTAACGATGAATATGTACTGCAACTTCTGACCGAACGCGGATTCCTAACCGCGGAGCAGGTCGACGCTGCGGCGAAATCCATGAGGGCCGAAAACGAGACAACGCTGGACGTCCTCGTTGCGGGTGGAACGATTAGCGAGGACGATGTCCTCGGTACGGTCGCGGACCAGTTCGGCCTGAAGTACTGCCATGTGAATGCGGAAGCAATCAATCCCGAGATTACGAAGGAAATCCCGGCGGAGATCGCGAAGAAGTATGGGGTCGTGCCCGTCGTTGCGGATGCGGACTCCATCACCGTGGCTCTTTCGGATCCCATGGCGTACGATGCGATTGACTCCCTGCGGTACGTCCTGCACGGGCGCGATGTTGAGGCCGTCATTTCGCCGCGCTCCGAAGTGATGGCGGCGATGGCGAAACTCTATTCGGACGGCGAATCCGCCGACGTGCAGACGCGTGATGAGTTCATCGGCGGCGGTGAGGATGCGACTGGGGATGATGCGCCCGTCATCAAGTTGGCGACGATGCTGATTACGACGGCCATCAAGATGAAGGCTTCGGATATTCACATTGAGCCGATGGAGAAGGAGTTCCGCGTACGCTACCGCATCGACGGTGCGCTTCGGAAGATGGACTCGCCGCCGAAGCGGTTGCAGAGTGCCATCATCTCGCGCATCAAGATCATGTCGAAGATGAAGATCTCCGAGAAGCGGATTCCGCAGGATGGACGAATCCAGATTACGGTCGGCGGAAAGGACCTTGACCTTCGTGTCAGCTCCGTGCCGACGAATCACGGTGAGTCGATTGTCATGCGTATTCTCGACAAGTCCAACCTCTCGCTTGGCTTGCCGCAGCTCGGCTTCTTGACGGATGACCAGGCGACTTTCGAGCGTCTGATCAAGTTGCCGGACGGCGTGGTGCTTGTGACCGGGCCGACGGGTTCGGGCAAGACGACGACCCTTTATGCCTGCCTTGGGCAGATCAATACGCCGGACAAGAAGCTGATTACGGTTGAGGATCCTGTTGAATACCAGATGAGCGGCATCAACCAGGTCCAGGTGAACAAGGATGTCGGCCTCGACTTCTCGGCGGCGCTTCGCTCGATTCTGCGTCAGGCTCCGAACATCGTGATGATTGGCGAAATTCGTGATGCCGAGACGGCGGACATCGCCATGGAGGCGGCCCTGACGGGTCACCTCGTCTTCTCGACCCTTCACACGAATGACGCGCCGTCGGCCGTGACCCGACTTCTGGATATTGGCGTGAAGCCGTTCCTCGTTGCCTCGGCGCTTCGTGCGGCGATGGCCCAGCGTCTGGTGCGCGCAATCTGCGAGAACTGCAAGGAGGCGTACACGCCGACCGAGCGCGAGATCAAGATGCTCGGACAGATTGCCAAGACGATGCCGGAGCGGATGTACCACGGCGCGGGCTGCGATCGGTGCGGCCACAGTGGCTACAAAGGACGCAAGGGTATCTTCGAAATCTTCAAGGTGGATGATACGATTCAGCGCCTGATTTTCGACCATGCGCCCGCGACACTGTTGCGCCAACGCGCCCGCGAAATGGGTATGCGCACCCTTCGCGAGGACGGCATGCTCAAGGTCGCGAGCGGTATGACGAGCCTCGCCGAGGTTCTGCGCGTGACGATGGGCGATGCGGACTAAGGGTAAACAAAAGGGAATTTGAGGTAAGACTATGGATATTACGATGCCGGAACTGTTGCAGGCGACGATTGATGAGGGAGGTTCCGACCTTCACATCCGGGCCTACATGCCGCCTGAACTTCGTGTGAACGGTGAGCTTCTGCCGCTTTCGGAAGAGACGCTGACGGAAGAGGACTCCTACCGACTCGTCAAGGAGATTTCAACCGACGCGCAGATGGCCGAGGTCGAGAAGAACGGCGGTGCGGACTTTGCGTTGGCGCACCCAGACGGGACGCGTTTCCGTGTGTCCATCTTCAAGGAGCGCAAGCGCTACGGTGCGGTCCTCCGTCAGATTCCGTCCAAGCTGATGACGCTTGAACAGCTTGGGCTGCCGCCGGTGGCGAAGGAACTTCTCTTCAAGCCGCGTGGGCTGATTCTTGTGACGGGGCCGACGGGTTCGGGTAAGTCGACGACGCTCGCCTCCATGCTGGATGTCATCAACCACGAGCGGAGCGTCCACATCATCACGATTGAGGACCCGATTGAATTCTATCACACGTCGGCGAAGTCGCTCGTCACGCAACGCGAGGTCGGCGACGACGTGCCGAGTTTCGCGGAGGCGATTCGCCGCGCCCTCCGACAGGACCCTGACGTGATTCTCGTCGGTGAAATGCGCGACCTTGAGACGATTGGCGCGGCGATTACGGCGGCAGAAACGGGCCACCTCGTCTTCGGAACGCTCCACACGACGGGCGCGGCGGAAACGATTGACCGTATTGTCGACGCGTTCCCGACCAATCAGCAGGCGCAGATTCGCACCCAGCTCGCCGCCGGCCTTCAGGCCGTCATTTCGCAGATTCTCCTGCCGAAGCTGGATGCCAATGGCGAAGTCCATGGGCGAGTTGCGGCCTTTGAAATCATGACGTCGACGGATGCCATTCGTTCGCGCATCCGCGACAACAAGACGAACATGATTAAGAGCGATCTCCAGACGGGCGCGAAGTTCGGCATGATGACGCTTGACTCCTCGCTCATGAACCTCTACCGGCAGGGATTGATTTCCTACGAGGACCTCATTACGAAGTCGCAGGATCCTGATTCGGTTGTCGAGAAACTCAAAGAGGAAGGGTACGGACGGTAAGCCATGCTTGATCCGATTCTCCAGATTCTCGTCCAGAACGGGTACATTGACGACGATACCGCGAAGGACTTGCAGGAAATCTCCAAGACGGAGTCGAAGACCATCCGTCAGCTCGTCATCGACCAGGGGATTCTGTCAGAGGACGACCTGCTGGCGGCGATGGCGGCCTATCAGGACACGGAGGCGATTGACCTCGGTTCGATGACGATCGACACGGACGTGACGAATGCGATTCCCGCCTCGACGGCGCGGATGTACAACGTCTTTCCGGTGGCATCGGACGATTCGTCCGTGACGCTTGCGACCTTCGACCTTGTGGATCCGCGCATCTCCGATGAGATGCTCTTCACGCTCTCGAAGGAGGTCAAGTTCGTCTTCGCCCGCGAGAAGGACGTGATGGACCGCATCGCCCAGTACTACGGCGATGCCAACGAGTCTGTCGCGGACATGATTAAGTCCCTCGGCGAGGGGATGTCGGATGATGAGGGGCTGACGGCCAATGTCAACGACATCGCCTCGGTTGAGAACGCGGCGAACTCGTCGGCCATCATTCGGTTCGTCAATCTGGTCCTCTACCAGGGCGTTGTGGACCGTGCGTCGGATATTCACATCGAGCCGTTTGAGAAGGACTTCAAGATTCGCTATCGCGTGGACGGTGCGCTCTATGAGATGAAGGCACCTGACGTGAAGATGGCGCCGGCGATTATCTCGCGCATCAAGATTCTGTCAAACCTCAACATCGCCGAGCGGCGGATTCCGCAGGACGGTCGAATCGCCCTGACGGTGGCCGGCAAGCCTGTCGACCTCCGTGTCTCGTGTCTGCCCACGGCGCACGGCGAATCGGTCGTTATGCGTATTCTCGACCAGTCGGCGACCTCGCTTGACCTTGAGAACGTGGGTTTGCCGGAGGATGTCTACGAGCAGATTACGATGGATATCGAGAAGCCCAACGGCATCTTCATCGTGACGGGCCCGACGGGTTCGGGCAAGACGACCACGCTGTACTCGATTTTGCGGCGCATCAACCAGATTGACACGAAACTGCTGACGGCCGAGGAACCTGTCGAATACAATGTGGACGGCATTGTCCAGGTCCCGATTGACGCGCAGGCCGGCAACACGTTTGCGAAGGTGCTCCGTGCGTTCCTTCGTCAGGACCCCGACGTGATGATGATTGGCGAAATCCGCGACCTTGAGACGGCCGAGATCGCCGTTCAGGCCGCCCTGACGGGTCACTTCGTCTTCTCGACGCTTCACACGAACGATGCGGCGGGCGCGGTGATGCGTCTTGTGGACATGAATGTTGCGCCCTATCTCCTTTCGTCCACGCTGGAAGGCGTGCTCGGGCAGCGACTCGTCCGAACCTGCTGCCGCGACTGCAAGCAGTCCTACGAGCCGGACGATGAGACGCTGGACCGCATCGAGATGACGCGCGACCAGATTGGTGGGCGTCCGTTCTACTTCGGCAAGGGGTGCAAGACCTGCAACGGGACGGGCTACAAGGGGCGTAAGGGCGTCTTCGAGTATCTTCGGATGTCCAATCCCCTGCGCGAACTCGTCAACAACAAGGCTCCGACGCTGGTCATCCGCGAGAAGGCGCGTGAACTTGGGATGCGGACGATGCGTGAGGACGGCATCCGCTCGATTCTCGACGGGTATACGACGGTGGACGAAGTTCTCCGCTATACCTAACGCGGACATGCGATGAGCTGTGGGCGGTTTGGCCAGGATTGGTCGGGGCATACGCCCATAGCCGATTTTTGGTATAATAAGGCACGGCTTGAGTTCAGTACATTTAAGTAAAGGAATAGAACAGCGAAATGAACACCGTACTCGTGGGCGCCCAATGGGGTGACGAAGGCAAGGGAAAGGTCATTGACTTCTTGACGGAGGAGGCGGATGTCGTCGTCCGTTTCCAGGGCGGCTCCAATGCCGGGCACACCGTGGTCGTGGGCGACAAGAAATACGTTCTCCATCTCGTGCCGAGCGGGATTCTCCACAACGGCAAGCACTGCGTCATCGGCAATGGCGTTGTCATGGATCCGTTCGACCTCATGAAGGAGCTGGAGCAGGTCGAGAGCTGGGGCTTTGAACTGAAGGGACGCTTCCACATTTCGGAGCGGGCGCAGATGGTGATGCAGTGGCATCGCGCCATCGACAAGGCCGAGGAGGCGGCGCGACCCGAAGGCAAGAAAATCGGCACGACTGGCCGCGGCATCGGTCCGGCGTACGCGGCGAAAGTCGGGCGTTACGGTATGCGCGTCGGTGACATCCTGAAGCCGAACTTCACCGACCTTATCCGCAATCAGGTTGAGGAGGCGAACCGTACGCTGGTGGCCCTGGGGGCGCATCCGCTTGATGCGGACGAGATGGTCCGCCTTTATACGCCGATGGTGCCGGCCCTGATGCCCTACGTCACCGATACGATTCAGTTCCTGCACGAGAAGCTGGAGGCGAAGAAGTCGCTTCTGTTCGAAGGTGCGCAGGCGACGATGCTCGACATCGACTTCGGCACCTACCCCTTTGTGACGTCGTCGAATCCGACGGCGGGCGGAGCCTGCACGGGCTCCGGCATCGGGCCGCGGGCGATTGACCGCGTGATTGGTGTCCTGAAACTCTACACGACGCGTGTGGGCGAGGGACCGTTCCCGACCGAACTGATGGATGCGGACGGCGAAACGCTCCGTCAGCGCGGCGGTGAGTTCGGTGCGACGACGGGGCGTCCGCGCCGTTGCGGATGGTTTGATGCGGTCGTTGCCCGCTATGCCCAGCGCGTGAACGGCATCGACTACTGGGCGATGACGAAGCTGGACGTGCTTGACACCTTCCCGGTCGTCAAGATTTGCACGGGCTACCGTCGTCCCGACGGGTTCGTCTACACGACGTTCCCGGCGGATCTCGATGCGCTTTCGGTTTGCGAGCCGGTGTATGAGGAAATGCCCGGCTGGCAGTGCGAGACGTCGAAGATTACCGACTATTCGGAACTGCCCGAGAACGCCAAGGCGTATGTGAACCGCATTTTGGAACTGGTCGGCGGCAAGTTGGGTGTGCTGTCGGTCGGTCCGGCGCGTGAGACGACGCTGCGAATCAATATCTGACGAAGCATGGAGCATCTCGCGATTATCATGGACGGCAACGGCCGGTGGGCGAAAGCCCACCGACTGCCGCGTCTCATGGGGCATCGCGCCGGGGCTGACACTCTTGATCGCGTCATGCACTACTGCCGCGAGGCGGGCATTCGCTACCTGACCGTCTATGCGTTCTCGACCGAGAACTGGAAGCGTTCGCAGGATGAAGTTTCGGGACTGATGAAGCTTCTTGGTCATTTCGTGACGACGAAGGCGGATGAGCTGGTTGCAAATGGCATCCGCTTTCGGGCGATTGGACGGCGCGGCGACCTGCCCGAGAAGTTGCAGAAACAGATTGCCGCGCTTGAGGAGCGGACGGCCGGTGGCGACTTTACGCTTCTCGTCGCGTTGAATTATGGCGGAAGGGCCGAAATCGTGGATGCCGTCAATGCCGCGATTGCCGCAGGGGAGAAGGGGGTGACGGAGCAATCCTTTGCCCGTTACCTGTATGCGCCGGATGTGCCGGATCCTGATCTCATCATTCGCACGAGCGGGGAAGTGCGCACGAGCAACTTTCTCCTGTGGGAATCGGCTTATTCGGAATATTACTTTACGGACGTACTGTGGCCCGACTTCGGTCGGGAGGAGTTTGACAAGGCGCTCGCCTCCTATTCAAGGCGTGAGCGGCGGATGGGAGGACGATGCACGTAATCAAGCGAGTGGTGGCGGCGCTTTCAACGGCGGCCTTGGTGATTCTGGCGCTTCTGAAGGTGCCGATGACTTATGTGTTGCCCGTGATGATTCTGCTGGTGGCCTGCGTTCACCTGGAGTTTACGCAGATGGTGGCACGCAAGTACAAGAGCATGGGCGTTTTGGGGCTTCTCTCGGGTGTGACCGTCCTTCTTTATAAGGTCTACTACGATGTCGACTGTGCGTATGTGCTGATTCCCCTGGTCTTCCTGCTTGCGCTTCGGACGCTGTTTGGGAAGTTCGAACGCCCGATTCAGACGCTTGCCGTGACGCTTTTGGGGATTCTCTACATCCCGGTCATGCTGTCGTTTTTCATTCGGATCCCGATTGAGTTCGGCGTGATGACACTGCTTTATGTGATTGCAATCATCAAGATTTCGGATATGGGGGGCTTTGCCTTCGGGATGCTTTTTGGGCGGCACAAGATGTGCCCGACGATTTCGCCGAAGAAGAGCTGGGAAGGTCTGGCCGGGAGCGTCTTAGCGTCCTGCCTCGTTTCCGTTCTTCTCGCGTCGGTGAGAGCGACGCGCATCGTGGACTATCCGATCGCCAAGGCTCTGGCCTTTGGTGTGACGGCGGCTCTGGTTGGAACGGCGGGCGACTTGATCGAGAGCCGAATCAAGCGTGAGTGCGGGGTCAAGGATTCGTCGACATTCTTGCCGGCAGGAATGGGCGGATTCCTTGATATGTTTGATTCCCTGATTTTTGCGTCGGCGCTACTTCTGCCGTTCCTCTGATGATGACGCGCTCAAGAGAGGCTTGGCTCAAGTTTCTTGCGACGCGCGTGGTCGCAATCGCCGCTGACGCGGCGATTATTGGCGTAAGTTACCTTGTCTCGTTTGTCCTCAGGTTTGACTTCCAGGAGCCGCGCTGGGGATGGCGCGCCGTGGCGCTTTCCTACCTGACGGTCGTGACGGTGCATGTGCTGTCGCTTTTGCTGTGCGGGTGCTATCGTCTGGCCTGGCGGCGGATTCGCGCGGGAGATTTGCCGCGCTACATCGGGGCGATGGCCTTGGCCTGCCTTGTGTTGACGGGCCTTCGCATTTGGTTGCCAGGAGACTTGAGCTTTCGGATACGCCCGCCGTATTCGATTACCCTCATGTGCTTCGCGTTCTCGACGGTTGGCATCATCGGCATCCGCATCCTTTGGCGAATCTACATGGTGGCGCGGGCCAAGGACGTGGGAATCGCGTCGCTCCTTGAACGCCGCGAGAAGACATTCGACAATTCGGTCGCGGCACGCTTCCTTGCGGGCAAGACCGTGATGGTGACGGGGGCGGGCGGTTCAATCGGTTCGGAGATTGTCCGGCAGGTCGCGGCGGCGGGAGCGCGGCAGATTCTGCTTGTCGAGCGCTGCGAGAATGCGCTCTACGAGATTGACCGGAAGATGCGGGGTCTTGGTGGGAATGTGCGGCTCGTCCCGCTCATGGTGGACTGCGGCAATCGCGATCGCATGGAGAAGATCTTTGCCGCGTACCAGCCGCAGGTCGTTCTGCACGCGGCGGCGAGCAAGCACGTGCCGATGGTTGAGCTGAATCCGGAGGAGGGGTGGCTGAACAATGTCGAGGGGACTCGGACGGTGGCCGAGCTGGCGAAGTCCCATGGCGTGACGCGCTTTGTTCTGATTTCGACGGACAAGGCGGTCAACCCGGTCTCCGTGATGGGCAAGACGAAACTGGCCGCCGAAGGGGTCGTCATCGGGTTGAATGGGGAAGAGGGAACATCCTTCTGCGCCGTCCGGTTCGGCAATGTCCTCGGCAGTTCGGGTTCGGTTGTTCCTCTCTTTCGCGAGCAGATTGCCGAGCGTCGCCCCGTGACGGTGACGCATCCCGACATGAAACGCTACTTTATGACGATTCAGGAGGCCGTCGGGCTTGTCCTTCAGGCCGCCAGTCGCGCAGAGCGGGCGATTTACACGCTGGACATGGGGTCGCCCGTCCGCATCCTTGACCTCGCGGAGGGGATGATTGAGCAGGCGGGGTATCGTCCCTACGTTGACTTGCCCATTGTCTTCATTGGCATTCGTCCGGGCGAAAAGTTGTTCGAGGAACTCGACATCTCGGAAAGGTCGGCGTTCAAGACGGATATGGCGAAGATTTACGTCACGAAAATAAACAAGGAAGGAGAGCAGTCATGAGCTACGCGGAGGCTAAGCGCAAGTACGCCAAGATTGGCGTGGACACCGAAAAGGCCATTGAGACCCTGAAGGGCATCCCGATTTCGATGCACTGCTGGCAGGGTGACGACGTCACGGGGTTCGAAACAACCGGTGGCGCGTCCGGCGGCATCCAGACGACCGGCAACTATCCCGGGAAGGCTCGCACGCCCCAGGAGCTGATGGATGATGTCGATTTCGCCATGTCCCTGATTCCGGGGCGTCATCGTCTGAATCTCCATGCGTGCTACGGTGTGCACGGTTCATCCGTCACTGACCGTGACAAGCTCACGCCGACGAACTTCAAGCCCTGGGTGGACTGGGCGAAGAAGCGCGGCATCGGACTGGATTTCAATCCGACGTTCTTCTCGCATCCGATGGCGGCGGATGGCCTGACGCTTTCAAGCCCAGACCCGAAAGTTCGGGCGTTTTGGGTCAAGCATGGCATCCAGTGCCTCAAGATTGCGGAGTATTTCGCCAAGGAACTCAAGAGCCCGTGCACAATCAACTACTGGATGCCAGACGGCTATAAGGACGAGCCCTCGGATCGCCTTGGACCGCGTCAGCGGATGGCCGATTCGCTTGACCGAATCTTTCGGACGAAGTACAGCCGCAAGCTGGTCGTGCCGACGCTGGAGTCGAAGCTCTTCGGCATCGGCGTTGAGAGCTACACCGTCGCCTCGCACGAGTTCGTGATGGGTTATGCGATGAAGCGCGGCATCCTTGGCCTGTTGGATATGGGGCACTTCCATATCTCTGAGAATGTGGCGGACAAGATCAGCTCCTTCCTGATGACATTTGGCAAGGTGGCCTTCCACATTTCGCGTCCTGTTCGCTGGGATTCCGACCACGTCATTCGTCAGAACGACGACTTGCGCGGTGCCGCGCAGGAGATTGTGAAGATGGGTCCAGAGAACTTCATCATCGCGCTTGACTACTTTGATGCATCCATCAACCGTATTGCCGCCTGGGTGCTCGGGATGCGCAATATGCAGAAGGAACTCCTGAAGGCGATGCTCCAGCCGAATGGTACGCTCAAGGGTCTCCAGGATGCCGGTGAGTTTACGGCTCAGCTCGTCCTGCAGGAGGAACTGAAGGGCTATCCGTGGGCTGACGTGTGGGCTGAGTTCTGCCGGCGTGAAGGAAAGGCCGCAGGCGAGGAGTGGCTCGGCGACATTAAGAAATACGAACGCGACGTCCTTTCGGCGCGGGCGTGACAGGTTGGCAGACGACTATGAAGAAAGATCGGTTTTTCTCAAGGCTTGACTGGGCGGCGTTCTGGACGGCGACCCTGGTGACATTTGCCGTTTACTTTTTCACGCTTGGCCCGTCCGTCGGGCTTGAGGATTCCGGTGAACTCGCGACGGCGGGTGCGCACCTCGGTGTGCCGCACCCGCCGGGCTATCCCTTCTGGACGCTGTGCAGTTGGATTTTCTGCAAGTTCTTCTTCTGGGTGACCTACATGGGGCATCCGACGCCGGCCTGGGCGATCAGTTGCTTCTCGGCGACAGCGGGTGCCTTTGCCGCAGGGTGCACGGCCATGCTGATTTGCCGCAGTTCGAGGGATTTCATCGCGCCGGATGCCGAAGCGGACGGTGGTGTTGCGCTCCCGTCGCTTTCGCCATCCGCCTGGCTGGCGTTCGGCGGTGGTGTGGGCGGTGCCTTGACGTTCGCGCTTTCCCCCGTCGAGTGGTCGCAGTCCACAATTGTTGAAATCTATTCGCTGAATGCCCTCTTCCTGATGTGGGTCTTTCTGCTGAGCTATCGCTGGATGCGCAAGCCGTCCGACAAGATCCTTTGGTTTACGGCCTTCGTTTTTGGCCTCGGGCTTACAAATTACCAGGTGCTGCTGTTCGCCATTGTGCCGCTGGCGATTATCATCCTGATGACGAACATCGGGATGTTCCGGGATGTCTTCATCTATCTGATTCCCGTGGCGATGACCTATCAGATTCTGCAGATTGGTCAGCTGATGCGCGCCAGTCGCCTGATGCAGTCGGATGTCATCAACAAGCACAGAGCCGTGCTGGAGACGTCCACCTGCCCGTCGACGGCGATGCTGATTCTGGGACTTTTGGCACTCGTCGGTTCCATCGTCGCGGCGGCCATCCTGCGGACGCACGGCAAAAACGACCAGGCGCGGCGGATTGCGCTGGCCGTCGGTGGTTCGGGAGCCGTTCTCATCTTTCTCTGTGCAACCATCTTTACGTCGAAGAATGTGTGGTCGGGGATTACGGAGCCTGTCGCGCCCCTGATTGAGCCGACGCGCTATGCCCTGATTGCCGCCCTGATTGCCGCGTCCGTCGTGGCGGCGGTTGCTGCGGCGATGCGCCGCGACGAGGATGGGTTGCTGACTTCGACAACGGTCAAGTTCCTCGGTGCTTCTGCCGTCTTCGCGATTGTCGCCGTTTGTTTTGCGGCGGCCGTGCCAGTCGCGGGAAGCGACGGCTATGAGGGCATTCCGTACAACTGGGGCAAGTCGACGGCGATTTTCTGGGGACTGGTGGTGCTCCTGTTCGTCCTCTGCTCGTTGACTCGAAAGAATGGCCTGTGCTTTGCAATCCCAGTTGCGGGACTCCAGATCTCGGCGTTCCTTCTGCTGTCGCACGGCGCAATGAATGGCCTGACCCATCCGCAGAGCTGGTGGTTTGGCTGGCCAATCGCCTGGAATTTCGTCCTCCTCGCGCTCGCCTGGGCGACACTGCCGAACGGGCGTTCGGTGGCGGGCGCGGCGTTTTTCGCTCAGCTTGGCGTCTCGTTCTACGCCTATATGCCCATTGTCTCAGATTTGCGCAATCCGCCGATGAACTGGGGCTATCCGCGCACGTGGGAGGGCTTCAAGCACGCGATTATGCGTGGCCAGTACGAGGCGATTGGCGTGCCGAGTTTCCCCTCGGTCTTCGCCTTCCTCTCGTTTATGGGTTCGCAGATGCGCCACTACTTCGCGGACGTGATGATGCAGTTTACGGATATGCTCGTCTTCTTCGCGCTGGTGCCGTTCATTGCCGGGCGTTGGGTCGTTGAGAAGTTGCACCGCAAAACCTTTTGGCAGTGGATGATTGCGGCGGCAAGCTGCTTCCTGATGATGTCCTTCCTGCTCATTTTGCTGGCGCAGGTGAAGGGTGATGTGCAGGACGGATTCATCCAGAAGGTGAAGTTCATCTCGTCCCATGCGATGATTGCGATGTGGATTGGCTACGGGCTTGTCTTTGTCGGGGCACTTATCTGCCGTTCGCGACTGTGCAAGTTCGCGCCGATTGTGGCCGTGCTGATGATTCTGGGTGCCGGCATTACCCCGATTATCCAGAACTACACCGACGATCGGCTCGTGTTCGAACTGGGCGGAGCGGAGCAGAACGGGCACACCTTCGGGTGGCAGTTCGGAGCCTATCAGCTGGAAGGGTCGAAGGCCATCAATGACCAACTCGTGGCGGACGAGGAACCGTTGCCAGATCCGAACTGGCCGGAGCCGATGGAGCCGTTTTCAATCTTCTTTGGTGGAACAGATCCGGGGCGCTTTGTGCCGACCTACATGATTTATTCGGCGAACTATCGTCCAGATGTCTATCTCATCACGCAGAATGCGCTTGCGGACGATACCTATATGTCCGTCGAACGCGACCTTTACGGTGACGAGATTTGGATTCCGTCGAAGGAGGATTCCGCCGAGGCGTTCAACATTTACGTGGACGAGGTCCAGCGCGGCGTTCGCTCGGCGAACGGCGACCTCAGGATTGAGAACGGTCGCGTCCAGGTGACGGGTGCACTTGGCGTGATGGAAATCAACGGAATTCTGACGAAGATGATGTTCGATCACGATCGCCTTCGCCACGCTTTCTATGTGGAGGAGAGCTATGTGATTCCGTGGATGTACCCCTATCTCTCGCCGCATGGCCTGATTATGAAGATCAATCGAGATCCAACGCCCTACGACGAACGGACGGCCACGAAGGACCAGGACTTCTGGGACTGGTATACGCGGCGTCTGCTGAGCGACCCGATGTATCGCCGCGATTTCGCAGGACAGAAGTCGTTCTCAAAACTGCGGGCAGCCATCGCCGGGCTGTACGGGCGGCAGGGCCGCCGCATGGAGTCGGCGCAGGCTTTCCGTGAAGCCTGCCTGCTCTACCCCGCTTCGCCCGAGGCGACGTTCCGCTATGCCCAGGAGTGTCTCCTGCCGTACGCCAAGTGGGATGTCGTGCTGGAGATGATGGACTATACGGATCTCATCGACCCGAACAACAGCCGAACGGGGAATGTGCGCGATTATGTCAATCGGATGCGCCTGCTGATGGCGGAGATTGATCGGCTGGAGGCCCGCCGTCGCACGGAGGGCAAGTTGGCGACGCCCGAGACGCTGATGCTCGCCCGTGCCTATTTTGGCATGGGGCGCACGATGGAGGCGGCGCAGCTCGTCCGGCCCTTGATTGACGAGGTCAACGAACCGGCCGTCCTGCAGGCGATTTCGACCTTCCTTGTGTCGGCGGGGCTTGACGGCGACGCCGAGCGATGCCTCTCGAAGTACCTGCGGCTCGAACCGTCGAAAGACGCTCTGGCCTGGCTGGATCTGGCGAAGATTCAGCACCGCACGGGGCGCAAGACGCTTGCCCAGCGTAGTTTCCTCGCGGCGTACAACATTGATATGCAGGGCGTGTTCAATCTGTTGCAGAAGGATCAGGACCTTTACGAAATTGCCCTTCCTCTCTTTCAGAAACGGAAATGATGTGCTATAATACGCGGCGATGATTTGAAAGGATAAGGTTATATGCCAAGAACAGATATTGATTGGGCGAAACTCGGCTTCGGTTTTTCGGATGTGAACTGCCATGTGCGGAGCGTCTGGAAAGATGGCAAGTGGGGCGAGATTGAGTTTGTCAAGGAGCCGATGATTACGATGCACATCGGTGCCTCGTGCCTGCATTATGGGCAGGAATGCTTTGAGGGGATGAAGGCGTTTCGTCAGAAGTCGGGCAAGATTGCCATCTTCCGTCCCGACGAGAACGGCAAGCGCATGTATCGCACGGCTGTGCGTACGGTGATGCCTCCCGTGCCGGTTGAGATGTTTGTGGAAGCGGCCGAGAAGCTCGTCCGGGCGAATGAGGAATTTGTTCCGCCGTATGGTACGGGCGGATCGATGTATCTGCGCCCGCTGCTGATTGGCACGGGTCCCCAGATTGGCGTGGCCCCGGCGCGTGAGTATACATTCATCATGATGTGTATGCCGGTGGGCGCGTACTACAAGGGCGGCCTGAAACCCGTTCGTGCGGTCATCTTCGACGACTGGGATCGTGCGGCGCCGCACGGGATGGGCGATGTCAAGGTCGGCGGCAACTATGCCGCCTCGCTGTTCGCCCACGAGAAGGCAAAGCGTGAGGGGTGGCCGGTCGAGCTTTACCTCGATGCGAAGAGCCACAAGTTCGTTGAGGAGTTCTCGACATCGAACTTCCTTGGCATCAAGAAGGACGGTACTTACGTGACCCCGGATAGCTGCTCGGTTCTGCCGTCGGTGACGAATATGTCCCTTAAGCAGTGCGCGGCAGATTTGGGCTGGAAGGTCGAGTGCCGCCCGGTTCCCTACGAGGAGATTTGTGAGTTCGCCGAGGTCGCGGCTTGCGGCACAGCTGTCGTGGTGACTCCCGTGTGGGAGATTACGCGTGGCGACGAAGTCATCAAGATTTCCGACCCGACGACCGTCGGTCCGCACCTTCAGAAGCTCTTCGATACTGTGCAGGGCATCCAGTACGGTACGCTTGAGGATAAGCACGGTTGGTGTCACGAGGTGACGCTCTGAGCCGTTGGTGCGAGCGTGTTGCCGACGACGAGAAGGTCGCTCGGTTGGAAGCCGCGGGGTATCCGCGGCTTCTTGCGCGTCTGCTGGCCGTTCGCGGCATTACGGCCGAGACGGTCGCGGACTATCTCAATCCGTCGCTCTCACGGCTTGCAAAGCCGACGGCGTTGCCGGGGGTGGCCGCGGCGGCCGAGACGATTCTCGCGGCAGTTTCGGCGCACAAGCGGATTGTCGTCTTTGGAGACTATGACTGCGATGGAATTTGCGCGACGGCCATACTAGTCCTGGCCCTGCGGGCACTGAAGGCGGATGTCGTGCCGTTCATTCCGAAGCGCTTGGCGGAAGGTTATGGAATGACGGAAGCGTCCGTCCTTCGGATGCGGCGGGAGAATCCGTCCGTCGGGCTGGTCGTCACGGTCGACAACGGAATCAATTCCCTTGACTGGGTCGCGGCCCTGCAGTCGGAGGGCATCGATGTTGTTGTGACCGATCACCACCTCCCGGGTCCGGAATTGCCCGACTGCACGATTGCGAACCCGAAAGTTGCCGCGCCGAGTGAGCTGGAGGGTCTCTGTGGCGCGGGCGTGGCCTTTCTGCTTTCCAATCTCCTGATTTGCCGCGCTCAGGAGAAGGGGTGTTACCAAGGACCGAAGATTGGCGGTCCGCTGCTGGTTCTTGCTGGGCTTGCCACGGTGACGGATGTTATGCCCCTTGTGGCGCAGAACCGTATTCTTGTCTCGGAGGCCCTGCGCCGTTTTCGTCAGATAGCGCCCATCGGCTTGCGCGAACTCCTCGACCGCGCCTCCCGCACGGCCTCGCTTCAGCTGAAGGTCGAGGACTTTGGATTCCTCATCGGGCCGCGAATCAATGCGGCCGGACGCATGGCGAGCGGTGATGACGCGCTTCAGCTGATTCTCTCCTCGGATCGGGAGCAGGCGCGTGAGTTTGCCCAGCGCGTTGACTTGTGCAATGTCGAGCGCAAAGGCGTTGAGCAGAAGATGTTCGAGAAGGCGATGGCGCAGGTCGTCCCTGGGGCGGCGGCGCAGGTCATCGACTTGCCCGATGGGCATCCGGGTGTCGCGGGGATTGTGGCGGCACGAGTCCTGGAGCGCGTGGGGACCGGTCCCGTCTGTGTCGTCGTTGAGGGGCACGGTTCGGCGCGGGCTCCCGTCGGTTTCAATGTGCGGGATGCGCTGGAGTCCGCATCCGCCGCGTTGACGCGTTTCGGCGGTCATGCAGCGGCAGGCGGTTTTTCGGTAAAAGAGGGTGAAATTGACAACTTTCGCTCGCTTTTCACGGCTGCCTGCGCGGCACAAATTGCCGCGATGCCGTCTGACATCTGTGGAAGCATCCCATTCGATGCCTGGATTCGGGGTGAGGACGTTACGCTTGACTTTGCCGAGAAACTCATGAAAATGGCACCGTTCGGCGAGGGGAACGAACGGCCCGTCTTTGCAATGCGCGGCGTTCGTTTCAGTGATGTGCGGCCGCTGGGTCAGGAGGGGAAGCACTTGTCCATTTCGATTTGCCCCTGTTCGACCGGGACTGGCGCGAAAATCACCATTGCCGAATCGTTGCGGGCCATTTGGTGGAACCGCGGCGATCTTGTCGAGAAACTTCGTGCGGCTACATCGTCCCATGACGTCCTCTTTACGCTTGAGATTTCGGACTACCTCTATCGCCATGTCGAACTGCGATTGCTGGCGATTGACGACGATTGAGTCCGGGACGGTCCGGACGAGGAATTGGGGAAATGACGTATGACGAGGCCTTTGCGCGACTGGCGAAGTCGGCCTTCCGCAGTCGGTTTCACCTAACGGAGCGTGAGAGGCATTACCTTGAGGAGAAGGGACTTGAAACCATCCGTCGCCACGCCGAGGATTTCATCCGGCAGAAACTTGCGCCGGCCCATCCCCTGAAGGATGGACGGCAGACACCTATGCGTGGGCACCCCGTCTTCATCGCCCAGCACGCCACGGCGACTTGTTGCCGTGGTTGTATGAACAAGTGGTGGCGTGTCCCGCTGGGGGTTGAGCTGTCTCCCGATTTGCAGCGGAAGATCGTCGACCTAATTATGGAGTGGATTCGTCGCCAAGTTAGGCTTCGCGGCGGACATGAACTGCCGCGGTAGGGGGAACCAGAGCGCGGCGGAGACGTCGTCCATGCGGAGAGTGTATATAGATAAGGTAGAGGCGTGGTCTCGTGAAGAAGGGGCGATGAGTGTTCATGTTTCCGTTAGAAGCGTGTGGTTGTAGGCGTGAGGATTGAGTGGCCGATGAGATCACCGTTTCTGAAGTCGCGGCGACACGCAAAAATGTTACCTCCGCCGAAGACTGATCAGATGTCAGTCGCAGGGGCGGATGATGCCCATCGGAGCGTTTTCTGATGCCCATCAGAATTTTTTCCGACGGGCATCAGAATTCCGTCCGACGGGCATCGGAATTTTGCCATGAGGGGAACGACCACGGAATAAGCGGAAGTCTCAGGATTGGGAGAGGGGGAGTTGCTTTT
>JBNMKZ010000024.1:0-34366 GCA_050874585.1 Verrucomicrobiota bacterium | reverse complement strand
GGTCGACCCGTCCGACGCCGCGCCGCCCGTCGACTCGCGGCCCCGGACGACCGTGCGGACGCTGGACGGCGTCGAGTGCGAACGCACCTACCGCGTCTACTCGCCGCTCACGAACGTCGTGGAGCGCGCCGCCGCGCAGGGCGCGCCCTACGGCGCCCCGGGTGCGCGGCGGACGGTGACGGCGTTCTATCCCGCCGCCGCGGGCGACGTCCGGTCGGGGCTGGTCCGGTCCGTCCGCCGCGAGGACGGGCGGCTCGACCTCCGCGACTACTCGCTCGACGGCAGCAAGAACGTGAGCGAGGTCGTCGCCTACGGCGGCACGCTCGCCGCGCACTACGGGTACGCGCCGTTCGGCACGGTGACCGTTCGGACGGGAACCCTTGCCTCCGCCAACCCGTTACGATTCTCCAGTGAGTACGCGGACGACGAACTGGACCTCGTGTACTACAACTACCGTCACTACGATCCGATGACGGGAAGGTGGCTGTGTCGGGATCCGATAGGAGATGACCAACAAAATGCGAAATATGTTTGGTGTGAAAACAGAGCATGTGACCTGCGGGGCGTTGATTTGTTGGGCTTGACAAATGAGCCAGGAGCCTTTGGGTGGCATGGTTACGGTTCGGAACAGACACAATGTTGTAAAGGTAAGCCTTATTTCCCTTCTGCATCCTGCTGTAAGAACGGGGAAATTCTTAACAAGAAGGAGGTGTCTACGGGTGTTTCATATTTTTGTATGCACAGCAGGTGGTGGTATCAATCCATTATAATAGTCAGACCGTATTCGGCACGACAATTTATGCTGACTCATTGCTGGTTGAATGTAGATGGCGACAGGTTTGGCGCCTATCCAAATGGAGGCCCTTTCAAAGCACCTCAGTCAGATGGAAAGACCATCCGTGATGACAAGGACCATAAGGATGACGAAGGTAAGTGGTATACCTCCAGAACTGACGTGCATTTAAGCCCATGCGAATATGATCTTGATGCCTTTAAGGCGTGTATGTCGGCGAAAAAGGATGCTTCGTGGAATTGGCGCGTCTGGAATAACTGTGGCGATTTTGTCGAGGCGGCTGTTGCCGACTGTAAGGGAAGGACTCGCTATGATTAATAAGGGTATGGTGATTGTGCTATCCTGTTTGTCTGTCATGGTGATGCTTTTTCTCCTTTACCGTGCAGTGGGATTGTTTTTTACGGCAAGTGCGATTGATGCGAATGGGGCATACGTTGTAGATGGGTCGAGGCTGAGGATTTTTAGTTCTCAGCTTGTTGTGACCAATTCATCACTGACACTCCGCGTGTGTCCGACGCGAAAGACAACCGAAACGGTCTATGTATACGCGGCTGACTCTGAAGTCTGGATTAATGGACATCGGTTTAAAATCAATCGGACGAGTGTTGATCACGGCAACTGCCGGACCAGTGAAATCGAGAGTGAGTCAATTGTAAGCGAATTGCCCATATCGTTTCATTTTTGTAAAAGCCGTATCTATGTCGCGGGGGCGTCGACGTGGTCAGAGGGGAAGTTCGAGATTGAGTCGGTGGAAAGCCCGTATGATGTTAGTATTAAGGTTAAGGGGGTCTGTCGAATTGTCATCCTGTCGAATTGGTATGAGTTCACAGGTTAGTAAATTGTCGTGAAGACCATTCAGCCACTGTTGAATCGGATTCGTGTGGCTTGATTAGCTCCCGTCGATTCCTCCCGATTCGTCAAGTAGAAAAGACACCGTAGGAGTGCCGATTGAGCGGGCTTCAGCGGTGAGTTCGTCAAATGCGAGGACACCGTAGAAGTGATATTCGGGTGTGGGGCGATGGATGGGGCGGCGCGCAGCGCCGAGGCCCTGCCGCCCCATCCATCGGAAACCTTTCTCACTTGCATGCAGCCACCTGCGATTCCGCCGTCGGCTCCTGGGCCGGTCCGCCCGTTCCCGCCGCCCGCTGCCTGCGGAGGATTCGGGACCATCTCCGAAGAACGAAGCGGTACAGCTCGATTCCGTTCGTGGACGTGATCCTTGACTTGATCCGGGCCGAGCATGCTTCGCTTGCGGACTGCTCGTCAATCACGCGCTGTGCCGGGAGCCTTGGCTTGTCGTACTTCTTTCCGAAGCCCTTGGCCGTGCCTTTCTTCGCCCTCTGCGTGATCATGATGCAGGGCCTGCAGAAGTTGAAATACTCGGACCATTCCGTACAGACGGCGACCATCTGGTCTCGCATCACGAGATTGTCGATGCGAACCTCTCCGAAGAGGCCCCTGACAATCGACCCGTTCTTCTGCTCGACGTGCGCGTTGTCGTTCTTGTGATGAGGCCGCGACCTTTGGAAGCTGATTTCCGGATGGCCCTTCACGAACGTCACCAGGTGGCTGTTCATGAACTCCCTGCCGTTGTCGTAATGGAGGGAAAGAATCCTGAACGGGAAACGTCTTATGAGGATTCCCATTGCATTCGGCACTTCTGCTGCGCCTCTGTTCCAGACCGGATAGATCTCCGTCCATTGAGTTTTCCTGTCGGTCAGCGTGAGGATCCAGAAGAAGTTGCCGTGCATGTCGCCGCCGCAGAGGGCGACGGTGTCGACCTGGAGATGCCCGGGTTCCGTCGCGGCCGCGATCGTCTTCTCGACCGAGCAGCGGGTGAAGTAGGCGGCCGGATCGTTCTTTCCCGAGCGTCGGTTCTTGCGCATGGAGCCAGGACCTTTCCGCTCGAGGCCCTTGATCGCCCGGTCCATGGTGGAAGCGCTCATCGCTGCGACTTCAGCGGAGACGGACGGGTCTACGTGCTCGAGCTCCGCGAGGTTGGCAAGGGCCTGGACGATGATGGCCTTGAGGTATTTCGTGCACATGCAGCCCGTTGCGTACCAGACCCGCCTGAACAGCTCCAGGGCCTTGTCCGAGTATGCATTTCCCCGACCCTTGGGGTCCTTGTACTTCCGGTTTCCTGTCAGGAGCTTGTTCGCGTATTTGCGATCGAAGCCGAAGGCCTGGCACATCGAGTTGATGAGTGCGGTCTTCTTGGCCTTGCTTTTCAGCTGCGCGTAGGCGCGCCTCTGGGCGCCGGCGAATTCCATTGTCGTTCTTCGTGACATAGTGCTCATGCCTCATATTCTAAGCCAAATTACGGTGTCCTGGCATTTGACGAATGCGCCATCCCCGGCGAAGATGAGAATTTGGCTATGGTGTCCGGCATTATAAAGAATTGCGGGGGATAATCCAGTCGGTGCGTCACTTGACAGAAGCGGAAACGAAGTGTATCATAACGCCCACAATGAAGAAGACAGAATCCAGTGCTGTGAAAAGGTTGCTGATTGTGGAATCGCCGGCGAAGGCGAAGACGATTGGCAAGTACTTGGGTGGCGGCTACATCGTGAAGAGTTCGGTCGGGCACGTTCGGGATCTCCCAAAGACCTCGGGCGCAATCCAGATTACGCCGTCCGGCGAAAACCAGTGGCATTTCGTTCCGCGCTACGTCGTTTCGGAAGGCAAGGAGAAGGTCGTCTCCGAACTGAAGGCGGCGGTAAAGAGTGCCGATGAAGTCTATCTTGCAAGCGATCCTGACCGGGAAGGGGAGGCCATTGCGTGGCACTTGCGCGAACTCCTGAAGCCGACGGCGGCGGACAAGCCGTTCAGGCGCGTCACCTACAATGAGATTACGCGTCCGGCCGTGCTGAAGGCCGTGGCCGAACCGCGCGACATCGACATGAACCGCGTCGATGCCCAGCAGGCGCGGCGAATCCTCGACCGTCTCGTCGGCTACAAGGTCTCGCCGCTTCTCTGGAAGTACATCCAGTGCGCCAACAACCGTTCGCTGAGCGCCGGGCGCGTCCAGTCCGTCGCCCTGCGTCTTTTGGTCGAGCGCCAGCGCGAGATTGAGGCCTTCAAGCCAGAGACCTACTATCTTCTGGGCGTTGAGGCCCTGAAGCGCGATGCCGCGAAGACGAAGTTCACGGCCAAACTGGCGCGGCTTGACGGCGAGAAGCCGTCCATTCGCGAGAAGCAGATTGCGGACAATGTCCTTCTTGACCTTGCCGGTGCGAGCCTTGAGGTCGTCGATCTCAAGGCGCAGCCGAAGGTCCGTCATTCCTTGCCGCCCTTTACGACTTCGACGCTTCAGCAGGCGGCATCAAGTGTGCTTGGCTTCTCGCCCGGCAAGACCATGAAACTGGCGCAGAGCCTCTACGAACACGGTGTCATCACCTACATGCGAACGGACTCCGTGAACATCAGCGAACTGGCGCGTGCGGCGGCGAAGGATTTCGTTGTCTCCCACTACGGGGAGGCGTTTTATCCCGAGCGGCCGAACATCTTCAGGTCCAAGGCGGATGCGCAGGGAGCGCACGAGGCGATTCGTCCGACGGATGTCACGCTTGAACCATCTGCCGCGAAACTTGAGGCGGCGGAGCTGAAACTCTACGATCTCATTTGGCGGCGCTTCCTCGCCAGCCAGATGGCGGATGCGAAGACGACGCTTCGGACGGTCTCGCTGACGGCGCGGAAGCCGGCCCTGGCGCACAGCTATGTGTTCACCGCCAGCGCGACGACCGTGGACTTCGAGGGCTTTCTCCACGTGATGAAACTCTCGCTCCGCAAGAAGAAGGCGGATGGTGAGGATGACGATGACACCGACGAGGTCGCCAACCTCCCCGAACTCTCCATCGGGGAAGAGCTGGATGCCGCCCGCTGGCTGTCGGACGAAAAGCAGACGAAGGGACCTTCCCATTATTCCGAGGCTTCGCTGATCAAGGCACTTGAGGAAAATGGCGTGGGGCGGCCTTCCACCTATGCGCAGACGATTGAGACGCTGAAGGCGCGTGAATACGCGAAATCTGAGAAGAAGAAACTCATTCCCCTTGAACGCGGCATTCTTGTCTGCGACTGGCTCGTCAAGAAGCTTGAGCCGCTCTTCAATGTCGGGTACACGGCGAAGATGGAGGCCGAACTCGACCGCGTCGAAGAACAGGGCGAGCCAATGGACGAGATGCTCTCCGCCTTCTACGCGAAGTTCATCCAGGAACTCGCCGCCTGTGCAGACCCGGCACCCGACCGCGCCAAGTTCGACGTCGTCTTCGCGCTGCTGAACGAGGTGAAGGAGTGGAAGCCGCCGAAGAAAGTCGGCAAGCGCGTCTACGACGACAAGGCGTTCGTGGACAGCGTTCGGGAGCAGGCGGCGGATTTGGAGCGTCCGCTTTCGGCGCGGCAGCTTGAGTACCTTGTGCGCATGGTGCTGGCCTATGCGGACCAGATTCCCGACGCTGAGAAGACGCTGAGGGATAGTGGTCTTGTCGGGAACTCGGTGGCGCGTGGCGACAAGGCCGATCCCGAAATCGTCAAGTACTGCTTTGAGGTGATGGACCGCATCGGCGGCATGGAGAAGAATCCGTTTCTGAAGAGCCTCCGCGAACAGGTTGAGCACGGGCGCGGACTCTCGCCCAAGCAGCTGACGATTCTCGCCCGTGCCGTTGGCGAAAACGCCGGCGTACTGGAAGATGCCGCCGCCGTGCGGGAGCGTCTCTCTGAATTCGCCCCGGGTGGATTCGAGGAGCGTCCGCGTGACCCGACGGTTCCGCAGATTCTGGAGATGCTGCGCGAGGTCAAGGAGTGGCGCAAGCCGATGAAGAAGGGGCGCAAGACCTACGACGACAAGGCGTTCGTTGACAGTCTTGCCGAGCAGTTCTCGCGGCGGCATTCGCTGAGTCCCCGGCAGGCCATGGCCCTCAAGCGTGTGGCCGTCGCCTATCGGGCGCAGATTCCGAACTACGATGCCCGGGCGAAGGAGCTGGGGCTCGTGGCGATTCCCTCGTCGGACGAGAAAAATGCGGAAGTGATTGGCCGTGATACCGACGCCCAGTCGTAAGGCGGTCTACGATCCGCTGATTCAAGGCTTTGAAAGCTACCTGACGGGCGAGCGCAACGTCTCGCCCCACACGGTTTCGGGCTATCTTGGCGACATAGCGCAGTTCGTCACCCATCGTTGGGGGGCGGACTTTGAGCCGCCCTATCCGTGGAAGAGCGTCACTGACGCGCAGGCGCGTTCCTTTCTCGTCGCCTTTACGGGGGCGGAGGCGTTGCCGGCGACGACGCGGCGGAAACTGGCGGCCCTGCGGACGTTCTTCCGCTACCTGCAGCAGCGCGGTGTCGTGGAGGACAACCCGTTTTCCTACATTCGTGGACCGCGCATGGCACGGATGATGCCGCGCATTCTCTCGGTCGGAGAGGTCACGCGCTTCCTTGAGCGTCCGGCGAAGGACTTTGCCGAGGGGACGCTTAAGGAGTATCCGTTGCGCCGCGACGCGGCGGTTTTCGAGTTTCTCTATTCCACGGGTTGTCGCATCAGTGAGGCGGTTCCCATCCGCTGGGGCGAAATCAACTGGCGAACCGGCTCGATTATCGTGCATGGCAAGGGACGCAAGGATCGACTGGCTATCCTTGGTGGCAAGGCCGTCGAGGCCCTGAAGGCCCTCCGCTCGTGTGTTGCGGCCCACGACCCCGACTTGGCGGAGGACGGGCAGTGCGTCTTTCTGAGCGACCGCTACAAGGCGATTTCGCCGCGCTTCGTGGAACATCGAATGAAGCGTTATCTTGCCGAAGAGGACTTGCCGACGGATATTTCGCCACATAAGCTGCGCCACAGCTTCGCAACGCACCTCCTGGACGCGGGGGCAGACTTGCGAAGTGTCCAGGAAATGCTGGGGCACGCCTCGCTTTCGACCACACAGATTTACACGCACGTTTCCATCGAGCGGCTGAAGGACGAATATTTCCATTCTCATCCCCGCGCCTGACATAATATGGTATAATTAGGGGGATGGCGGAAAAGCAGCTTTTTGCGGACGACTACAAGGTGACGCTCGACGTGTTCGAGGGTCCCTTGGACCTTTTGCTGTACCTGATTCGCCGCGAGGAACTCGACATCTACGACATCCCGATTGAGCACATTACGGCCGAGTACATGAAGTTCATTGAGGAGGCCCGTGCGCTCGATCTCGACATTGCCGGGGAGTTCATCGTCATGGCGGCGACGCTGATGGTCATCAAGTCGCGTATGCTCCTGCCGGTTGAGCGGCGGAATGTTTCCGAGGAGGACAACGGGGAATGGGTCGACCCGCGACTTGACCTCGTCCGTCAGTTGATTGAGTACAAGAAGTTCAAGGATGCGGCCGTCCGCTTGGAGACGATGGAGGCGATGGTGGCCAACAGCTTCGACTATGGCGGCGGGCGGCCCAAGTTCGAGAAGACGGCGAAGGATGCGCTGGGTGCGCTGGCACATCTCGATCTCTACGACCTTCTGACGGCCTTCCAGGAAGTCCTTGCCCGGGCGAACGAGATGCCGCACGAGGAGTTGAAGGGCACGCGCTTCTCAGTGCCGGAGAAGATGGACTTCGTGCTGGAGCGTACGCGTCGGGATGGTCAGGTGTCGTTTACGACGCTGTTCGAGCCGACCGCACCAAAGGGCGAGATTATCGTCACATTCCTCGCGCTTCTTGAGCTTTTGCGTCAGCACCGCGTGATTGTCTATCAGAACGCGGCGTTTCACGAGATTACGATTCTGCCGTCGAACGAAACGCCGGACGACACGCCCTTGGAAAGGCCAGACGACTATGAGTGATGAGGTGAAGATTCCCCTGCCGCAGTCCCTGCAGGAAATTGTCGGCTCCCTGCTGTTCGCCAGCGAAACGCCGCTGACGGTGGCGGATTTGCGCGAGTCCGTCCGTGCCGTTGAGCCGGAGGAGGGTGACAACCGCGAGGTCATGGACGTCTATTGCAGTTGTACAACGCGTGAGATTGAGGAGGCGATCAAGGGCGTTGAGAAGGCGCTGAGCGTCGCCGGCTGTGGGTTTAAGCTCGTCTGTTCGGGTGGGGCCTATCGTCTGCAGACGACACCGAGCTGCGGACGGTATGTGCGGGCCATGCTGAAGCTCGATCGTCCGAGCCGCCTGGGTCGAGCCTCTCTTGAGACGCTTGCCATCATCGCCTACCGTCAGCCGATTACCAAGAGCGAGGTTGAGGAAATCCGCGGCGTTGACGTGTCGGGAAATGTCAAGACCTTGATGGACCTGCAGCTGATTCGTCTCGTCGGCAAGTCAGAATTGCCGGGACATCCTTTTCTCTATGGCACGACACCGCTCTTTCTGGAGCACTTTGGCCTTGCGAATCTCCAGCAGTTGAATGAGCTGGACCCGACGCTTCAGCGGTCGAATCCACGCGCCAAGGCCGAGTCCTATAAGAAGAAGGAAAAGAAGACGGAACTTGAGCAGGCGGCCGAGGCGGCGGAAGCGGAATCTGCCGAGAAGGCGGCGCAGCAGGAAGCCGAACAGGCTGCGGCCGAAACAACGGCGGAGGAGGCGAAGCCCGAAGAGCTGATTGAGCAGGGCGAATTGCTGCCGACGGAGGAGGAGACTGTGCCGGCGGGTGGCGGAAATGACATTTTTATTGACGATACTCCAGACGAGTTTGACGAGGAGGATGAAGATGAGGACGATGAAGACGATTCTGACACTGGCGATTCTGACGGGGATGACGGCATGCAGTGATGCCGGACGGCGGAATCTTGACGAGGAGCGGGGCAACAGGACCTACCAGGCGGCCATGGCGGATTATGCCGCCGGTCGCCTGAAGGAGGCCATTGATGGCTTGGAGAAGGTCCTTCGTGCAGATCCAAGCAATACGTCCGCCCGCTTTCAGTTGGCCTGTCTCCAGCAGGACAAGCTGAATGATTACCTCGCGGCGATTTGCAACTACCGCGAGTATATCCTGCAAAGTCCGGGGAGCGAGAAGGTGACCATTGCCCGCGAGCGTTCGGCCATCTGCGAACGCCAGCTCGTGAGCGCACTCTCCAAGAAGATGAACCTGACGGACAGTGCAGGGCTTGTGGATGAGAATGCGCGGCTGAAGGGCGAGGTTAAGAACCTGTCGGACGAGAACCGGGAACTGAAGAAGACGCTTGAGGAGGTGCGCGGCAAGTTGGCGTCCACCTCAAGGGACAACGAGAATTTGCGCCGCCTCATTTCGTCCGTTGGCTCGGAGGATGAGAAGAGCCGACCGACACTCCTGCCGTCCGACCGAGATTTGCTGGATGACGATGGTACGGACGATCTTGACAAGGCGAAGTTCGCGGCGGACGTGAAGGGCTTGCTTGACGACGAGTCGCACGAAACGACGGCCACGCCCTTCAAGGTGACGGAAAAGAAGGCGGAGGTGAAGCCTGCGGCAACAGAGCCGCCGCATGAGCCGCGCCCGAAGACGTATGTCGTACAGGACGGGGACACGCTCTACAAGCTTGCCGTGCGCTTCTATGGCGTTCGGTCGGCCTGGACGAAGATTCGCGATGCGAACAAGACGGAAATCTCGACGGACGGGCGCGTTCGTGCCGGGCAGACGATTCGCTTGCCATGAGTGCGATTCACATCAGCACGGTCCGTTCGCCCCATGTCTACACGCGTTCGCGTACGCCTTGGAGGATGGACGAGCGGAACTCGACTTCCTCATCGCGGCTTTACCATTATCTTTCGGGCGGCGGCATGAGTTTCGGGCGAAGCGTCCGTCAAGAGGAGGCCGACCAGAAGCGAAACCGCTTTCTTGTCGTGTCCGCCGCCATTGGACTTGTTTGGCTTGTCTTGCTGGTCATTTAATCAAAAGGAGTTGTCGATGAAAAAACGAATGATTGCGTTGTTGGTTCTTCCCCTTGCTGGGATGGCGTTCGCACAGTCGGGGAATCGCGAGGCCTTCCTGAAGCAGCAGGCCTACAATGAGATGCAGCGGATTTCCGGGCAGGTGGACGTCCTGCAGTCCAATCAGGATGACCTTGCGCAGCGTGTGGCGCAAGTCGAAAAGTCGCGGAATGAGGTCGAGTCGCTGAAGGCCGAAATCGCCGCGCTCCGCGCCTCGCTTGAGCAGGTTCGCCGCGAACTCTCGGCTCAGCGCGGCGAAATCGTGAAGGATCTTTCGGCTCGGCTGGCCAAGCTGCCGCAGGCGAGCGTGACGCCCGCACGCCCGCAGGCAACGACACCGGCCTATAGCGGCAGCTACATCGAGTATGTGGTCGCGGGTGGCGATACGCTGACGGTCATTGCGAAGGCCTACAATACGACCGTCCAGAAAATCAAGGATATGAACGGTCTCAAGAGCGATAACCTTCGCATCGGGCAGAAACTTAACATTCCCATGGAGAAGTAAGATGAAAATTCTTGTCGTTGGTTCGGGTGGACGTGAACATGCCATTACGTGGCGTTTGGCTCAGGATGCTGAGGGGCACGAGCTCTATTGCGCTCCCGGCAATGCGGGAACGGCAGCCTTGGCGACGAATCTTTCGCTGAAGGCGACCGACCTTGACGGAATCGTCGACTGGGCGAAGGCCAACCGGCCCGACCTCGTGGTCGTTGGACCTGAGGCTCCGCTCGTTGCCGGGCTGGTTGACCGCCTGGACGCGGCGGGCATTCGCGCCTTTGGTCCTGAGGCGGCCGGTGCGCGGATGGAGGGATCGAAACGCTTTGCGAAGGAAGTGATGGACGCGGCAGGTGTGCCGACGGGCCGCGCCGAGGTCTTTACCGATCCGGCGAAGGCGAAGGCTGCGCTTGCGGCCTATGGGCTGCCGGTCGTCATCAAGGCGGACGGTCTTGCGGCCGGGAAGGGTGTCATCGTCGCCGAGACGACGGCGCAGGCCGAGGCGGCCATTGACGATATGCTTGTCGCGAACAAGTTCGGTGCCGCCGGGGCTGAAGTCCTGATTGAGGAGTTCCTGGATGGTGAGGAGTGCTCAATTCTCGCCCTCGTCGATGGCGAACGGGCCGTTCTCCTGCCCAGTTCACAGGATCACAAGCGCATCTTTGACGGAGACAAGGGGCCGAATACCGGTGGCATGGGCGCCTATTCGCCCGCGCCCGTCGTCACGCCTGAGATGTTGCCCGTCATACGGGAGAAGATTATCCTCCCCGTCGTGCGTGAATTGGCGAAACGCGGCATCACCTATCGCGGCATTCTGTACGCGGGGCTGATGATTACGCACGAAGGTGGAAAGCTTGCGAAGAGCGGCTCGCGAATCAATGTCGTCGAGTTCAACGCCCGCTTCGGCGACCCAGAGACGGAAGCCGTTCTGCCGCGCTTGGGCGGCGACTTTGCCAAGGCCCTGCTGAATGCGGCCACGGGGAAACTCGCTGACTCGGACATCGAGGTGCTCGATAATCCGGCGGCAACGGTCATCATCGCCTCCGGCGGCTATCCGGGTGCCTACGAGAAGGGCAAGGTCATTTCGGGTCTGGACGAGGCGGCGCGGCGCGGGGCAATCGTCTTCCATTGCGGAACGGAGTCGAAGGATGGTCAGGTGCTGACGGCGGGCGGGCGCGTTCTCAGCGTGACCGGCCGTGGACGGACGCTGCGCGAAGCCGTTTCGGCGGCTTATGCGGGGGTCGACGCGATTTCGTTCGACGGTCAGTTCTACCGCAAGGATATTGCCCACAGGGCGTTCAATCGGGCGTAATCAGGAGCGATGTTTTCATGCGTGAGAAACTGAGCAATCGACTGGGGTTCCTGATGATGGCGGCCGGGTGTGCCGTCGGGCTTGGCAATGTCTGGCGGTTCCCGTACATTGTCGGAAAGAACGGCGGCGCGGCATTTGTGCTCGTCTACTTCGTCTTCCTGCTTCTGCTGGGTTTCCCACTGCTGACATCCGAACTGGCGACGGGGCGCGGGTCGCACAAGAGCGTGACCGAGGCCCTCGCGGAACTCGCACCTATGCCCGCCAAGCGGTTTTGGCGCGGGATGGGGGCACTGATTGCCGCCGGATGCTTCGTTCTCATGATCTACTATACGGATGTCGGTGGCTGGCTCGTCAAGTACACGTCGGACTACGCACGCGGTACGGAGCCATCCGGCGAGTTCGGCAAGGCTTTCGGGGCCTTGCTTGCCAATCGGGGGATGTGTGCGTCCTATATGCTCGGTGTCGTTGCCTTTTCAACCCTCATTTGCCTGATGGGGGTCGTGAAGGGCGTTGAACGCGTCACGAAATGGATGATGATTTCGCTACTCGTTCTCCTCGGGGTGCTCGTTGTTCGCGCCGTGACGCTCCCCGGCGCGGCGGAAGGGTTGTCTTTTTACCTGGAGCCGAACTGGGCGCGCTATTTCGAGCATCCGGTCTCGGCAACGTTTGATGCCATGGGGCAGGCGTTCTTCACCCTCTCGCTGGGTGTTGGGGCCATGACGATTTGTGGCAGTTACATCGGCCGTGAGCATACGCTCGCCAAGGAATCCCTCTGGATTATCGTCATCGACACGTTTGTCGCCTTTCTCGCGGGGCTCGTCATCTTTCCGGCGTGTTCGGCCTATCAGGTGAACTATACGGAAGGCCCTGGTCTGATTTTTGTCGCGCTGCCGGAAGTATTTGCACGAATGGCGGGTGGGCGAATCTGGGGGACGCTCTTCTTCCTCTTCCTCGCTTTTGCCGCGTTGACGACGATTGTCGCCGTCATTGAGAGCCTGATTGCCGGACTGATGGATGCCCTCGGCTGGAGTCGGCGCAAGTCCGCGCTCGTCGTTGGGCCGATGATTGCCCTCTGTGCCATGCCGTGTGTCCTTTGAGATGGCGTTCTTGGCTGGGAGGATTTCGCCGTCAGCCAGGTTTGGCTTCCGCTTGGATCGCTTGTGATGGGGCTTTTTGCCGTCAACGCAAAATGGGGCTGGGGCTGGGTGAACTTCCGTCGTGAGGTCTCGTCCGGTGCCGGATGGGGCCTCCCGAACTGGTTCCGCTGGCATTATGCGATTGTCATTCCGATCCTTGTGCTGACCATCTTCGTGACGGGAATCTGGCAGAAGTTCGCTTCGTAAGATGTTCAGAATGAAAAGAATGCGGCCACACGCCAAGTTTTGGCGAGGGGCCGCGTCATTATTCATCGGACTTACCTGTCTTCGCGGATGACGCGGAAGGTGACGTTTGCATAGCCATACGATGCATTGCGCCGTTCATCGCGTGCCTCAGTGCGGCATTCGCTTCGCTTTGAGTCGAATGATCCGCCCTTGATGCGGTGTGCCGTCCCATCGGCCGTTGATGTCCACTCCCAGCAGTTTCCCCAGAAGTCGACGCCGCCGCATGCTCCCTTGGTCTGTGCGAATGCGTCGACAGCTGTGATGGCACGACCAACTCCGCAGTTGAAGTCAGCATCCTTCGGCATGTGGCCGGCGGCGAGTTCCCATTCCGCTTCGGTCGGCAGGCGATAGGTGTGAGCCGGATCCTTCTGTGTGAGCCACTTGCAGTACTTTTCGGCATCTTTTATGGAGACATGGGTGATAGGTAGGCGCGCCTTTTCGTTCGGGATGTTCTTTCCCGTGAATTTTGCCCAGTCCGCCTCTGTCACGGGTGTTGCCCCAATCATGACATTCTTTCCCTTGGCACCGAGAACGACGAGATAGTCGTCCGTGCGGTTGCGCAGCCCCGGGCGGAAACGCGAGTCGGTAAAACGGGCCATGGACGCATCGATGCGCTGCTCGCGATCGCGGAGCATTTCATTGACGATGACCTGCATCTCGTCGATTTTCTCCTGATGTTTGGCGGTGCGCTTCAACTCTTCCAGTTTCGCTTTCTTGCGTGCGACGACGGCATCGTAGTTCTTGGCAACTTGTCGACGCAAGGCGGCACGGTTTTCATCGGTCGGTTTCTTGCGATAGGCGGCGATGAGATCCATCGTTTCCTGATTCAGTTTCGGCCGTTCCTTTTCTACGGTCGTGGAAAAGCGGTGAAGTTTAGCCTCTGGATTGGCGTGCAACCGTCTTTGCCCCTGCGCCAGGTCGGAGCCCTGTACAAAGGGGCTGAGCGAAAGTGCCGCGGCCGCAAGTGTCATCATCAGTTTATTCATTTCTTTTTCCTTTCTTTTGTTTGTATGTTCCGGGTGTGAGTGAGACCCTTCCATCCACAAGAACGCAAACGCCTCTGATTTTCTACAGCTTTTTTGGTCGACATGCAAGATTTTCTCTCACACGGTTGAAGATTGTCGATTTCGGGGTGGTTGAGATAAGTTTGAATATGGTAGAATATGTGGCATGCATGACTGGACACAGGAACGACTTGCCGCCGCTTTTGCCGCAAATCGGCAGAAGTTGCTTGCGCTTGCCGAACGCCGGTTGGATGCCGTTCTTGGCAAGCGGCTGAGTCCTGAGGATGTTGTTTCGGAGGCTTATGCCCGGGCTGCAACACGGCTTGACTATTTTGCCGCGCATGACGAGATACCCGTTTCCTACAAGTTGAGAACGGTTCTGCTTCAGACAATCGGAGATATTGAGCGTCGGAATCTCAAGGCACAGGGGCGCGATGCCTATCGCGAACGGACGATTCGAGACGAGATGTCCGAGTTTTCGGTCGGTGTCTGTGCATCGGAGCTTGTGGCCGACATTACGACGCCGGTCTCTCGGGTGGATCGGAACGAACGGCACGCTCTTCTTCGTCGGGCTCTCATGTCTTTGCCGGAGAACGACCGCGTCATTTTGACGCTTCGGCATTTTGAGAGGAAGGGCAACGCCGAGTGCGCCGCGATTCTCGGGCTGACGGAGAAGGCGGCATCCATTCGCTATGTGCGGGCTTTGGAGCGACTACAACGGAAACTCTCGGAGGTCTCATGCTTCAGGAAGAACTGACGGACGGCTTGCGCCGTTTGGCGGCGGAATTGGACGAACTTGCAGCGCAAGGGTGCGCTCCCTCGCCGGCACTGCCGTCCATTCCCGGCTATCGGCTCAGCTCGGTTCTTGGTCGGGGTGGCATGGGTACGGTGTATTGCGCGCGGCAGATTTCACTTGACCGTGAGGTTGCCGTCAAGATTGTAGAGACGGAGGGTGATTCCGCAGAAGGACTTATCCACCCGGATGAGGCCAAGACAATCGCACGGCTTCATCATCCAAACATCGTGCAGGTCATTTCGGCCGGACATACTTCGGCTTACGATTGGTACGCAATGGAGCTCGTTCAGGGGACGAATGCCGCTCGCCAGGCCTTTGCCTCGGATGAGGAGGTTGCCCGAATGGGTGTCTCGGTAGCCGAAGCCCTTGCCTATGCCCACCGATGCGGATTCCTCCATCGCGATGTCAAGCCTTCCAACATTTTCATCGGTGACGATGGCGTTGTCAAACTTGGGGACTTTGGGCTTGCGCGGTTCTCGTCCGATTCCATACGGGACAGGAGTGGAACGCGACGCTATCTGGCGCCCGAGGTTCGCATAGAGGGACGGTGGTCGGAGGCGAGTGATCAGTATGCACTTGGTGTGACACTGCGTGAGTTAACCACTCATTTGACACGAGTCTCATCTGATTTTGTGTCAATTTACGAGAAGGCGACAGCCTTTGAACCAACCAATAGGTATGCTTCCGTCGCGGCCTTGCGGGATGACTTGCAACGGTTTCTCTCGCACCGTCCGATTGTGGCGCGGCGGATTTCTCCCATTCATCGTCTGGGACTCTTCGTGCGGAGAAATCCACTTGCAGCGGGCAGTTTTATTGTCGCGGCGGTTTGTCTCATTGTCCTTGGCATCGCATTGGCATTGATTGGGCGGACACAATTTCTTGCGGTAGGCCGACGCCCGATTCCGTCCACGAGGCGGAGCGTTGAAAGGGTGCATCAGGAGCGGAAAGTGCCCGAACCGCATCTAAAGGGAACGAATAGGTCAAGGCAGATGAACGCCTTGCCCAATGGCCGAGAACGGCGGCATCTGCGGCAAGTGCCCTCAGAACGGCGTTAACCGGCAGTTTTGGGGCCTATTCTCCCGTGATGGGGCTATCCATTCTCCCTCATGTGGTGGAGGCGGGTCGGTCGTGGCGTCCCCCTGAACGGGAGACGCTGTTCTCTTGGTCAAGAGAAGCTGTTCTCACGATCGAGAGAACAGCTTCTCCCGTGTCGGAGAACAGCATCATTTAGATGCGAGAAGCGCATCTCCTCAGCGGTGGGTCGTTTGGGGCATAACTGGGACGGGGTGATTGCTTTTGTGGGGTGGGCGTGACCACTCAGCATTCGGTTGGGCACTTCTCCGATTGGTGCGGTTGGATTTTTTGCCATTGCGCGAAACGGCGAGATATGAGATAATACGCGCAATGAGAAAGGTATTCCAATCGCGGCGATTTCTGCCGTTGTCTGTTGCGTTTTTGCTGAGTTTGGCACTTTTTGCCGAACGTCAGCCGTATTCGCGTTATCAGACGATTGTTGATCGGCAGATGTTCGGGGTGCCGCCCGCTGGGTTTGACCCGACAAAGCCGCCGAGCGAGGTCTCGCGGATGGATTCACGTGCTGAGCAGGAAGTTGCGAAGGAAAAGGAGAAACTGAAGAGTTCCATCCACTTTTCGGTCATCAACCTGACACCCGAAGGGGATACGGCGGTCGGTTTTACCGACAAGTCGAATCCAAAGGAATTGCATCACTACTATCTCAAGGTCGGGGAAACGAGGGACGGTTGGCTCGTCAAGGAGGCGGATGCGGCCGCCCGGACGATGACGATTGTGAAAGGCGACCTTGAAGTCGCTCTGGCACTTGGCGGCGATTCCTCGAAGGGGGCTGGTACGACGAGTGAACGGACTGATTTGGCGAATGTGCCCATGCCCCTGAAGGCGGAGGCTGAGCCAGCCCCACGTTCAAGACTTTTAGGCCGTGCGCGCATGGGGTCTCTGAGGGAACGCCGCCTTGCGCGGGAGCAAAAACTTCAGACGGAAGAGAAGCGGCTGGCCGATGAGAAGAAACGTTTTGACGAGGAGAAGGCTCAGCGGGAGGCGCAGGAACAGGCGCAGCGCGAGCAGGATCGCGCCGAGATGCAGGAGCAGTTCCTCAAGTTCAGGGAGGAAATCCGCCGGAATCGCCTTGAAAAGACGGATGCGTCGGCAGAATCGGCACCGGATGCTCCGAGTGAACATACCGAGGTCCCCGCCGAGGAGTCGGCGCAAGCGGTTGAATAGGAGCGCGGCGGAATCAGATGAGACGGCAGTGGTTTCTTGCATTTTTTGGATTTGCCGCGTTGGCGGTTGCCGCCGTGTGGCTTGGCGGCCTGAATCAGGACGAGGGGTGGTATCTGTATGCGGCGAACATGGTGTCGGAGGGGCGTGTTCCCTATCGGGACTTCTTCTTTACCCAGGGGCCGGTCATGCCCCTCGTCTATTCCACGTTCGCGGTCCTTTGGAAGGCATTCGGTCTCCTCGGTGGACGCATTCTGACATTGTCCATTGGTTGTGTGGGCATCATCTTCCTTGTCGTGCTCTCACGACGGCTGGTCTCCGCTTCACAGCGCAATCTCGTCGGTCTTGTCGTTTTTCTGTTGCTCGGGTGCAATCTCTATCACCTCTATTATAATGCCATCCCGAAGACATATGCGCTGGCGGGGCTTTTTGTTGCTGTCGGGTTCCTTTCGCTCACTTTTATCGATTCGCGGCGCACATGGGTTCGAATCCCTCAGCTTTTTGCCGCCGGCGTGGCGTTTGCCTTTGCCGCTGGAACGCGCTTTAGCCTTGGTGTGATCCTGGCCGTCGTTGGCCTCGGCCTTTTGGTCTCTTTTCGGTGCTACGGCTGGAGCTTCCTGTGGTTTGGTCTTGGCGGTGCCCTGGCGCTTGCGCTTGTCTTGGGCGTCTTTCTTCTTAATGAGGGGACGCGGGATGGACTGATTGCCGCGCAGCTTTACCATGCGGCACGCGGCGGATTCGATCTGGTTTTCGCTCTCGGTAGTGTCTCCCGGCTTGTTCGGTGGTATTTGCCGACATTCATTATTCTCGGTCTCGGTTTGCTGGCCTTTCGTCCGAAGCCATTGGAGAATCGGGATGTGACCTCTCGGTCCTTGGTCGTGTGGCTTCTTTTGTGGAGTGCCGTGGCCGTTGTCCTCGTGCAGATCTTCGCGCCGTTTCCCTATGAGGACTACCAGGTGCCGGTCATGGGCATTCTGTCCGTTTTTGCCGCCGTACGGTGCGCGAGGGGATGCGAATCGGGCAGCGAGGTCGGCGGTTGGCGGCTCTTTTTGCTGGTCCTCGGACTGACGTGGGCGACGTCATTTGGATCTCCGCTACTGGAAAATTGGATGACGAATGGGCAGGATCGGTTCTGGACACTGAAGAAGTCGTCATGCGAACTTGCCCAGCTCAGGGATGTGGCGCGGCGGATTGAGTCCCTGGACCCCGGCGGCAAGACAATCTTTACGCAGGACCTTTACCTCGCGGTGGAGACGAATCGCCGCGTTCCCCACGGGCTGGAGATGGGGCCTTTCAGCTATTGGGGGGATAAAGTGCCTTCGTGGATGAAGGAAGGTCTCGTCCTTGATGACAACGGTCTGCGCGAACTCATTGAAAAGGATACGAGTTCGGTTGCCGCGCTGAGTGGCTATGCCTTTGCAATTACGGTGCCGCAGGGAACGGAAACGCCGTGGGAGCGTCAGAAGGATTACCTTCAGTTGCTCAAGCGGCAGTATGAACTCGCCTTCGTTGAGGAGGACTTCGGACAGCACGCAACCCCGCTCCTCGTGCTGAAGCGGCGCACGGCTCAGGTGAAGGAGGCCGACCATGCCGAGTAATCCATCTGAAATCAGGAAGCGCATCATTGAGGTCGTCTCACATACGGGCGGTCACCTTGCCTCGTCGCTGGGGGCGGTTGAGATTGCGCTGGCCCTCTCAAAGGTGTTTGACCCGTTCAAGGACCGCATCGTATGGGATGTCGGGCACCAGGCGTACGCCTGGAAGATCCTGACGGGGCGTGATGAGCGATTCGACACGCTGCGCCAGTTGGATGGCATTTCCGGGTTTCCGAACCCATCCGAGTCGGCGGCGGATGCGGCGATTGCAGGTCATGCCGGGGTGGCTCTTTCGGTGGCCGAGGGATTTGCCGCCGCCCGCGATCGCAAGGGAACCGGCGAGCATGTGGTCGCCGTCATCGGCGATAGTGCGATGGCCAACGGCGTGAGCTTCGAGGCCCTCAACAACTGCGTCGCGGCGACAGGAAAGGTCATCGTCATCCTGAATGACAACGACATGAGCATTTCCCGCCCGGCGGGAAGCTTCGCCCGCGTCTTGGGTCGGCTCATCTCGGGGGTTCGCTACAATCGCGTCAAGACGGCGGCGGAGAGTGCGGGGCATAAGTTGAAGCTGACGTTTTTGCGCGGACTCTACCATCGGATTGAGAGCCACCTGAAGTCGCTTTTCCTCAGTAATGCCTATTTCGAGCAGTTTGGCCTGCGCTACATTGGGCCTGTTGATGGGCACGACAGCGCGGCACTTGAGGATGCTTTCACGGTGGCGAAGGAGGATAAGCGCAGCGTCATTGTCCATGTCGTGACGAAGAAGGGCAAGGGCTATCGTCCGGCGGAAGACGATCCAACGAGATGGCACGGCGTTGGGCCTTTTGTTCCGAACGCGGCAGAATCAAAAGATTCTGCGACATCCGCTCCCGAACCGACCTGGTCGGAGGTCTTCGGCCGGGAGTTGTGTGCCTGTGCGCGAAAGGATTCGCGCATTGTCGCTCTGACGGCTGGGATGAAGGACGGTACTGGTCTTGTCGATTTCGCGGCAGAGTTCGGCAAGCGGTTCTTTGACGTTGGAATCGCCGAGGAGCATATGGTCGCCTTTGCCGCAGGATTGGCGGCTGGTGGGCTGAAGCCTGTTGTCGCCGTCTATTCCACGTTTCTGCAGCGGTCCATTGACCAGGTGATGCACGATGTCTGCATTGCCAATCTGCCTGTGGTGCTGTGCGTTGACCGTGCGGGTATTGTTGGCGCGGATGGTGTCACGCATCAGGGTATTTATGATATTGCCATGTTGCGTTGCCTGCCGAACTTGACGATTTGCCAGCCATCGAGTGTCGCCGATTTCCACGCGTTGCTGGAAGAAGCCCTTGTGCGCAAGGGCCCGACCGTCATCCGCTATCCGCGGGGAAAGGTTGCGAAGGCCCAGCCCTTTGTCCGTCCGGCGCGTCCGAAAGCCGTCATTTGGGCGACGGGTGACTGGATGGGAAAGGCCGAGGCGGTTGCGCGGCGGTTGGGCGATGTGGATGTCGTGCAGGCGCGCTACCTGAAGCCGTTCAATCTGTCACTGCTGAACGAGCAGCGGGCGACAGGCCTGAAGATTATCAGCTTGGAGAACGGGTGCGTGATGGGGGGCTTCGGCGAGGCGATTGGTGCGGACGTCCGCTTCGGGTGGCCCGATCGGTTCATTCCGCATGGAAAGCCCGAGGAACTGGAACGTCGTTACGGACTTGATGAGGAGTCGCTTGTTCGGTCGATTGGCTTGGCCCTGTCCGAGAAGCCCGAGAAGGAAGGAAGCGTGTTGAATGGCTAAGGTTCATGGTGTTGCCGGAGAATGGGCGCGTGTCAAAGGAACATTTGTCGGCATGTGGCAGCTCTACCTGAGCGCCGTTGCCATTGGCTTCTCGCTGGCGCTGGGCATCTTCCACTCGTTGGCGGCTGGCGTTTCGCTGTTGGTCGTTTCTCTTCTGTGGGGCGGTTGGAGCCTGTTTCAGGGTGTGCGGTGTGTGGAGCGGTTCTTCAAGGGGGCGCGAGGTGAGGAACGCGTGGCTGGCATTCTGAGAAGCCTGCCGTCGGACTACCATGTTTTCAATGACTTTGTCGTCGGGCGTACGCACATCGACCATGTCGTCGTCGGGCCGGTGGGTGTCTTCGCGGTCGAGACGAAGTTCTGGAATGGTGTCGTCACAATTGAGGATGGGCACATCCTCCTCAACAATCATGTGCCGAACCGTTCGCCATTGGCCCAGGCCGTTCGGGAGGCCGAACTTGTTAAGTCCGCTCTCGACAAGGCCGGATGGAAGGGGACCGTCACGCCCGTTCTGACTTTTGCAAGCGATGCCTTTGCGGCGCGTTCTGCCGAACTGCAGGGTGCGGTAATCATCAATTCGTCCGAACTGAAGAGAAGTTTTGAGGGTGGACGCACCGTTCTTACGCCGACGGAACTCGATCGGCTGGTTCATTTGATGGAGATCAATTCGTGAAGAAGATACAGTTTTCAATTGTTGTTTTTGCCGCGCTCCTGACCGCGTGTCTCCACGCGGAGTACGAGTGGAGGGCGGCGACAAATGCCCCGTGCGGCGTTGAAATCACAACCAATCGGGCTTGGTCCGTACCGGAGTCTGTCTTGGGGACCGTGAATGTCAAGCCGCAGAAATACTACGGAAAGATTGCGCGGCGCTTCGGCGATATGTTGCCGCGCTACCATGTTCTCCAGCAGTCCCTGAACGACGAAATTTCCCAGCGGGCCTGGACGAATCTGGTGACGTTCTACGACTTTGACCACTCGGTGTTCCTGAAAGGAGACCTTGATCGGCTCTCGGTCCATGAGAAGACCATTGACGATGAGATTCGGGCTGGGAACGTGAATTTTGGCTATGAGGTCTACAACCTTTATGTCCGGCGTCTTCGCGAGCGCATCTACTTCGCGACGAACTTGCTTGCGTCCACAAAGGGGGAATGGGATTTCTCAACGAAAGAGGACTACCGCATCAAGCGGAAGGATGCCCCCTGGCCTACAACCGTGGAGGAGGCGAACGAGCACTGGCGTAAGCGAATGAAGAATGAGGTTCTGGCCCAGGTCTTGTCACGCGAACTGGATGAGGAGGCGTCGTCGTCCAAGACGAACAAGGTCGATTCTGCCGACGAGTCGCCGCGTGAAATGCCTGAGGATATCCTGATTAAGCGTTACCGCCAGTATGCGACTGTGTTGACCGAGCCGGACGAGGAGACCGTTCTTCAGCACTACTTGAGTGCGATTGCGCGGGCCTACGACCCCCATACGGATTATCTCAGCCCCGCGTCAAAAGAAGACTTTGACATGGATATGAACCTTTCGCTGTGCGGGGTCGGTGCCGTTCTTTCCTTGGATGATGGCGCACTGAAAATCGTTGAAATCATGCCGGGCGGTCCCGTTGATCGCGACGGTCGCATCAAGGAAGGCGACAAGATTGTTGGCGTTCAGCAGGGGAACGGCCCGCTTGAGGATGTCACCTGGCAGCCGATGAAAAAGACAATCAAGAAGATTCGCGGCGAAAAGGGAACAAAGGTGACGCTCGAAATTATTCCGCGCAGTGATCCAACGGGTGCAACGAAAAAGCTGGTTGACCTTGTTCGGGATGAAATCAAGCTGGAAGATCAGGCCGCTACCGGGCGTGTCGAGCGCGTGGAGTTCAATGGAGACGAGCGGAAGCTCGGTTATATTTACCTTCCGGGATTCTATGGAACGATGGACAAGCGTCCGGATGAGGAGGGGTATCGGAGCTGTGCCATGGATGTTGGCCGCTACCTTGCGGACTTCAACGCCCAGGATGTGGAAGGCGTAATTCTCGATATGCGGGGCAATGGGGGCGGTTCTCTTCGGGAGGCTGTCTACCTTTCATCCCTGTTCGTTCCGTCTGGTCCCGTCGTCCAGATTCGCGACTTGCGAACGGTTGGCAGCCTGCCGATTCCACCCGGTTCATCGGTCTTTCGCAAGCCGATGGTTGTCTTGACGGACCGTTCAAGTGCAAGCGCGTCGGAGATTGTCGCCGGACACTTGCAGGATGTTGGGCGTGCCGTCATCCTGGGCGATCGCCGGACGCATGGAAAGGGGACGGTGCAGACGGTGCTGGGTATGGGGCCCGAGAAGTACGGTTCCGTGAAAATCACGACGGCACGATTCTACCGAATCAATGGACGCTCCACGCAGGTCGAGGGTGTCGCGGCCGATATTCCGTTGCCTTCGCTTTTGGATGCCCTTGATATCGGCGAGGACAAGTTGCCGAATGCGCTGCCGTTCAGCCGAATCCTTCCGGCTGATTACACGAAGTGCTGGAATCTTGACACATACGTTGAGTCGCTTCGGGCGAACTTCGAGGCGCGTGTCGCCGACAATGCCCGCTACCAGAAGCATTTGGAGAATGTGGCCGGGATGCGGGCAATCAGCGATCGCGAAGAAGTGCCTCTCGAATACGAGGCCCGAAAGACAATGATGAAGGCGGATCGTGAACTGCACGAACTGGATGAGAATGAAGATGATGGAAAGGACGAGGACAAGCGTCCGGCGGTATCTCGCCGTCGGCGCAACCAGCGTGAGGATGACGATGTCGTCCTTGACGAGGCGTTTCTGATACTTTCCGATCTTATTCGGCAGACAGACGGTGCGGAGATGCCGCAGGCAAAGGAATGGGCGTGGTGGCTATGAGGAAGATTCACTTTGTTAAAATGCACGGGGCCGGCAATGACTTCGTGATGATTGACGACCGGGCGGGGGACTTCCCGGCTGATGACTACATGCGCGTTGCGGCTATGGCCACGCGGCGTTATGGTATTGGCTGCGAGGGTGTCATACTTGTCCAGAAGTCCGATGTGGCCGATTTCCGCATGCGTTTTTTCAATCCCGACGGATCGGAAGCTGAACTTTGCGGCAATGGTGCGCGTTGCGTCGCGGCGTTTGCCCGTGAGATTGGCGCGGCAAAGTCAGATCAGATGACCTTTGAGACCATTGCAGGCACGATTGCCGCCGAAATCGTCGATGCCTCGCTCGTGCGCATTGCCATGCCGCAACCACGGGATCTTGGTGACGATTTTGTCGTTGAGGGCGTCCCGCACAAGATTGTTGTTGTGGAGAATCTTGCAAAGACGGATGTTGAGACGGAGGGCCGTCGCATTCGAATGTCAAGTGAATTCGCACCGGCGGGCACCAATGTCGACTTTGTCGTCTACCGTTCGCCCAATCGGGTCACGATTCGAACCTACGAACGTGGCGTGGAGGCCGAGACAGGAGCGTGTGGAACGGGTGCTGTGGCGGCGGCCGTCGTTGGTGTGAAGGATTATGGACTCGAATTCCCCGTCCAGGTGAAGACGGCGCAGGGTTATGAACTTGTCGTGGATGGAGCCTTCACGGGCGACGCGTTTTCCTCCCTGACGTTGACAGGCCCTGTCAAGCGCGTCTACGAGGGTTCAATCGATTGGGATTCCCTGGATGTCGTTTCTGAGTAACGGAAAGGAGAAGGTCAATGAGCTACTACCTCATGCTGCTGATCGGTGCCGTGTTGGCCAATAACTTCGTTCTCAATCGCTTTTTGGGGTGCTGTCCGTTCCTTGGCGTTTCGAAGAAGATGGATTCGGCACTCGGTATGTCCGGGGCCGTTGTCTTCGTCATGACGATTGCCTCGGCCGTCACCTGGTGTCTGGACCATTGGCTTCTGACTCCTCACGGGCTTGGGTACATCCATACGCTGGCCTTTATCCTCGTCATTGCCGCGCTCGTCCAGTTTATCGATATTGCCATGAAGCGGTTTTTGCCTCCGCTTCATGCCGCGCTGGGCATCTTTCTGCCGCTGATTACGACGAACTGTGCGGTTCTGGGCGTGGCCGAAATCAACTGCAAACAGGGGTCTGGATTCGTTGAAAGCGTCTTCTTTTCCTTTTCTGCCGCGCTGGGCTTTGGGTTTGCGCTTGTCCTCTTCTCTGGAATTCGGGAGCGGCTGTCGCACGCCAATCCGCCGCGTTGCTTTCGTGGTGTCGCCATCGCCCTGGTGACGGGGGGGCTTCTCTCCCTGGCGTTCATGGGCTTCACGGGACTGGTCAAGTTGCCATACTAAGAAGGAGGGCGCGTCGGTATGCTGTTTGCTGTTGTCTGCATTGCGGGGATCGGCCTCATCGCGGCGATTGTTCTTGCCGTGGCCGATCGCTATTTGAGTGTCCAGGAAGACCCGCGAATCGGTCTTGTGACGGCTGCCCTGCCGGGGGCAAATTGCGGCGGATGTGGTTTCCCCGGGTGTGACGGCTATGCGCGGGCCCTTGTCGCTGGAACGGCTCCGAATGGGGCGTGTGTTGCGGGAGGCGAGGCGTGTGCCGCGGCCGTGGCAAAGATTCTTGGCGTTTCGGCGACGCTGACCGAAAAGCGCGTCGCGCTCGTGAAGTGCCGCGGTTCGCGAAGCGAGACGGTGCGCATCGGGGACTACAACGGCATTTGCGACTGTGGTGTCGCGGCGGCAACGGCGGGTGGCGACAAGGGGTGTGTCTACGGTTGCCTGGGCTACGGGGCCTGCGCCAACGTCTGTCCGAAGCACGCCATTTCCATCCTGGATGGTCTCGCGAAGGTTGACAAGCGCCTGTGCATCGGTTGCGGGAAATGCGTGTCGGTCTGTCCGCGCAAGCTGATTGAACTCGTGCCGGCGACGGCGACGATTCATGTCCTTTGCAACAATCCCGAGAAGGGGCCTCTCGTCCGCAAGGTCTGTGGTGTCGGTTGCATCGGCTGCCACCTCTGCGAACGCAATTCGGGTGGAAAGGAGGCGGGGCACTTTGTCTTTCGGGGCTTCCTCGCCAAGGTCAACTATGACAATCCGCCGACGGATTCCCAACTTGTGGCGAAATGCCCGGCGAAATGCATTTCGGAAGATCCACACTTTGAGACGGGGCACTGATTGAAATGAAGATAACGAGAAGCAGATTTAAGTTTCATGGCGGGGTTCATCCTGACTACAACAAGGAACTCTCGCGGAATCAGCCGATTGCGCGAATGCCGCTTCCGGCCGAACTCGTCATTTCGATGAGCCAGCACCTGGGGGCTCCCGCCACGTGTTGCGTGGCTGTCGGCGATCATGTCGAGAAGGGGCAGCTGATTGGTGAGAAGGCGGGCTTCATTTCCGTCCCCGTCTTTGCCCCGGCCAGTGGAACGGTCAAGGCAATTGAGACGCGCCTGGGCGCGGCGGGAACGCGTGTTCCGGCGGTCGTCCTGACGACGGATTCCGAACAAGGGGCTGAACAGTTGCTCCCCGTCCTGAACTGGACGACGGCAACGCGGGAAGAACTGCTTGAGCGCATTGGGGCGGCAGGAATCTGCGGCATGGGTGGTGCGGGCTTTCCAACGGCCGTCAAGCTCAATCCGCCGCCGGGCAGACGATGCGAATATCTCATTGTCAATGGAGCCGAGTGCGAACCGTATCTGACGGCCGATTTCAGGTTGATGGTTGAGCGCGCGAGCCTCATTCGTCTGGGTGTTGAAATCATGCGGAAGGTCCTGGGCGGACCCGCGGTGCGCATTGCCGTTGAACGAAACAAGCCAGAAGCCGTTGACGCCCTTGCGAAGGCTTTCGCCGACTGTGAGGGGAATGTCGAAATTGTCACTTTGCCCGTTCTTTATCCGCAAGGCTCTGAGAAGCATCAGATCTACGCGACGGTCGGGCGGATTGTTCCCGAGGGCGAGTTGCCGATTTCCGTTGGGTGCGTGGTGGAGAATGTCGGGACCGTTGCCGCCATTGCGGAGGCGGTCGCGAACGGTCGGCATCTGCTTTCGCGGGTCACCACGGTCTCGGGGGATGCCGTCGTGGAGCCGAGGAACGTGGAAGCGGTCATTGGCACGAAGTATGCGGATCTCGTCGCCTTCTGCGGTGGCGAGAAAGAGCCGCCAGCCAAGGTGATTTCGGGCGGCACCATGATGGGTTTCTCCGTTCCGACGCTTGAGATTGCGACGACGAAGACGACCTCCGGGTTGCTGCTTCTCTCCCGAAATCGCGTCTTCTCCTATTCTTCGCAGGCTTGCATCAACTGCGGACAGTGCGTCAGGGCTTGCCCGATGGCACTGAACCCGGCGGAGATTTCGAAGGCCGTTGAGGCTGACGACATCAAGTCTGCTGAGGATTTCCACGTGATGGCCTGTATTGAATGCGGGGCGTGCAGTTTCGGTTGCCCAGCCTATCGTCCGCTGACACAGCACTGCCGTCGGGCGAAGAATTCGATTCGCGCTCGCAGGGCGGCCGAAAAGGCAAAGGCCGCAGCCGCGAATGCCCAGGAGAAAGGAGTTGCGAAACAATGAAACCGAAGGAAATCGGCGAGCACTACATCCTCAGTTCGAGTCCGCACACCCATGCGCGAAACAGCGTTTCGCGCATCATGCTGGACGTCATCATCGCCCTGTTGCCGACGACGGCAATGGGTATATGGTTCTTTGGCATGAAGGCCGTCTGGGTGATAGCCACCTGTGTCTCGACATGCGTCCTGACGGAGGCGCTTTGCCGACTGGCCATGAAGCGCGAGAACACGATTGGTGACTTTTCCGCCGTTCTGACCGGCCTGCTCCTGGCCCTCAATCTGCCGAGCGGCATCCCGCTGTGGATGGCGGTTGTCGGGTCGGTTTTTGCCATTGCCGTTGCGAAACAGGTCTTTGGTGGGCTTGGGATGAATCCGTTCAATCCGGCCCTTGCCGCACGGGCGTTCATGCTGATTTCCTTTACGGGGGCGATGACGACATGGGTGAAGCCGTTGAGCCACGGCGCGTCGTCGACCGTTGATGCCGTGACCACTGCAACGCCGCTGGTGGCTCTTCGGTGGGGCGATCCGACGCAGATTCCATCCGTTCTCGACCTGTTGATTGGCAATATGCCAGGTTGCATTGGCGAGGTCTCGACGCTTGCGCTCCTGCTGGGGGCGGCCTATCTTCTTTGGCGGCGCGTGATCACGTGGCAGATTCCTGTCGCATTTTTGGGGACGGTCTTCATCTATTCGTGGGTGAGCGGACTCTCTCCGGCCTACATTCAGTTGCTGACGGGGGGCGTGGTCTTGGGCGCGTGCTTTATGGCGACGGACTATGTCACGTCGCCGACAACCGCGCGCGGGAAACTTATCTTCGGGGTGGGGTGCGGACTTCTCTGCATGCTCATCCGGCGGTTCGGGGCCTACCCGGAGGGGTGCAGTTTCGCCATTCTTGTGATGAATGCGCTTTGCCCGCTTATCAACCGCTGGACGCAACCGAAGGCTTTTGGATCGAGGAAGTGAAGACGATGAAAAAGGTACTTGGACTGGTGCTCAGCTTGACGCTCATCTCGGGTATTTGCGCAGCCGTTTTGGCCTATGTGAATGGTGTGACGCACGACCGCATTGGCGCGGCGCAGGCGCAGGTGGCCATCGACTCCGCACGGGCCGTCCTGCCGACTGAGGCCGTGGGAGCGGTTGCGGCTGTCTTGCCGTCTGGCGAGACCTTTTACACGGGTACGAATGCGACAGGCGATGTCGTCGGCTATGCCGTTGCGGGCTCCGATTCGCATGGCTACGGCGGCGAGATTGTCCTGATGGTGGGCCTGCGTGCGGACAAGCGGACGGTCGTCTGCTATCGGACGCTCTCCGCCGCGGAAACGCCGGGACTTGGCATGAACCTCAAGTCACCCGAGTTCGCTTCGCAGTTCGCGGGTAAGTCTGCCGCGAATCTGCGCGTCAAGAAGGACGGGGGCGAAATTGAGGCCATTACGGCGGCGACGATTACCTCCCGCGCCGTCTGCAGGGCCATTGAATCGGCTTCGCAGAAGTTGTCAAGATGAAGCGTGCGGCACAAATCCAACTGGCCATCGACGGCGGCGAAAAGATTCAGAAGTCGCCCCTGCCCGCGTGGCCGCAGTTCGACCGACGGACGGACAAGGCCGTACTGGATATTCTGCATTCCGGCCGTGTCAACTACTGGACGGGAACGGTCGGGCGCGCATTTGAACAGGCCTGGTCGGCTTGGCTGGGCATCCGCAATTCAGTTTCGGTGACGAATGGCACGGCCGCCCTGCACGTGGCCCTTTCGGCGCTGGGGATTGGGTCGGGCGATGAGGTCATTTGCACGCCCTATTCCTTTATCGCGTCGTCGTTTTGCGCTCTGCAGGCGGGTGCGCTGCCCGTCTTCTGCGATGTGGGGCGCGACCATCTGATAGACCCCGGGAAAATCGAGGACTGCATTACGCCGCGCACGAAGGCGATTGTCGTCGTTCATCTTTATGGTATGGTTGCCGAGATGGATGCCATCATGACCATTGCCCGGCGACATCACCTTTTTGTCATCGAGGATTGTGCACAGTGCATCGGAGGCGTCTACAAGGGGCGGAAGGCTGGAACCATTGGGGATGTCGGGTGCTTTTCCTTTTGCCAGTCGAAGCATTTCACGACCGGCGGCGAAGGCGGCATGGTGTGTACGAATGATGACGATCTTGCCTGGGAAATCCGATCCCTGCGCGATCATGGGCGCGATGTGCGTCCGGACGCCAGTGCGCCTGACGGGCGCGATTTTCATCCGGCCGCCTATCGGCGGGTTGGCTACAACTTGCGCATGACGGAAATCCAGTCGGCAATTGGGCTTGGCGAGTTGCGGCGACTCGACCGTTGGAATCTGCCGCGTCGGCGAGTCTTGGCCGAAGCCCTCATGCGAGGGCTTGCCGCGCATCCGCTGGTTCGAGACCTGCCCGTCGATACGTCGGAGCGCCGCAATAGTTTTTGGCTGGTGCCGTTCGTTCTGAAAGCCGAGTGTCTTCGGGTTCCCATTTCGCGCTTTGTCCGTGCCGTTCAGGCCGAGGGTGTTGGCGCGTATGCGATTCTCTGGCCTGAAATGTATCGGGAGGAGGCCTACCTCGGACGGCGCGGGTTCGGGTTGCGGAACTATCCCTTCGGCGATCCGGCCAACGAAAAGATCGACTACTCCCGCGTTTGTTGTCCAGTGGCGCATGAAATGGCTCGGTCGACCATTGCCTTTTGGGTTCACCCGACCTACTCGTTGCGTCACATCGCGGCGGATATTCGCGCCTTTGAGAAGGTGGCGCGTGCCTATATGAAGGATTGAAAGGAGGATTTTCATGACGCTTCCACAACGAATTGCCCTGATTGTCAAACGCGGACTTGAGCTGTTGCATCCGTGTGTCTATGGTGAACTTGGCAACCACGACACGCTCAAGTTGATGACAGCCGACCTGGAACGCGAGATCGCCTTGCTGATGCCTGATGCGGATGCGAAGGGGATTGTGAAGTCCTTTGTCGATCGCATTCCGACCGTGCGGCATCTGGTGGAGACGGATGTCACGGCCGCCTATGAGGGTGACCCGGCGGCGACGAGTCGCATGGAGGTCGTGATGGCCTACCCGGGGCTCTATGCGACAACCGTTCACCGCCTGGCACACGAACTCTACAAGCTGAAAGTGCCGATTATTCCACGCATCATGTCGGAGCTTGCCCACTCGAAGACGGGTATCGACATTCATCCCGGTGCGACGATTGGTGAGCGGTTCTTCATTGACCATGGGACGGGCGTTGTCATCGGCGAGACGACGGTTATCGGTCGGAATGTCAAACTCTATCAGGGTGTGACGCTCGGGGCGCTTTCATTCGACAAGGATCCTGTCACGGGGACTCTCGTCAAGGGCATCAAGCGCCATCCGAATGTGGAGGATGACGTGGTCATTTATGCAGGCGCGACAATTCTCGGCGGAGCGACGACGATTGGAAAGGGATCTGAAATTGGCGGAAATGTCTGGATTAAGGATTCGGTACCGCCGCGTTCGCGTGTCTACAACAAGCCGCCCGCCCCCGTCATACGGGCAATAGAATGACGATGTTTGCGCACATCCTAGCCCTTGCCGTCGTTCTTGTCGGGACATGGAATGGCAAGTGGTTTCCATCCGGTCGAGCGGAGCATCGCGCTTCGCCGGAGCGTGAAGCGCAGACGATTGACGCCGCTGGCCAGATGCTGAGGAGTGGACTTTCGCGGCTGGATCCACTGGGGACGAATGACCTCATCCTTTGCTTCAATGAGATTCGCGGGCCGGAGGTCGCCCGCAAACTCTGTTCGGCCATTGGTCGGACGAATCTCACCGTCGCCATTGTGACGGCCTATCGCCGCCGCGATCGTTTTGATCAGCAACAGGATGTCATTATGACAACACTCCCCGTGCTGGATGCCACCTGGAAACTTTGGAAGCGCAAGGATCGAATCTATCCGCCGCGTGGATATGCACATGCTCGGCTACGACTTCCGTCGGGAGCCGAGGCCTCGGTCTATGCCGTCCACCTGAAAAGCAACTATGGAGCGACGACAAAGGAACTCCGTCTGGACAATCGGACGAAGCGTGCGGCGGCCATAGGGCAACTGATTTCGCAGGAGCCTCGCGGCTCGACCGTCATCATCGCGGGAGACTTCAATGCCGACAGGTGGCGGGCGGAATTTGCCGATGAGACGATCTTTGAGCAACTTGAAAAGGCAGGGTTTGACAACCCATTGGCCGACCTGCCCGCCGCGTCCCGTGCGACCTATCCAAGTCGGCGGCATGGGGATAGTACGCTTGACTACATTATGCTGCGGGGCATGCGTGTCCTGCGCAATCCGTTGATTGAGTCAAGCGGGTCAATTTCAGATCACGATGCCGTTCTGATGCTTTGCCAATGAAGCGAAATCCACTCATCTTGCCTGCTGTTGCCCTTTGGATTGCGTCGGCCCTCCTGGCGGTTGCCTATCTGAAAGTGCCGCTGGTTGCCCGATGTCTGGAACCCCTGATGTATTTCCAATCCGAATGCGGGGCTTTCGGGGCCTTTGTGAATCGGGTCGTCTTCTGTGCCGTTCTTCCTGCTTTCTTTTGGTTGATTGATGGACGGCTCCGTCCAGATCGTCCGTGGGCTTCCTTTGTGGCGCAGGCTCTGTGGGCGGGAACGATGGGTGTTATCTGCGATGCGTTCTTCACCTTGCAGGCCGGATGGTTTGGCGAGGGCTATGCCTTCTCCATCCTCATTCGAAAGACGCTGGTCGATCAGTTCGTTTGGACGGTTGTGTTCATTACGCCCATGAATGTCCTGTTTTACTCGTGGGCGGGCCGGGGATTTCCGCTTTCAGGGCTTCGACTGAAGGACCTCGGTGGGCTTTATCGTGAGAAATACGTGCCGATTCTCGTGTCGAACTGGTGCGTGTGGATTCCGGTCATCTTGGCCGTGTATGCCTTTCCGACGCCCCTGCAGATTCAGGTGTCCGGATTCGCCTGCGCGTTTTGGTCGCTGCTCTGCTTTCGGCTTGGAAAGAAGAAGGAGAGACGGTGAAATTCTTTGTCAGAAATGCTCGATCAAATGTCCTAACCAAGTGTAAGGACAAAGAAAGGAAGCAAAAGATGAACAAGAAACTCATACTCGCAGTTGGTGCCGCCGCTCTGTCGGTCGTCGCATTCGCCGGTCCCCATGGTGGGCCGGGCGGAAGGGGCCCACGCCCAGGGCCGCGTCCCGGCATGATGCATCACGGTCCGCGTCCGGGCATTCACCACCCCCCACCGCCGCGGCATCACAGTGGCTGGGGACGCGGCGGGCGTGAATTCTGGCCCGGTTTCGTCGGTGGGGTTGTTGGCGGACTGGCCGTTGGGACGATTCGCCCCGTGCCGGCCCCCGTCGTCACGACGACCGTCGTTACCTCACCAACCGTCGTTACGACCCCGACGATTGTCATGACGACTCCAGTCGTCGCCGCGCCCGTCACCCAGGTTCAGAATGTCTGGGTGGAAGGCCGCTACGTGGATCAGATTCAGCCGAATGGCTCGATCATCCGCGTCTGGCAGCCTGGGCACTATGAGCAGCGGACGGTCACGATTCCGTAATCGGCGCGGTTGTCGCCGACTATCGGATGGAGGCAACCGCTTTCCGTGCTGTTGAAAACGCCAGCGTCAGGTTGTAGCCCCCGGTCGGACCGTCAATATCCATCACTTCCCCGGAAAAATACAGGCCGGGGACTTTTTTTGATTCCATCGAGTGGGGGTCGATTTCGTCGCGGGCAACGCCGCCAATCGTCACGATGGCCTCCTTGACGGGGCGCGGCGTGAGATTCTTGAACTGAAGGCGTTCGTGGGCGAACCAGACTTCAATCGTGTAGTTCCTCATTTCGTGGTGCTCAAGCCAACGCTGGCAGTTGTAGATGGCCGCGCCGCTGAGCCCGAAGTTTTCGCAGTCGACTTCGCCGCGATAGTCGAAGAGCGTCTGCCCCGTTAGGGACAGAATCTTGGCACGACCGTCTTCAAAGCGTCGCCCGGCAAGGCTGGTGATGCGCCGGTCGTTCGTCTCAAGCCCAATAAGACCGGGGCGGAAGGGCACGATTCGATGCCCGAGTGCACGAGCGAAGTTCTGTCCGTCCCCAACCGAGCCAGTCTTCGGATAGCTCACGCCACCCGTGGCAAGGAGAACATTTTCGGCGCGGAACGAGAAATTCCGCGTCAGAATCGTGAATCCGCCTTCCCTCAAGGGGATAATTTCCGTTACGGGACAGTTGAAGAGAAGGGGTACGCCCTCGTCGCGCAGGAGATCGCCAAAGGCGTGGACAATCGTCGCGGCCTTTCCATCCGCCGGGAACATTCGCCCGTCGGCCATGCGCCGCAGGGGAACGTTGAGACTCTTGAAACCGCGAATGATCTGACGCGGGCCGCATTCGCGAATGGCTTCGGAGACGAAGGATGCACAGTCCCCGACATCTTTCAGGAACTGGTCAGTATTGATGTCTTTGGTGAAATTGCACCGTCCGTTCGCCGTCATCAGGACTTTTGAACCGAGCCGTGCCTTGCGCTCGATGAGGATGCATGGAATCTTTCGGTCGGCGGCCACGGCGGCGGCAAACATTCCGGCGGCACCTCCGCCAACAATCGCGAGTTTAACGGGTCTTTCTTTCATGATGCGACCTTTTGGGGAAGAATTCGGTTGATGAGTTCATTGAGACGGAAGGGGAGCGATGAGAGCCACCAGCTGGCAAGCCGCAGGGGCCAGGGAAAGGCAATGAGTCCGACATTCCGCTCAACACGCGAGAGGATGATTTCGGCGGACTTGTCCGCTTCCATGAAAAAAGGCATGGGGCAGGTATTGGCATCCGTGATGCGAGAACGGACAAAGCCGGGGCAGACGACGGAAATCTGGATGCCGTGGGAGGACAACTGCTCGCGAAGGGCGAGTCCCCATGTCTTGAGGCAGCTCTTTGTCGCAGAATAGGAGGGACAGGCACGGAGGGGACCGTAGCCGGCGATTGAGGCGGTAATCACAATCTGACGATGCCCCTTGCGTCGTTCTCGGAACACGTCCAGGGCGGGGAGGACGGTATTGACGGTGCCACCGACGTTAATTGCAAAGGTTTTGCGCACATTATCTGGAGATTCAAACCCTGTGGAGACCCCGGCGTTGGCAAACAGGCGTTCGATGGGGGCCGTCTTGTTGCAGGCGAGAATCCAGTCGTGCGTTTCGGCCTCGTGGGTGACGTCGAGCACAGTCCCTTCCACGGAAGCCGCTCCCACCGCCCGGCAGCGGGCGCATACGTCGCGAAGCCGCTTTTCATTCCGTCCGCAAAGAAAGAGGGTATCGCCTCGTTTTGCGCAGGCAATGGCCAAGGCTTCGCCGATTCCCGAACTTGCACCCGTAATCACCGTATTCATATTCGACCATTATATCATAAAATGCGCGGCGGAAAGTGCGGAATTGGGGATGCGTTGGAGGGTGATCGCGGCGTGTCTTCCCAAAGAGAGATAGTTTTCATCCCAAAGAGAATGCTTTTTTCTCCCAAAGAAGATGGGCGTTTCTTCCAAAGGGGACGGGCGGTTGCTTGGGAAAGGAAGGGTGCTTGCTTGGAAGAGGAAGGGCAAGCACTAAGGTGGTTTCATCAAAGGACTAAGGTGGTTTGATCAAAGCACCT
>JBNMKZ010000023.1:0-34681 GCA_050874585.1 Verrucomicrobiota bacterium | reverse complement strand
CCGCGCCTTCGGGAACGACACCCGCTCCAACGAGGCGGCGCGGCAGAACCGCCGCGTCGCGCCCCTCCTCACGGCACGCCGATTCGGGCGCACGCTCGCGCCCCAACTGCCGCACGAGACCAGTAAATGGCAAGAAATTCACACAAGATAGCCGAAAGCGGAAGTTTTCAAGAGGAGAAAGACCGTTCCGGATACCTGATAGAGATTCAAGTCCTGCGAGTAATTTGCGAATTGATGCGCATCTCTGCACCTGAAGATGCGCATGATTTGGCGAATTGATGCGCATCACTGAATCCCGAAGATGCGCATGACTTGACGAATTGATGCGCATGATTTGACGAATTGATGCGCATGATTTGACGAATTGATGCGCATCCCTGAACCCCGAAGATGCGCATGATTCCGCCCCATTCCCCCATCCTTCGGTACACGAAAAGCCGACACACCACCTTCTCCAACCCTCCGCTCCCTTTTTTCCTTCTGCTTGTATTCTACCATCTGGCGCGGCAAATGTCAAGCCCTTAGGGCGCGGCGGTTTCGTGTTTTCAGTGGCAAAAGCCCCTCTCACCCCAACCAATTCCGTGATCTTCGTGTGTTCCGTGGTTATTCCCCACGCGGCGAATTTCTGATGCCCGTCGGACGGAATTCTGATGCCCGTCGGAAAACGTTCCGATGGGCATCAGAAAGCACTCCGATGCCCATTAGACGGGACTCCCACCCCCAATGGGCCGAAATCCGATGGTGGTAACACTTTTGCCCTCCGCCGCGAAGACTTACCCGGCCTCGGCACGAAAACGCCACGCTGATTGGGACGCCCTCAGATCTGGACAAAAACCACCGTCCCTATTTCACCAGGACAAGGTGGTCGAGAACCCGAATCCCCAGCGACTCCCCCACACCTTTTAGGACATCCGTCAGTTGACGGTCCTGCGGACTGAACGCCGTGCTGCCGCTCGGATGATTATGCGCAACGATGATGGCATCCGCTCCCTTGGTGAGGGCCGCCTGGAAGACATCCCTCGGACGAACGGCCGTTGTCGCGGCGGTTGTCCCAAGCGAAACGAGAATCGGGGCTGCCACTGTCCGATTTTGTGCATCCAACGGAAGAACAAAGAAACCCTCGTTCGTTCCGGCGAGTGGAAGTGCCGCGCTGAAAATCCGCCGCGCATCATCTGCGCAGGCTATCGTCACGCCAACGGATCGCGCCAATTCATCCGCTCGCGTAGCCGACGACACCAGTTCGCGCGGTAATTGCCACATACCGACATTGCCGCGGCAGGGAATCGGGTCGTCGAAGCAGGCCACTTCCGACAAATCCCACCAGTAGGGATAGCCCTCATCCCACGAAAGTCCAGTTTCCCCTTCCGCCGACAATCTCAGGTCATTCCGTCCACGCCCGACACAGGTGCATGTGCCGACAATCCGCCCCGGCCAGGCCTGGACATCCGTCCAAGCCGGGATGCCGTCAAAGTCACCCGAAGGAAGAACCCGAGAAGCCCAGCGGACAAAGTTTCCATATTCTTCGCGGCAGAACGACTTTGAGCACGAAACGGCACAACGGCAACAACCCCCTGGCGGCATCACGCTGCGGTTTTCAACGCGCTTGATGCCCAACATAATCAAAATCGCGTACGGCCCCGTGCAAGTAAAGGCATGCGTAATCATGGGAGGTCAATCGCTCGTGCCGACGAAACTCCTGACACCTAAATCTCATTCGGCGCGTGGACAACACGATCCGCCGCGAGAAGATCGGTGGCGGTTCCATACCCCCAGGATACGCCAATGGAAGCGATGCCATTCGCCTTTGCCGCCTCGAAGTCATTCCATGTATCCCCCACCATCACGGAGTCCTCTTTCTTTGCCCCGATTTCGCTGATGACGCGCGCCAGCAGTTCGGGCTTACGCAACTTTCCAATGGACGGATCGTCCTTGTGCATATCGCCCGTATAAAGGCCCTCAAAGACCGTCATCCATCCGAATTTCTTCGCCATCGCCGTCGCCCCGGCCCAACGCTTGTTGGTAACGATGAAGAGTCGCCCGCCCTCAGCTTGAATCCGCCGGATGCGATCCATCACGCCCGGATATTCCCGCGTATTGGGGAATCTGTCGTTGTCATAATGTTGACCAAAATGCTCTCGCAAGGCCTGGGCAAGTGCATCCGTGTAGCGCGAGGGGAAAAGCGCCTTCACCATTTCCTCAATCGGTGGCCCCGCGACAAACTTCGCGTCAAAGTCATCGCACACGAGACCAAGATCCTTCAGCGACTCCTTCCACGCCAGCCGAATATCCGCATCCGTATCCGCCAGCGTCCCATCCAAGTCAAAAAACCAGAACTTTTTCATTTCAGAAGTCCTTCCTCCGCCGCACGAATAATCCCCATGGCCTGGTCAACACTTTCCGCCTCGCCCAGGAGTTCGAGGAATTCCGTTGCGTGCGTCATCACAGCAAGGCGCGCCAGGATGCTCAGGTGCAAGTCGTGATCCGTCGAGCAGATGAGAAAGAAATGCCGCGTGGCCTCCCCATTCGGTGCCCCGAAGAAGACAGGCCGAGCACTGCGCCCATAGGCGATGAACGTCTCCTCAAAGAGATAGGGATCGTGAAAGCGCGGATGCAAAAATGCCGCGCCATTACCGACGGCCGTCGATGCAATTTCTTCGCGAGCCATCAGTTCCTTGAAGAGCCCGTCAACATCATAGACAAGCCCAGTTCGTGCAGCCAAATCGCTCATGTCGCGCACGACGCCCGCCTTTGCCTTCCCCGGCAAGTCCAAGGCCATACCTTCCGCACGGAAAAGACTCGAGATCATCCAATTCGCATGATGAGCGCGACGATTCTCCTCCAATATGATTCGATGCTGGCGAATCTGCTCCTTCTTGCCGGCCGCCAGGAGATTTCGCTGCGCCCATTCGTCAAGTGCCCGATGCTCAAACCACCAGTCGCCGCCATGTTCCGTTGCCTCAATTTCGCCGCGTTGCGCGACATGACGCAACTCATTCGCATCCACGTGAATGTGTTCAGCCGCCTGCTTGAGATTCAGCGTTTCACGAGCCATGACCTCATCCCTCCCACTTGTGCTCCGCCGGAGCGAGGTAGATCTTGTCACTGCAACCAAAAGTCGTATCCCCCAATGGGACGACCTTGGCCAATTCCGAAAAGAAGGAAAGCGACGGTATTATCTGGCGAGTCGCCCCAAGATTGATGGCGACGCTCGTTCCATTCGGCCAAACCAAGTCAAGGCAGACGGGGAATCCTCCCGGGTTCTTTTCAATAATTGACCGAATCTTATTGACCTGCTCAAGCAAGTGAGGGTCGTCCTGTCGCAGGCGGATGCGCAAGGCCTTTGATATTTGCGGCAAGGCATCCTCAAGCGGATAGGCCTCACGCACGGTAAAATTGTAGTCGCCGATTTCGGGATTCTTCTTCTCGAACTTGTCATCCTTGCCATAATTGACGCGCCGCGACACTTCGCCGCACAGCATAACAAGTTGGTCGACTTTCGTCTCCAATGCCGAGCATTTCTCCCATGCCTTTGCAAAGCAGAACGCGTCAATCGTTCCGTTGCCATCGTCCAACTGGAGAATCGCCCACTTTTGCCCAACGGTTCCATCCGGACGAGGCTTCGGAATCTTGATCGTGCACGCCGACAAGATGCCAACGAGACGAACATCCAAGTGCTTGAGCCCCCGTTCGTCCTTCAGATGTGGATTGGACTTCTTCTTCCATCGGTCGATTGGCTGCGCCTTGAGCAAGGCATCCATTTCGTCCGCATTAAGGAGTTGTGACGTCCTGATGGTCGAGGCCTCTGAAATGACGCGTCGGCACGGTTGCAGTGGATTGCCGGAAATATAAACGCCCAAGAGTTCACGCTCACTCTTGAGGTCCTCCGCCGGGGCAAAGGGCGTAACATCCTGAAGTTCCTCATCCGAGACTTTCTCCTCGCCGCCAGCCATCAGGTCAAAGAAGTTTCCCTGTGCGCTCGTCTTCTCCTTCGTCTTCTGCTGGGCCTTCTTGAGCGCAAATTCAATGTTTAGGAAGAGTTTGGCCCGATTCGACTCAAGCGTTGAGAAAGCCCCCGTTCGCGTCAGGTTTTCGAGAACCCGCTTGTTGCAGGCCGCACTCCCAGCCAAACGAACACAGAAGTCAAGGAAGCCGACATACGGCCCATTCTTCTTTCGCTCCGCAATGACGAGATCGCCCGCCGCGCCAACGCCCTTGATTCCGGAAAGACCATAGCGAATGCCCTTTGCATCCACCGTTGGGACGAATCGTGCACCCGACTCATTGACATCGGGAAGCCGTAGGTCCAGGCCCATCTCCTGCGCTTCTGCCACGAATCCGGGCAGTTTATCGAAATTGCCAATTTCGGACGAAATCTGGGCGCACATGAACTCCGCCGGATAATGTGCCTTCAAGTAGCCTGTCTGATAGGCAACCCAGGCATAGCAGACGGCATGAGACTTATTGAAGGCATACGACGCAAACGCTCGCCAGTCTTCCCAAATCTTGTCGATCAGTTTCTTGGCCTCGGCCTCATCCTTCCACTTGTCAATCCGAAACTCCTTGTTTGCAAGGCAGCCTTCCTCAAACTTGACCTTCAGCTCTTCCATGACGGCCAGCTGCTTCTTGCCCATCGCCTTTCGGAGCTTGTCCGACATTCCACGCGTAAACCCGCCAAGAAGCCGCGACAAAAGCATCACCTGTTCCTGATAGACGCAGATACCGTAAGTATCCTTCAGGTATTTCTCCATGAGGGGATGATCGTATGTCACCGGTTCCTGCCCCTGCTTGCGGCGAACGAACTGTGGAATGTATTCCATGGGACCTGGCCGATACAGGGCATTCATCGCCACAAGGTCAGTCAACTTCTCCGGCTGCAGGGCGATCAGCCACTTCTTCATTCCGTCCGATTCGAACTGGAAGAGTCCCGTCGTTTCGCCGCGACCGAAGAGTTCATAGGTTTCACGGTCGTCATCGGGAATCTTGTCCGGATCCAGATAGCCGTCCGCACCACGTAGACTTTCAGGGACACGCGGGTTATTCGGACCAAGCAGGTTGACGCACTCCTTCTCAACTGTCAGTGTCTTCAGCCCGAGGAAGTCCATCTTCAGCAAGCCAACTGGCTCGACGAAATGGCCATCGTACTGGGTCGTCAACAGCGACTCACCCTCCGTCGGCATGACGGGAAGCGTCTCAATCAGGGGATCTCGCGAAATGATGACGCCACAGGCGTGTACGCCCGGTTGGCGCATCCCCCCTTCAAGCCGCCCCGCACGCTCCATCAGAAGGTGCACCGTTGGATCTTCAGATTCAAACGCCGCCTTCAAATCTGGCGAACTCTCTATCGCCTTCTTAAATGTAATCTTCGGTGTGTCGGGCACATAGGATGCCAGCTTATTCGTATCGGAAAGCGGATAGTCCATCACGCGCCCGACATCCTTGATGACGCTCTTAGCCGCCATCTGCCCGAATGTGACGATATGGGCGACATGGTCCTGTCCATACTTTTGCGTCACGTACTCAAGGACGCGCCCCCGCCCCGCATCATCGAAATCCACGTCAATATCCGGCATGGAGATTCGGTCCGGGTTCAAGAACCGTTCGAACAGCAAGTCAAACTTCAAGGGGTCGACGTTGGTAATTCCCAGCGCATAGGCAACCGCCGCGCCTGCGGCCGATCCACGCCCTGGACCAACCCAAACGCCCATCTTTCGCGCACTGTTGATGTAGTCATGCACAATGAGAAAGTACCCGGGAAATCCCATCTGCTTGATGACATTCAACTCAAAGGCAACGCGCTCTTCCGTCTCCTTGGGCAAGGGATCGCCCCATCGCCTCTTCGCGCCCTCTCGCGTCAGATGCTCAAGATAGTCGGCCTCAAACTTGATTCGCCTAACCTTCTCCGTTCCCCCGAGCTTGTCGAAGTTCTTGAACTCGGCACGCAGTTTCTCCTCATCAAACTTCTCCGCATAGGCTTCCTCTGTGCCAAATGAGGCTGGGATGGGGAACTTCGGCATGATGGGCGGTGAATTCAATTCGTATTCCTCAACCCCATCCGCAATCTCTTTTGACGCGGCGATGAACTCGGGGTTCTCGGGGAAGAGTGAGCGCATCTCCTCCTCTGTCTTGAAATATTCCTGCCCCGTATAGATCATGCGCTTCTCATCCGCCATCTTCACACCCGTCGAGAGTGCCAGCAGCACGTCATGAGAATCGTCGTCAGCCGCATTGAGGAAGTGCACGTCATTCGTCGCGACAATACGAATGCCGAGTTTCTTCCCGAGCTCAATCATTCCCGTCACGACTTTCTTCTGCCGTGCGTAAAGCTCATGGAAGTCCTCTATCGCCCGACCTGGGATTGGGGACTTTTCGTTCCCGCGCTCCCCCTTCCCCGGCGGATGCAACATCACCTCAAGCGAATAGTCATCTCCAAACAAGTTCTGATACCACCGCGCCACGCGCTCCGCCTCATCCATCCGCCCAATGTCAATCGCATGGGCGACTTCGCCCGCAATGCAGGCCGATGAACAGTGCAATCCCTCGTGATATTTCTCCAGAAGTGAATGGTCGATACGAGCGTTATGGTAAAACCCGTTGATGTGCGCAAGCGACATCAAGCGAACCAGGTTGTGATACCCTGTCAGATTCTTCGCATGGAGACAGAGATGGTAACGACGCTCCGACTTGTCGCGTGTCGTATAATCCCCCGTCGAAGTCACATAGGCCTCTACGCCAAGAATCGGCTTCACGCCATTTGCACGGCATTCATCATAAAACGCCTTCAGGGCAAAAAGATTCCCGTGGTCTGTCACCGCAAGGGCGGACATCCCCAGTTCCTTCGCCTTCGCAACAAGCGGCTTAATCTGACACTGTCCGTCCAGTAGCGAATAGGTCGTGTGCAAATGCAAGTGTACGAAATCACTCATAGGAGAAGCCTATTATACCAAAATATCCAGCGACATACCTTACTCTCGCGTCCACCCCGTCTCGTTGAGAAAGCGATCTGCCAAGCCAACAGAAGCGGTCGTTCCGTCCAAGCGCACAAAAAACGCGCCGACAGTCGGGTAGTAGTCCGCCAAAAACTGACGCCCCGCGTGCTCACCCAAGACAAAAAGCGTTGTCGAAAGGCCATCCGCCAACAGGGCCGTCGATGCCAAAACCGTCACCGACGCAAGGCCTGATTCAGCCGTCTTACCCGTGCGTCCATCTAAAATGTGCCCGCCGCGCTCATAGGTTCCACTCGTCGCAAGCGCCTCGCCTGGACGGAGAAGAACACGAGCACACAAGCCCGACCCAAACGGATTACGAATGCCAACACGCCATTCGTTTCCACACGCCCGCAGGGTGCCGCCGAGGTCAATCAGAACACTCGGTCGCCCGCCGCTTTTGCCTCGAACGCTTTCATACGCACAATCAACCGCAAAACCCTTGGCGATTCCACCAAGGTCCACCAGAGCGGAGTGCCGCGTGAAACCTTTTTCGCGCAACATCGCCGCCAACAACGGATTAAACGCCCCCCGCGACTCCTCCATGAGGCGAAAGGCCGTCTCATAGCACGGCACGACATCGGACGAGACATGTTCCCGCCAGCCGTTCGTCGTCGTCAGCCGACTCAGTTCGGATTCGGGATTCCAGGCATTCAGCTTTTCGCTGATGCGCTGGTAGACAGCTCGGACATTTTCAATCAGAATCCCCTGCTGCTTCGTGGAAATGCCGCGGAACGAAAGTGCCGCGACCGTGCCCATCTCAGGCCATTCAAGACGCTCCACATCCGACGCGGAGGGTGCACACCCCAATAGCCCGCCCACCATGACAAGAAGGAACAGTCCCTTATGGCTCACAAAAGACATACCATGTATGGATTGTTCGCGGCAAATCCCGCATACAATCAAAGACTTTCTGAACCTTCATCCCGGCTGGCGCATAGAAAAGACAGGTATCTCCCCTGAAGCAAGTCGCCAACTCAGAAAGTCCGACCGTCTTCGTGGTCAACTTCGGGTCAATGCCCTCAACCGTCCAGTCCTCTTCAACAACCGTGTAGACATTCGTCTCACCCAGACGAACTTCCAGCGGCTGGGAAAGTCGCTCGGCCCGATTGCGCCACTTCTCCAAAGGCAAAAAGCCCCGATAGAAGAACTGGCTATCATCAAAACCATTGACCTTAAGCGCCCGTGAGTCAAGGACCGAAAGTGCGGATGCCACCCCCTGCGCCTCACGGACCGTCAGATTGGGATCGAAAACGGGCAGGATGTCGGCACCAGCTTCAGCCGTCCGCAGTCCTTCGAGCGTCTCCTTCAGCGTCCCCGGCGCAAAAACGACGCGTCGAGTCGCTGGGTGCTTCGTCCCATCCCAAGACAGGGTAAAGGTGTATTCCTTCCCTTTCTCAAACTGCTTCACCGGCAGAAAACGCCCGTAAGTGACGGACTGATCAAGCGCATCGTCAAAAAGAAGTGGCGACTGTCCGCAGGTGTAAAGCGAGAAGAACGCCGATGGCATGTTGGTCGCGGCCTCCGGCAGTCCATCGGCCCCTCTCATTCCTCCCGTCCAAACAATGGGAAGATGCGGCAGATTGCGCGTCTCACGGACAAATGTCCAGATGTTCGGTTCAATCGTGACGCGCACACCAACAGGCCAAAAGGAACAAGCCTTCGAATCAACTGGCTTCCCCATTGGGAAACCCGCTCTCTCACACGCCAACACAAGTTCCTTCAAGTCATCCGTCGTGACGAACATTGACTCGTAGTCACGATCGGATGTCGGACCAACGAAAAAGAACTCAAGCGGCACATTCTCCTCAACCCCCGTGGCCTTCGCGGTGAAGGCCACGGAGTGGCTCGCCACATCCACATTCAATGAAGCGGCAAGTAAAAGAGAAGAAACAAGCGAGCCGAGAATCACGCAAACGCCTCCATCGCCCGACGGAATCCATCCGCCGAACGGGCGATAATCGCTTCGTCCACGCTACAACTGAGCCGCACATAGCCAGCGAATCCGAAACCGCGCCCAGGGACAACGAGAATACGCTCTTTCAGAAGCGCGTCAACAAAGGCTGTATCATCCGCAACCGGGCTCTTCGCAAAGAAGTAAAACGCGCCCTTCGGCATCTCAAACTCAATGCCGGCATCCGAAAGAATCTTCGCCATCAGCCTCCGCCGCCGGTCGTAGATCGTCAAATCGACCGTTTCGTTGACCAAGGCCGCCGCGATCCGTTGACCAATGACAGGTGCATTCACATACCCCAGCGTACGGTTCGTCAACGTGACAGCCGCCATAAGCGTCGCCTGATCAGGCATTGCGGGATTCGCCACAAAATAGCCGATACGCTCGCCTGCCAACGAAAGGGTCTTCGAGAAGCTCCCGAGGACACAGGCAAACTTCGACAGCGGCAGGGCTGCCGGCACCTTGGCCCCATCATAGGCAAATGCCCGATAAGGCTCATCAAACAGGAGAAAAAGCGGGCGCTCCCGCGTCTCGTTCACCCGATCCACGACCGCCGCAAGCGATTTCAAATCCTCAAGCGAATAGATGCAACCAGTCGGATTATTCGGCGAGTTGATGATGATGGCGCGTGTCTTCGGCGTAATCGCCGCCTCAATTCCAGCAATGTCGGGACGGAAGGTCGGCGGAATCGAAGGAACGGCCTTCAGAACGCCACCGAAGTGACCGCAATACGCACCGTACTCCACGAAATAAGGTGCAGGCGTAATCACCTCATCTCCCGGCTCAACAACCGCACGGAAGAATGAGACGAGTGCCCCTGCGGCACCCACCGTCATCACCACGTCCTTCGCGGCAACAGGCGTTTCCTGCTGACGCGACAGATACGCCGCCATCGTCTCGCGCACGGACGGAATACCCGCATTCGGGCAGTAACCGAGACCCAAGGGTCGAACGGCCGTATCCGCCAATCGAATCAGCTCATCCCTCGTCTTCGCTGGCGGCGGCACATCGGGGTTGCCAAGCGAAAAATCACAGACGGCATCCTCCCCGAACTCACGCTTGAGTTCCAGCCCCTTCTCGAACATTCGACGAATCCAGCTGGACGAGGCCATGGAATTCTTGATTTGTGTTGTCACGGTTTGCATTTCAATCTCCTTTTACCCTGTTCATGTTCTCATGCGGAGGTTGCACACTCTTCAGTACGCAGTAGTTGCGCCGACGAATCACCTCAACTGACGGGAAACACCTCTCCTGCACGGGCTTAAGCCCTGCGTCGTTCTTGACGACCGTATAGCAGACGCCCCCCGACTTCAGCGACTTGCGGGCCGCCTCAAGGAAGACCTCGGCAATGCGATAGTCGCTGTAATAGGGTGGATTGCCAACAAAGACATCGAAGCGATGCTTGACGCCCTTGAGCCGATCAATGCCATCATCCGTCATGACGACTTCGGCCTCAACGCCCTGATGAGCCGCATTTTCCCGAGCGGCGGCAACCGACCGGGAATAAGAGTCAATCATCGTCAACTTCACATTCGGCACAACACTGGCGATGAGCAGTCCAACCAGTCCACAGCCGCACCCCATGTCCAGAAGCCGAATCGGCTCATTTCCGCCGCGCTCACGCAACTGTCTTGACACCACCTCCGCCAAGGCGAGCCCCCCCTCGTCCAACCGACGGTGACAAAAGCACCCCGGATAACTTGCGAATGTCACCTTGGGACCACCCGGCACACTGGCCAGCCACTCCGCCCGAAAACTGCGAACCCGATCGGGCGAATCCTTCACCTTGTTCAACAAATCGTTCCGGTCACGCTCACGCCCGACAAAATCAACCTCCAACTTGCCGCCCGACTCCTTGAGAAGCAGGTGGATTTCCTGAAGCAGATCGAGCGCGAGTTCTCCCGACATCACTTTCGGTCCCGTCCGAAAACGGATGAGTTGCCAATCGCCTTTTGGCACATTCGGCTCACAAACGACATGCGCCGAAGGGTAAACCTTCTCAATCGCGTGCTTGTGATAGACATCGAGGACATGACAGACCACATCCCCTGCCAAAAGTTGCGGGGTCAGGTCCGCCGCCTTGTAACCGACGAGAAGTGTCTTCACAGCATACCCGCCGTCTTACGCAAGCGCGCAACCGTCTTCTCGCGCCCAAGCAATTCCAGCATCTCGAAGAGCCCTGGTCCATCCATGCGCCCCGAAACGGCCACACGAATCGGATGAACCCACGGTCCCATTCCATTGCCCTGCGAAAGTTCCTTGACCATCGCCTCACCCGAGGCCGCCGTCCATTCGGGCAACTTCTCAAAACGATCGGCCAAGTCGAGAAGCGTCTCCTTGACACCTTCCTTATGGAGGCGCTTCTCAACCGACTTCTCGTCATACGGATAGTCATCGGTGAAGAAGTAGGCGCAATTGCCCGGCATATCGTTCAGGAACTTCGTGCGAACCTGCAACTGGTCAATGAGCATCGGCATGTTGAATCCGTCAGGAATCGTCAAACCAGCCGCCGCGACCCGCGAACGAAGTTCTGACTCAAATGTCGCACGCGGCAAACGCTTCACGTACTCACCGTTCATCCACTGAAGTTTCTTGAGGTCGAACTTCGCCGCCGTCACGTGAACCTTTTCAAGGTCGAAGAGTTCAATCATTTCCTCACGTGTCAGGACCTCACGGTCATCACCTGGATTCCATCCCAACAGCAGAAGATAGTTGAAGAGAGCCTCGGGCAGGTATCCCTGCTCGCGAAATTCACCAACAAACGCCGCGCCGTCGCGCTTCGAGTAGGGCTTTCCCTGCTGGTTCACAATCATCGAGAGATGTCCATACTTGGGAATCGGCGCACCAAGTGCCTTGAAAATCTCAATGTGCTTGAAGGTGTTCTCGACATGGTCGTCCCCACGGATGATGTGCGTCACTCCCTGGTCGATATCGTCAACGACATTTGCAATGTGAAAGATAGGCGAACCGTCCGAACGGACAATGGCAAAATCCTGGACATCCTCGGCCTTCTTCGCCATGTGGCCCTTGACGATGTCGTCGAATTCAATCGTCCCCTCCTTCGGCATACGAAACATCGTCACGACACCGGTCTTGCCATCCCGCGACGTCTTCTCGACCTTGTAGGCGCGGCCCATCTCCAGGAGCTTCTCCACACACTCCAGATGACGCTTCACATTTTTCGTCTGGTAGAAGACCGGCTCATCGTAATCCAGTCCAAGCCACTTCATGCAATCCATGAGAACCGCAATCGCCTCCGGGGTCGAGCGCTCCAAGTCCGTATCCTCTACACGCAGGAGGAACTTACCGCCCGTATGCCGCGCATACAGCCAATTGTAAATTGCCGCACGGATATTCCCGATGTGAACCTTGCCCGTTGGCGAGGGTGCGAACCTGACTCTGACGTCTGACATTTCCAGTTACTCCTTTATTTCGTGCGGCCCGTATATTCCCTTGTCGCCGCATCGTCAATTTTTGTCTTGAAAAATGCATCCACGGCCTTGTTGTAGGCCTCCGTCCAAGCCCAGCCATTTCCGCCACCCACTTGAACGACCCACAGCTTGAGCTGCTTCTTATGCCAGTTGACCATGCAGTTCGTCCCCCAGGCGCCACCATGGCCAAACCACTCGTTTTCGCTATCCACCATCGGCGTACCAAGCCCGAGCGAATAGCCGGGCATCGTCGGTGCACGGGTTGTTGCCGCGAGAATCGTCTTGACAGTCTCTTCCTTGAGAATGCGCACACCATTGTCGCCGAGACCAAGATTCATGAGCATCTTGTAGAACTTAATCTGATCATTCGCCGTTGTCCACAGTCCCGCCCCTGCCGAGGCGAAGACGTGCCGACCATTGTACGGACGCTGTTCCCAACCATTCTGGACCATATGCTCGGCAGGCTTGTCCTTGAAGACCTTGTACATTTCAATCTGCCGCGAAAGCTGTGCGTCCGTCGGCCAAAACCAGGTGGAGTTCATGCCGAGAGGATCAAGCACGGTCTCCTTGAGATAGTCCTCCCACCGCTTGCCCGTCACCGTCTCAACAATCGCCGCGCCAATGTCAATGCCGGTATTGGAATACTGAACCTTCGTGCCCGGCTCAAAGAGAAGCGGTTGAGCGGCCGCCGTTGCCGCCACCGAGCGAATCGGCATCCCCCCCGACCAACCACCGCCGGGGATGTTCGCCTGCTTTGCAGGAATCTCGAACGGAAAACCGCCCGTGTGGTTCATTACCATACGCACCGTCAGCACATTCTTTGCCTTCCGAAGCGTCACAACCTCATTCGATTCGGCAACCTTGACCCACAAAGTGCCAAACTCTGGCAGATACTTCGAGACAGGATCGTCCAGCGAAATCTTCCCTTCCTCAACCAGTTTCGCAACCGTCACGCCACAAAAGCCCTTCGTCTGCGAGCACTGCATGTAGGAATCGTCCAGCGAGATTGGACGTTTCGCCGCGACATCCGCATACCCAATGCACGTCGTTTCCTGCACACCATCATTGTAAAGAATTGCAATCCCTCCCGGCAAGCGACCGTCATCCACATAGGGCTGCAGGGCATCGCGCACAAAGGTCGTACCCGACGAACGCGGCACTTCGCCACAGGCACCCCACGCCACCATCCAGGCAAGTGCACAGAAAACAAGAATCTTCCTCATTGTCCTTTCCTCCTTTATCTTACGTTACTTATTGAACCCTTTTTCCGTCAGAAACTCCCAAATGCGATCGAGCCAAGTATAGCTACCCGTCCCCGGGGTCGCCTGACGCTGGAAGCAATGGCTTCGCGTCGCCAGGGTATGGAGCTCACCCTGAATACCCATACGACGAAGCTGCTCCCAACATTTGACCGAGTTCATCGCCGCCCAGCCATCCGCATCGCCATGTAGAAAGAGAATCGGCGGCGTCGACGGATCGAACGAAAACTCCGGCACGAGACGGGCGCTGTCGTCATTTCCACCCGTCGTGTTCCAATTGTCAACGCCATCCGTCAGCGCATAGGCCGGATAAATCGCCACCGCCCACTGCACATCGCAGGATAACTTGTCAATCGCGTCAATCGGCCAGTAGGCACGATGCCTTGAACTCGTCGCCCCCATCAAGGTCAGATGACCGCCAGCCGAGGAGCCCATAATACCAATCCGATTCGGGTCGAGCCCCCGCGCAACAGCCTCTTTACGGACGATGCGAATGGCGCGCTGGACATCTTGCCAAGCCGTCGTATGCTTCGCAAGACCATGCAATGGCCGCGGCGTACGGTATTTCATCGTGACGACCGTCATGCCCTTCTCGTTCAGATAACGGCGAACGGGTGCCACTTCGAAACCGTTTTCATCGTTTCCGAAATAACCACCACCCGAATAGACAATCTGAATCGCCTTGGTCTTCAGCACCTTCGGCAGATGCCACTCAAGGTGCGGCGTGCACTGGTTGGTCTGGACGTCGGGCATCTTGCCCTCGGGCCAAATGGGTTCCGTGATATGCTCACCCCGGACCTCGTCGCTCGCATACCGATCCATAATCTTGACCTCCGGCGCAAGCGGCCCAAGGATGCCCATCTGTGTCAGGAACTCAACTGCACGATCAAGTCCATACGCACCATGCCACTTATCTGGATAGAGATGAAGTTCGGCAGGAATCTTCATCTGGCGAAGCCGCCGATAAACAAGCGTTGCCGAAAATGGAGAATAGATATCCGCCCCGCCGTGCGACATCCACATTGGACAAGTCTTCGAATCGAACTTGAATGCTGGGTCAATCTTCGCGTCAATCGCATCGCCATCCCGCGTATTCGGAATTCCATACCCATCCGTCACCCCGTAGGCGATTGCGTTGGCCATGGCAAAGTTCAGATGACAGGGGACCTTGTCCAACTCATCAATTGCCTCATAGGCAGGCGTCTGCGAACTCGTCGCCAAGAGGACGTTCAGATGCGAACCAGCCGACATTGAAATGGCGCCAATCTTCTCGGCACTGAACCCGCGCTTCTCGGCCTGCGACCGCACGTAGCGAACGGCACGCTGACCATCGTCCCAGGCACTCTTGTAAATGGGCAACCCACCCCTCGGACGCGGCGTACGATAGACGAGATTGACACATTGGAAGCCAAGATCCGTAAACCGCTCGCGCCAAAGCTTAACGAGACTCATGTCGCAACAGACTTCATAGGACCCGCCCGAAATGAGAATGATGCACCCGTTGACCGTCTTATTCGTCGGCGCATCAAACCACTCGACATACGGCATACGATGCTCCTCGGGCTTGAAGCCTGGTTGCCGCGCCTCATCAAGCATCGCGGCAATTTGGTGCGGCTGGGCATCTGGCATCTTTCCCTCCGGCCAAAGCGGAACACGCTCGCCCGCAAACACGGTCGCAACGGCAAAAACCGCAACCAACCCCATAACTCTTCGGCTCATCATCGCGGAACTCTCCTATTCTTATTTTCCCGAAAGTGCCATTCGAACAATCGTTTCGACATCCTTTACATCAGGCTTCACCGCAATCACCTGACTGACCATCTTGTTGGCCGTCTCCTCGTTGAAGCCGAGTGCCGACAGCGCCAGAATCGCATCGTGCAGCATCGGCGAGGCCGTCCCCTTCGCATCTCGTGCCGTTGCGGCCAACCCCTCAAGCGCGTTCACCTTGTCCTTGAGTTCAATGCAAATCTTCTCGGCCGTCTTCTTGCCCACGCCCTTAATGGACGAAAGTCGCTTCGCATTGCCACTCGCAATCGCCAGTGCAAGCTCTCCAATGGACGAACCCGACAGAATGGAAAGTGCAATCTTCGGCCCCACCCCGCTCACGGCCGTCAGTTTCGCAAACATCTCGCGTTCAGCGGCCGTCGCAAAGCCGAAGAGGATTTCGTCATCCTCTCGAACAAGATGATGGACAAGCAATTTGACTTCGGCCCCCGTATGCGGTAAACGGTCAAAGGTCGTCAAGGGTATGAGAATCTCGTACCCGATACCGGCAGCTTCAACAACGGCCCGCATCGGTTCCTTTTCCACCAACACACCTCTGACATACGAAATCATTGCTGCGAATTATACCACACTCGGCAGATTCTGTGGGAAAATTGTAAAGCCCAATGGCTCGGCAAAACGCCTGTTCAGCTCCACTGCACAGCAATTTGAACACAAGAACGGCGCGGCAGTTTGCGAAGTCCACGGACATTTCGGGGAACATGGACCTGTCACAAACGACAACAACCGAGTCCGTCGATGAGAAACACAGGGCCTGCGCGGCGGATTGCCCCGATCCAGCGGGCGCATGCGCCCGTCCGCCCATAACCGGACGAAACATACGCCAAACGCAGGATTCCGACGCGCAAGCGGCTTCGCGGCGGATGCTCATGGGCACGGCCCCAACGCGGCAAGGGCAAGTGCCGCGCCTCCCGTGCCCATCGGACGGAGACTTACTGGGCAGTAAATCAAAACTTACTGGGCAGTAAGTCTAAAGTTACTCATGAGTAAGTTTTCTTCCGATGGGCACGACAGTTTCGCGTCGTCCGCATCCCCCGAACGGACGGTGGGCAGAGGTCTCCCCCGCCTTGGGCACTTCGCCCCTCCGTTCACGGCACTTTTTCGGCACGAAGTCCGCAAAGAAGACTCCGCTCGTTTCGATGGGAGTGCCGAACGAAGCCCAAATATGATATAATACGCGCTCCCATGAACAAGATTATCAAGAAACGGCAACTCTCCGCGAATGTCTACCGCATCGAGGTTGAGGCACCGCTGATTGCGCAGGAACGCAAAGCCGGGCAGTTCATCATCCTGATGGTGGACGGCGACTATGGCGAACGCATTCCCCTGACCATCGCCGATGCCGACCCCGCCGCAGGTACGATTACGCTCATTTACCAAACGGTTGGCGCGACGACGATGAAGCTCGCCCAACTCAATGAGGGCGATTCCATCGCCGCCCTGCTCGGCCCGCTCGGCCGTCCGACCTCCATTCGCGGCACAAACGGCGAAAAGCCCGGCCGCGTGGTCTGCGTCGGTGGCGGCATCGGCGTTGCACCGATGCACCCGATCGCCCAGGCCCTCAAGGCCGCCGGAAACGACGTGACCATCATCATGGGTGCCCGCAACAAGGACCTCTTCGTGATGGAGGAGGAAATGCGCGCCATCGCCGGCGACAAGCTCATCCTCATGACGGATGACGGCTCTTCGGGACGCAAGGGACTTGTGACGGAACCGCTCAAGGAACTCTGCGAGCGCGGCGAAGTCGACGAGGTCATCGCCATCGGCCCGCCGATCATGATGAAGTTCTGTGCGCTCACGACAAAGCCGTTCAATGTCCATACGACCGTCTCGCTCAATACGATTATGATTGACGGCACGGGCATGTGCGGCGGCTGCCGCATCACCGTTGGCGGCGAGACGAAGTTCGTCTGCGTGGATGGGCCCGAGTTCGACGCACACAAGGTCGACTGGGACCAGATGACAAAGCGCATGGCCGCCTTCAAGCCGCAGGAAGCCGCGGCGCGTGAACACGTTTGCAAAGCCGGGATTTTCACAAAATGACACCTAAAGAGAGAATGGCGATTGCGCCGCAGGCGATGCCGGAGCAGGATCCGGCCGTGCGGGCGCACAACATGAACGAAGTCGCGCTCGGCTACACCGCCGAGCAGGCAAAGACCGAGGCCAGCCGCTGTCTGAACTGCGCGGCAAAGCCCTGTATGCAGGGTTGCCCCGTGGCAATCAACATCCCGGGCTTCCTCGCAAAGGCGGCCGAGGGAGACTTCGCCGGTGCCCTGAAGATTATCAAGGAGACCTCGCTTCTTCCGGCCGTCTGCGGACGCGTCTGCCCGCAGGAAAAGCAGTGCCAGAAGTTCTGCACGGTCGGCAAGATTCTCAAGAACGTCGACAAGGCCGTGGCCATCGGGCGCGTTGAGCGCTTCTGCGCCGACCTCGCCCGCACGAACAAGACCGAAGAGGCCGTCGCCTGCGCCCCGAAGACGGGCAAGCGCGTCGCCGTCATTGGTTCGGGTCCCGCCTCCATCACCTGCGCGGCGGACTGCGCCAAGGCCGGCCACAGCGTCACAATGTTCGAGGCGTTCCACAAGTGCGGCGGCGTGCTCGTCTACGGCATTCCCGAATTCCGTCTCCCGAAGTCCATCGTCCAGCACGAGATTGAGGGTCTTGAGAAGATTGGCGTGACCATCGACACGAACTTCGTCGTCGGCCGGACGCGCAAGTTGACCGATCTCATGGATAAGGACGGCTTTGACGCGGTGTTCGTCGGTACGGGTGCGGGGCTTCCGAAGTTCATGGGCATTGAAGGCGAGAACCTGACCGGTGTCTTCAGCGCCAACGAGTACCTGACGCGTGCCAACCTGATGAAGGCCTACGACGAAGCTCATGCCGACACCCCCTTCTGGCACGGCAAGCGCGTGGCCGTCCTCGGCGGCGGCAATGTCGCCATGGATGCGAGCCGTATGGCCCTTCGTCTCGGAGCGGACAAGGTCTACCTCGTCTATCGTCGGAGCGAGGCCGAGATGCCGGCCCGTATTGAGGAGGTTCATCACGCCAAGCAGGAGGGTGTCGAATTCCGCGTCCTTCAGAACGCCAAGCGCGTCCTCGGGGATGAGAACGGCCATGTCTCCGGCCTTGAGTGCCTGAAGTACGAACTGGGCGAACCCGATGTCTCGGGACGCCGCTCCCCCGTTGCCATCCCTGGCAGCGAATTCGTCCTTGATGTCGACACGGTCGTCGTTGCCGTCGGCAACGCCTCCAATCCGCTGATTCCGACCACAACCGAAGGGCTGGAAGTCAACAAGCGCGGCAACATTGTCGTCAATCCCGAGACGAATGCCACGTCGATTCCCGGTGTCTTTGCCGGGGGCGACATCGTCCTCGGCGCGGCAACCGTCATTCTCGCCATGGGCGAGGGCCGTCGTGCCGCCGCTGGAATCAACGCCTACCTCGCGGCAAAGTAAGCGAGCGGTTTCAGGCCGAAGCACAAACGCGGCAACGCCCAAAAGACGTTGCCGCGTTTCTTATTCGTGCATTATACGCGTCGGACGTCAGGCCCCCAACAGAATGCGGACAATCGCCGCGAATGGCGACTCGCCTTCCGTGCGAAGAGCATTGACGGTCAGTGCCAGTTGCGCCTTGGCGGTTGCCCGCGCCGAGGAATCCCTCAGCCAGCGGTTCAGACACTCCGCCACATGCGGAGCCGTGAAGTTCTCCTGCAGGAGTTCCGGCATTGGGGACTGCGCGGTGAGTGCATCCGTCCCCTTCTCAACGCACCGATCCCAGATGACATTTGCAAGCCCGATGTACTTCGTGCCACGGATGACGCGTCGGGCGAAGGCAGCCAGTGCCGCGCTCACACGATAGACGAGCACGGTCGGGCAACCGGCAATGGCGGCCTCCAGCGTCGCCGTTCCACTGGCCACTGCCGCGCAGTCCGCCTGACACAAAAGCTGCCGCGCACCACCCAGACGGGTTTCGACTTTCGACTCGCAGGACGCCTTTCGAACCAGGGCGTCAATCAGGTGCCGAACGGACTCGTTGGCGGCCGGGATGACAAACCGCGCATTTTCAATCAGCGGGACGGCAGCAAGCAGAACGGGCAGGATGCGCTCGATTTCGCCGCGCCGACTCCCGGGCAGAAGCGCCACAAGCTGACGGCCGCCCTGACCAACCGACGACTCTCTTGCCGCATTCACCGACTGATCCGCCGCGAAATCCGCCAAGAGCGGATGCCCAACGAATGTCGCAAAATCCGGCTTGAACAGTCTCGGCTCAAATGGGAAAAAACAGCAGAGGTGGTCAAGTGCCGCCTCAATCTTCGGGATGCGGCCCTGCTTCCACGCCCAGACCTGAGGACAGACGACATGGATTGCCCGAATGCCCCGTGCCTTGGCATACGCGGCAAGTTTGAGATTCAGCCCTGGGTAATCAATAGTGCAGACGACATCCGGCTTCCATTCGTCAATCGCCCGCTCCATCGTCCGCTTGACACCGAGAAAGAACGGCAGTCGACGCAGGACGGCCCCGAAGCCCATCACGGCCAGATCGGTCGTTTCAAAGCCGTAGTCCTGGTAGCCCCGCACCTCATGACCTGCAAGCAGTGCGCGTATTCCACGGGCATAAATCAGGCCCGATTCCTCACCCGCCAGCAACAGTATTCGCATACGGTTGGACCTCCCAGTTGAAAATTAGGGGCGAAGTGGCGCGGGCGGCAGGCCCGAATCGACACCAACGATGGCGATGTTGTGGCGATTGGCGAAGTCGATGACCGCCTCACGGTCAAGAACAATCAGTCGCCCGGCCTGAAACCCAAGAGCCGTCACGCCCGCCCGACGCATAACCTTCAGGGTCTTGAGACCGATGACGGGGATGTCAAAGCGCATATCGTGCCCTTCACGGGCCGCCTTGAAAAGGACGGAACCCTTTCCGCCCAGCCGTCCGCCGCGCCGAATGGCCCGATTCGTCCCCTCAAAGGCCTCAACGGCGAGAACCATTCCCTTCTTCACCATGACGGTCTGTCCGACATCGTGCACACCGACATCGTGTGCAACTTCCGCCGCGTGGGCGACGTCGCTCGCCTCCTCCGCCGTAAAGCCACGCGCCGTCAGCGTCCCAACCATCGGCAGGTGGTCGTCCATGTAAAGGCTCGCCGGCAGAATGGTGATTCCGCTTTCGGCGAACTTCTCGACCAGTTTTGAGAAAACGGTATGCGCCGTCTTGACGGGCAACTCATCCAGCCAGGACTGCACCTCGCGGTCGAAGCGCCCGCTGAAGAGTGAGAGCGGATTCACCTGCCCCGCGAGGATGGCCCCATCGTACCCCATCGTACCAACGCGGCGAATGTTTTCCGCAATTGTTCCAATGGTAATCGGGATGACATGGTCGGCGGCCTTGCGCGTCGCCCTGCTGGTGGACCCGGCAATCGCGACAACATCGACCTGCTGCACACCGGCCTTCTTCGCACCCTCGACAATCAGGCGCGGATAGGATCCACTTCCGGCAATGACGACCAGTTTCTTAATCATAGAGTCCCCTTCAAGACGGCGACAAACGCGGACTGCGGCACATTGACATGTCCAAACTCCTTCATTCGGGCCTTGCCGCGTTTCTGTTTCTCAAGAACCTTCATCTTGCGCGTCACATCGCCGCCGTAGAGTTTTGCCAAGACGTCCTTTCGGAAGGGCCGAATGTCTTCGCGGGCGATGATTTCCTTACCGATTGCCGCCTGCACGGGAATCTTGAACTGGTGAGGCGGAATCGTCTCGGCGAGTGCCTTGCACATCTGAAGACCACGCGCACGGGCCTTGTCACGGTGCACCATCGTCGCAAAGGCATCCACCGTCTCGGAATTAAGCAGGATGTCCATCCGCACGATGTCCGCTTCGCGGTAGCCCGCCGGCTCGTAGTCCATCGAGGCATAGCCATGCGAGACACTCTTCAGGGTGTCGTGGAAGTCAATCAGGATCTCGTTCAGCGGCAATGTGCAGTGCAACATGACGCGCTTCGAGTCCATTGACTCGGTCCCCTCAACGGCCCCACGGCGATCCATCACAATACGCATCACGTCACCAATCGAATCCGTCGGAGTAATGATGCGCGCCTTGAGAATCGGCTCAGAGATGGACTCATAGGCTGAAGGATCGGGCATCTGGAGCGGATTGTCGAGATCCTTGACCTCGCCATTCTTCATCTTGATCTTGTAGACGACACCGGGAGCCGTCGAGATGATGTCCAACCCGAACTCGCGGCGCAGACGCTCCTGAACAATCTCCATGTGCAGGAGTCCAAGGAATCCGCAACGGAAGCCGAAGCCGAGCGCCAACGAACTCTCGTGGTGGAAAGTGAACGCCGAATCGTTCAGGTGCAACTTCTCAAGCCCCTGCGCAACCTTCGGGAACTCATCCGTCGACATGGGATAAATGCCGCAGAAGACCGTCGGATGAATGTCATGGAAGCCCGGCAGCGGTTCCGTCGCACCGAGTTTCGTCGTCGTCACCGTGTCGCCAATCTTGATTTCGCTCGGGTCCTTGACAGTTCCGACAAGATAGCCGACCTGGCCAGCCTCCAAATGGTCGACAGGCTTCTTTCCCGGCGAGAAAATACCCACCTCGTGAATAGTCGTCGACACGCCGCTGGCCATGAACGTCACGCCCTGCCCAGCCTTGATCGACCCGTCCATTACACGGACGTAGGTAATGACTCCACGGAACTCATCAAAGACGGAATCGAAGACAAGCGCACGGAGCGGCGCATCGATGCCCCGCGTCTCGGGCGGCGGAATGCGCTTGACAATCGCCTCCAGCACATCCGGACACCCCATCCCCGTCTTCGCCGAGACCAGCAGCGGATCATCCATCGGAATCGCGAGAATGTCCTCAATCTCGCGACTGACCTCCTTCACATCCGCCCCGGGGAGGTCAACTTTGTTCAGAACGGGCACGATTTCGAGTTTCGCATCCTGCGCAAAGTAGGTATTGGCAACCGTCTGGGCCTCGACGCCCTGCGCGGCATCCACGACCAGGAGTGCCCCCTCGCAGGCCCCCATCGAACGCGAGACCTCGTAGGCGAAGTCCACGTGACCGGGCGTATCCAGCAGATTGAACAGGTACTTCTTTCCGTCCCGGGCGTGGTATTCCATCGACACGGGGTGCGACTTGATTGTAATGCCGCGCTCTCGCTCAAGGTCCATGGCATCCAGCGTCTGTTCCTTGAGTTCACGGGCCGAGATAGCGTGCGTCAGTTCAAGGATGCGGTCCGAAAGCGTCGTCTTGCCATGGTCGACATGGGCAATGATGCAGAAGTTGCGGATATTTTCAAGTCGCATGGCGTCCTGTCCCGATTAGAATTTCAATGACTTGCCGTCCTTTGCCAGTCGAACGCGAATGCGCGACTTCGCTTTGCCCTCAAGCAGGAGGTCGGCCAGCGGATCCTCAATGTATGTCTGAACCACGCGGCGGAGCGGACGCGCCCCAAGCGCCGAATCCGTCCCCTTCTCCACGAGGAAGTCGAGTGCCGCCGCATCAAGCGAAAGCGTGATATTCGCCCGCTTGAGACGGGGACGCAACTTGTCAATCTCCAACTGGAGAATGCGTTCCATCGCCGCCTTGTCAAGCTTGTGGAAGACGACCATCTCGTCGAAACGGTTCAGAAGTTCGGGACGGAAAGTCCGCCGCGCTTCCGCCAACAGCTTCTCCTTCAGCACATCATGGCTTGTTTCCGCCGTATCCGACGCGAAGCCCAGCGCATGGCCCTCCCGTGCAAAATCAAACCCGAGGTTCGCCGTGCAGATGACAATCGTGTTCCTGAAGTCGATGACCCGCCCCTGTCCGTCCGTCAGACGACCATCGTCGAGAATCTGCAGGAGAATGTTCATCACATCCGAATTCGCCTTCTCGAACTCATCGAAGAGAATGACCGAATAGGGACGGCGGCGGACCTTTTCGGTCAACTGTCCACCCTCATCGTACCCCACATAGCCAGGCGGAGCACCAACCAGTCGACTTGAGGAATACTTTTCCTGGAACTCCGACATATCGAGCGTAATCAGGGCCTTTTCGTCCCCATAGACACGCTCGGCCAGCATCTTGGCGAGGTGCGTCTTGCCGACACCCGTCGGTCCGAGGAAGAGGAAACTCCCGATGGGCCGCTTCGGATCCGCGAGAAAGGCGCGGCTACGCCGCAGGGCGCGTGAGATTGCGCTGATGGCCTCGTTCTGTCCAATGACGACCTCGCCGAGGGCCTTCTCCATTCCGAGGAGTTTCTCGGAGGTGGTCGTGTTCATCCGCTCGACGGGAACGCCGCTCATCAGGCTGACCGTTTCGGAGACATCCTGTTCAGAAACGGGAATGACCTCCTCGGCGTGGGTCTCCTTCCACTTCTTCAACGCGGCGGCAAAGGCACTCGTCTCGACCTTGATCTGCTCGCGGCAGTTGGCCGCCGCATCAAAATCGCCGCGCTGGACAGCCTCGTCCTTCTGCTCACGCAATGCGTCAAGATGATCCTGTCGATCCGTCAGATCGCGTGGGCGCACGCTCGCGGCCATCCGCAGTCGCGCCCCCGTCTCATCCATCGCATCAATCGCCTTGTCGGGCAACTGCCGCGACGGCAGGTAGCGAGCCGTCAGTTCAACGGCCGCCCGCAACGCCTCGGGCGAGAACTTCACCGAATGGTGCTCCTCGTACTTCGGGGCAATGCCCGCCAAAATATCGACCGCGTCGGAAATCGAAGGCTCCTCGACCTGTACCGTCTGGAAGCGACGCTCCAGCGCGGCATCCTTCTCGATGGACTTGTGGTATTCCTTCAGGGTCGTCGCACCGATGACCTGCAGCTCACCACGCGCCAGGGCCGGCTTGAGGATGTTCGCGGCATCCATCGCGCCCTCGGCACCACCCGCTCCGACCATCGTATGGATTTCATCCAAGAAGAGGATGATGTTGCCCGCCCGCCGAGTCTCGTCAATGACCTTCTTCAGCCGCTCCTCGAACTGCCCGCGATACTGCGTACCGGCGACCATCCGCGCCATGTCCAACGCCACGACGCGCTTGTTCTGCATCCGTTCGGGGACGGCACCGCGATGAATCGCCTGAGCAAGCCCCTCGGCGACGGCGGTCTTGCCGACACCAGCCTCGCCAAGCAAAACGGCGTTGTTCTTCGTCCTGCGGCACAGGACCTGAATGACGCGGCGGAGTTCCTTCTCGCGTCCGATGACGGGATCGAGCAACCCCTGTCGGGCCAAGTCCGTCAGGTCGCGCCCAAAGGCGTTGATGGTCGGCGTCTTCTGCTGCTTGCCATTCGCCCCGGTCGACGTCTGCGACGAACCAGAATCCGCGGCATCCGCCCCATCCTCGGCGTTCGGGTCGCTTTCCTCGGGCGGCTCGCCTTCCTCCGAGGCCCCACCCTGCGTCCCGGCCGCCAGGAACTTCTCCACCGTCACGCCGGCGTTAAACAGCAACTGCGCGGCGGCGTTCTCGCCCTCGCGCAACATGGCCGTGACCAGGTGAACCGTGTCAATGATGTTGTTCGAACCAGCCTCAATCTGCGCAATGTTGAGCACCTTGCGTGTCCGCGCCGTCAGAGGCAGCGGTCCCTTCTGGAGCATCGCATCTGAACTGCCGGCAATCATCGTGCGCATCGACTCCGCCAAGTCGTCCAACGCCAAATCAAGCCGTACCAGCCGCTGGCAAGCCTGGGCGTTCGGTATCGCCAACAGGGCGAGAAAGATGTGCTCGGACCCGATGTGGTCGTGCCCCAACTGCCGCGCACAACTCTCGGCCGCATTCAGTGCGTCACTCGCATTCTTCGTCAATTTCAGGTTCACAGAAACTTACCCTCCGCTCGCTCGCTGAGGACGACATCCTCAAAGCGTCGATTCATCTCATCCGCCCGACTGCCGTCCACACGGTCACGCTCTTCGGGCGTCAACTTGTCCTCTCGCGACGTCAGGTCAATGGACGACATCCACTTCTCCACATCGGCACGCGACACGCCATCGAGGAGGTCCTCCAGCGTCGCCAGACGGATGGGCGACAGCAAATCGAAGAATTCGCCGGGCGAGAGAAGCCGACAGTTCTTCATGACAGCCAAGGCGCGGCAGAGCGAATCGCCGAAAATGCGCGGCATTTCCTCAAACAGCCGAACACGCGCATTGCGTTCCTGCTCAACGAGTTCCTGCAACGCCCGCTCAGCCCGCGCCGGGTTGTCCGCATACCGCAGGGTGTAGACGTGCCCCACGGCATGAAGACCGTCGGCATCCACACCGACGAGCTGCATTTCAAGCGCGTTCATCGCCCGATGGATGGCATCAAGCTCACCGATGAGGTTGAGTCCTTCAAGGTGCAGATACTTCCCAATGCGAAATTCCGGGCGAACGCTCTTGCATGGCATCTCATTGCGCGGCGGAATGCTGCGGACGGACTTCTCAATCTGGTCGAAGCCGTTCACCACGCCATTCATGGCCTTCATCAAAGCCTCAAGAACCTGCGGCGGTGGCGGCGTATTCGGCGTGATGCCCGAAATGGAAAGCGAGAGTTCCGTCGGCGGCACGTTCTTCACGCGGCGCGTACTCTGGCTTTTCTTCTGCCGCTGGACGCGCTCCTTTTCCGCACACGCACGGCAGACATAGAGTTCCTCGTCCGCGCCGTCCTTCTTGCGGTGGAGAACGGTCTGGGCCTCGTTCTTATGGCAGATCTCACACTTCATTGCGCGTTCCTCACACCGGCCAGCGTCTCGGCCAGCATCGGATCCTTCTCGCGGATTTCCTCGTCCGTCAGACCCTCAATCTCGTGCGGAAAGACAATCCAGTCATTGCCGACATCCTTGACGAAATAGTCGGGCTTCAGATTCGTCTGGTTCTTGCCGGGCTTCCAGTAGACGCACGCCATGCGCATCTCGGCCCCCGTCTCGCTGATTCGCGCATGAACGGCCTCGGCCGTCTTGCCCGTATCGAAGACATCGTCCACCACAAGGACGCGGTCGCCCTTGCGCAGCATACTGAAGATGACATCGCCATGCGTAAAGACGACCCCGCCCTTGTTCTCGCCGATGCCCGTGTAGCTCGCGCACTTGAGCGGCATGTGCTGAATCGACCAGCCGGCGCACTTGAAGAACTCGTGAAGCGAAACGCCGACCGGTGCGCCACCCCTCCAGAGAGCAATGAGGATGTCCGGCCGCCAGCCAGACTTCTTGATGGCCGCCGCCAACCGCCATTCATCCTGAAGATAGTCATTCGCCGAAAGATAGGTCTTCTTCATCTTGCGCACCTCACTTCATCAGATTCACATACCAGCCAACCAACTCCGGTCCATAGAACATCCACGCCAAACACCCGAGGCACAGATAGGGTCCGAAGGGTATCGAAACGAAATTGCCAAGCCGCGCCTTGGAAACCGCAATGAGTCCACATCCGACAATCGAGCCAGTAATGGACGAGACAATCAGCGTCACGATGACCGAGAGCGGACCGAACAGGGCGCCAATCGCCCCCATGAGAAAGACGTCCCCAAGCCCCATCGCCTCGCGGCCAAACGCCCGCGAACCAAAGAACCGCACAAGCCAAAGCGATCCAAAACCAAGGGCCAATCCCAGGAGGGAATTATAAATCGGCAGGGCGAACGGCTGAAGGGCCGGGAAAAGAGGAAAGGCATCCCGAATCAGGGGAAAAGGAAGAAAGGAGGACGCCAGTGCCAGCGCAACCCCGTAAACCATTCCGCCCACCGTCACGAAATCGGGCAGGAGCTGATGGTCGAAGTCGATGAACGTACCGACTATCATCAGCGAGATCCAAACCCAGAGGAAAGGTGCCAAGAGACCGACCGAAAGGAACGCCGCGAGGAAGAGTCCACCGCCCATTGCCTCGACAATCACATAGCGCGGCGAAATCGGCAGGTGGCAGCGCGAACACCGCCCGCGCAGGGCCAGCCACGAGAGAATGGGGATGTTCTCAAACCAACGAATCGACGCGCCACACCTCGGGCAGTGCGAGGGCGGCGAAACGATGGATTCGCCGCGAGGCACACGCCAAATGACGACATTGAGGAAGGACGCGATGCAGGCACCGAGCCAGAAGCTGAAGAATGCGAAAATCCCAAACAAGTCGGCCCGCATGCCTCCACCCTTTACTCGCCCTTAAGGTCACGGCTCATAATTGCCGTCGCCGCCTGACGCGCATCGTAGTTCTCGTAGCACACGGCGTAGACGAGATCCGAAATCGGCATCTCCACACCCATCTTGGCCGCCAGTTCGTGCACGACCCGCGAGTTCCACACGCCCTCGGCGACCATCTGCATGGACGCGAGAATGTCGGCAATCTTCTCACCCTGTCCAAGTCGGTAGCCCACGGTGTGATTGCGCGAATGCTGCGACGTGCACGTCACAATCAGGTCGCCGACACCGGCCAAGCCCGACAATGTCTCGGGCTTACCACCGTACGCCAGCACGAAGCGCTTCATCTCCGCAAGCCCACGCGTAATCAGCGCCGCCCGCGTGTTGTCGCCATACCCCATGCCATCCGAACAGCCGACGGCAATCGCAATGACGTTCTTGACCGCACCACCAATCTCCACGCCGACGGGATCATCCGATGTGTAGACACGAAAGCGCGGACCAGACCAAAGCCGCTGCACGGCCTTCGCCCGATCGAGATTACGACAGGCGGCGACAATGGCCGTCGGAATGCCGCGACTCACCTCCTCGGCATGCGTCGGACCCGCCAGGGCCACCACGTCGGGAATGCCCAGAATCTCCTCCGCCAGTTCCGTCATGCGGCGGCTCGTGCGCTCGCACAGCCCTTTCGTCAGCGAGACGACCAGCATTTTGTCGGTCACAAGTCCCTTGAACTTCTCGACAACGGACGCAAAATACTTGGAGGGCGGCGCAAGCACGACGACATCCGACCCGGCGACGGCCTCCGCCGGATCCGCCGTCAGCGAAAGCCCTTCGGGCAGATCGACCCCCGGCAGGAACTTCGCGTTCTTCCGCGTCCGACGCATCTCGTCTATGTAGTCCGCAAACGCACCCCAGATGGTGACGTCGTGACCATACCCGGCCAGGAGCATGGCATTCGCCGTACCCCAACCACCATCTCCAATGACCGTAACCTTCATCGTCCGCTTAGATGAGATGCCCCATCTTCTCCTTCTTTGTCTGCAGATACCGGCGATCGTGCGCATTTGCTGGAATCACAATCGGCACACGCTCGGTAATCTCAATGCCATAGCCATCCAGTCCCTTAATCTTGCAGGGATTGTTCGTCATCAGCCGAACCTTGTGGATGCCGAGGTCGGCGAGAATCTGAGCACCTTCGCCATAGTCGCGGAGGTCGGGCGGGAAACCAAGGGCGACATTCGCCTCGACCGTATCCAGTCCCTCCTCCTGCTTGCGATAGGCGTGCAACTTGTTCGCAAGCCCAATGCCACGCCCTTCCTGGCGCATATAGAGGATAACGCCGCGCCCCTCGCGTTCAATCATCTCCATCGCCGCGTGCAGCTGATGACCGCAATCGCAGCGTTCGCTACCGAGGACATCGCCCGTAAAGCACTCGGAATGGACACGCGTCAGAACCGGCTCGGGTGTCGTCACGTCGCCCTTGATGAGCGCCAGATGCTCAAGGCCCGAAATGCGCGAGCGGTACATCTTCAGGCGGAAATGCCCGTGATCCGTCGGCAAGTCCACATCCTCAACTGCTTCGACGAGCCGATCCGTCCGCCGACGATAGGCAATCAGGTCGGCAATTGAAAGGAACTTCAGCCCGAACTTCTTCGCAAAGGCAATGTGATCGGGCATCCGCGCCATCGTGCCGTCGTCCTTCATGACCTCACAGCACAGCCCGACCTCCTCAAGACCGGCCAACCGGCAGAGGTCAACGGTCGCCTCGGTATGTCCCGCACGCTTGAGAACGCCACCTTCACGCGCCTCCAGCGGGAACATGTGCCCCGGGCGACGGAAGTCCGACGGCTTCACGCCCGGGCGTACGCAGGCCTGCGCCGTCAGCGCACGCTCCGCCGCCGAAATCCCCGTCGTCGTCTCAACCGCATCAATCGAAACAGTAAACGCCGTCTGGTGGTTGTCGGTGTTCTGGCGAACCATCTGCGGCAAATCAAGCTTACGACACCACGCGGCACTCATCGGCATACAGATAAGCCCCTTGGCGTGAGTCGCCATAAAGTTCACGTTCTCAAGCGTTGCAAACCGAGCGGCACAAATGCAATCGCCCTCGTTCTCGCGGTCGGTGTCATCCGTCACAAGGACGATGCCGCCGCCGCGCAACGACTTGAGGCATTCTTCAACCGTATCAAACGGCATTCTCAGCCTCCGAAACAAGTGTGGCGAGAGAACTCAACCCTCGGCTTCGAGGGCGGCATCGACCTCGTCGGTCGTCTCCATGTTCGTGTAGACGTCCTGGACATCCTCAAGGTCTTCGAGCATCTCGACGAACTTGTTGATGGCCTTCGCCGTCGCAACGTCGTTCACCGGGTTCATCATGTTCGGGACAAGACCGATCGAGGAGTCCTCCTCGTCAATGGCAATCCCGGCCGCCTTGATGGCATCCGAAACGGCCACGAAGTCGTTCGGCTGGCACTTCACCGTGAAGCCGCCATCCTCGGCGACGACATCCTCGGCACCCGCCTCAAGGGCGACTTCCATCACGCGATCTTCCGTCACGCCGTCCGCCGCCGGAATCATCACCTGGCCGAGACGATCGAAGAGGCGGCTCGCGCTGCCCGGCTTCGCCAGTTCAAGACCGTTCTTCTTGAAGACGTTCGAGACTTCGGCCGCCGCACGGTTCTTGTTATCCGTCAGCACGCGGACGACGACGGCCGTGCCGCCCTTGATGCCCTCGTACTGGGCGTCCACCATTTCGGCCGACTCAAGCTCGCCCGTGCCCTTCTTGATGGCACGCTCGATGTTGTCGTTCGGCATCTGCGCGGCCTTCGCCTTCGCAATGAGCGTACGGAGCGTCGGATTGTTATCCGGATCGCCGCCCTTCGCCTTCACGACGATGGTGATTTCCTTGCCGAGTTTCGAGAAGATCTTACCCTTCTTCGCATCCGCCGCGCCTTTTGCACGCTTGATTGTCGCCCAGTGGCTATGACCTGACATGTTGTACTCCTTACTTTGACTAAATGATTTATGAAACGACAGACGACACGCCCCCTCACAACCGGGGAAGTGCCAAAATCAACTCTTAGGCCTTATGGCGATAGGTGATTCGCCCCTTGCCAAGGTCGTAGGGGGAAATCTCGACCGTAACCGTATCGCCGATTGCGATCTTGATGAAGAACTTCCTCATCTTGCCCGAGATATGCGCGAGCACCTCGTGCCCGTTCTCAAGCCGAACCTTGTACATCGTGGCAGGTAGAACCTTGGTGACCGTCCCAGTCACCTCAATTGCCTGATCTTCTTCTTTCGCCATTCGTTTTGCCTTTTTGACCGTAAAACGACGATATGATACCATTTATCGCCGCGAAAATCAATGCCCACCCAGGCTCCGCCAATGGGAAATCGTCCAATTCCTCTACGCACCATCACCCTGCACGACCCATCTCAATCTCTACGCGGCCGATTCCACCGCCACACAAGGAAGCGCACGACACAATCGAGCCGTGCCCACCACACCCATCAACCGTACGCATCTCCAACTGCCGCGATGCGCATTCCATCAACCAAGGGACGGCATTCCGCCCGCCCTTCCATATTAGTTAGTGTCTGGAACGATGCACTTTTCAAAAAAAATCTGCCGCCCTTGATGCGATCCTCTGCGCGGCAGTTTGAGACAACCACGGAACAAGTATGTATTCCGTGGTTCATCCCAAAGCGCGGCGGCGGCCTGCGGGGTCCGGGGGTGCATCCCTCGTCCGCATCCGCCGTCTTGCCGCACTTGCCCTCCGTAAGGGGCACAAGATGCTCCGTGTCGGCAATATATTACGCCACGAATTACGCCACGAAACCAGACATCGTGTTCAGTGTAGAAAGCCTGACACATGACACACACCAAATCATAATATGGAACAACAAGTGGTCGTCAATCTCTTGCTGTACGCATGGAAGCCATTCGTGGAACACGGCGACCACCTCTAATGCGCAGGGCACCCTGAAAGACCGCGCCACCGTGCGAACATCTCCACTGCAGGCCGAATCTGGATAAGTTCTTTATTTTACCGAGCCAAGACCGAATGATAAACCTTCTCCGCAAAACATTCATAATCGTTTAGGATGACTGAATTAGAGAAATGAGCAACATCCACCGTTGAGACATAGCCACCGCCACTCGAATCATCAATTATCTTGGCATATCCATTTCTATACTCCTCCTTATCATGAATGTCGCCGATATCCGGAAGATGAATAACATAAATAAGCATCTTGTCAGGCGTATGAAAGTGCACACGAGGATCATCCCCGTCAAGCATCATATATTTACGGAGATTATTCTTTGAAAAAGACTCCCAGTGCTGAAACTCTCCGCCTTTTTTATAATACGGCAATTTGTCTGGTATTACGAACACCTGAAAGTACGGACATCGCACCGACCGAATGTTTGCAGTCTCCCCTAGCATACTTTCAAAATAGTTGTTCGCATTCTGCGCATAATTTTGCATTACGAACTTAACGGCAATACCTCCAATCGGCTTCCCATGCTGCGTGATGGTTATGTCCACTTTCTTATCTAAATATCGCCCAGAAATGAAGCCCTCTTTCCCAGCGGCGAATCCTTGCGACTGAACCCCATATTCATGACCAAATCTATCACTCATATCGTACGCTATCGCCCCATGCAAAGGAATCAGTTTCCTTGTGCTTCGAGATGTTCCCGAAGCAATAAATTCCTCAAAAGAACGCTCAATTGCCACCAAAAATTCGGAATTATTCATACCTATCACACCAATTGTTCTAATACGATGTATGCTACTCTACCGTTTGACACAATGTCTCCAACTTATAATTTAAGAACCGCTCAAGTTCACCCGAACTAAATGTATAATAACCCCCACTTTTATACTTACGCAAGATCTTTACATAGCGGATAAAATCATCGCTATAGATTGCCCTCCGAAGAAGATGCTCATCAACCGAAGAGACAATATACAAACCACCATAAACGCCCGTGCCAGTTGGAGCACGATTAAACTTGATAGACCGCAAATCCCGAACTACTGAACCGATCGCATACTTATCACTTTGAACATCCTTTAACGCTTGCGTACGTCCGTAAAGATACCAATCTTCACAAACAGTTTCAGAACGTCCTTTGAGCAACACCGATTTTCTTTCCCCCAAATACTTTGCAATGGCCGAATCTCGAAAGACATCCTCTCGTCTCAAAGGTCGGCCATTTTCATCATACGGATAAAATGCCTTTTTCAACTTCCCTGTCGATGCCTTGACTATTGGAATTACACAGTTTGTAAACGGAAAAGCGTCGGCAATAAAAACCGAATCGGACAATGTGGCAAACCCATTCTTAACCGACACTCTTGATGGCACGTTCGAGGACTTAATGTTTCGAAACCAATGAAGGGTCGATTTATCAGCGAGGAAAAGAGAACCATCAACAAATGCATCATCATAAGTTAAATAGTCAATTTTATGCCATCCGCGCACTCCATCAAAACATCCGTATATGAACGCCCCATCATTTCTTTCATTTCCCAGTAAGGTTATGGATGTATAGGTTGTCGCCTTAAACGGTTGGAAATGTTCAAGATCAATAACCCCCATTAAGCATCTCTTTTGATAAAGATACGCCCGCATTTTCCTTCCTGCTACACTGGACATCCACGAACTTGGTGTAATATAGCAAAGTCGTCCCTCTGGCGACAGCATCCGCAATCCTATTTCGTAAAACACAAAAAAAAGATCTGTCATTCCACCATCACAGAAATCAAATTTTTTAACACGCGAAAAATCTTCCTTTAGATTATGAACTCTAACATAAGGCGGATTTCCAACCACAAAATCCATTCTCCCATTAAAATCCACAACTGTCATCGCATCTGCACACCGAACATCCCAATCAACAGGCGGCAGTCCAAGTTCTTTTGCGAATGCATCAAGTCTGCAAACACACGATTGGCAAATAGAGGCATCAATCTCAATGCCATGCACAAAAGTAGAAAGTTGGCGAGCAAGTTCAGACAGACTCTCCTCTCCTTCACGAAAATAACTTGCACAATACCGACGAGCGATCTCCAACAAAAAGGCACCATCCCCGCATGAATTGTCAATTATATGCCGTTTGAGTAGATGGGGGCCTTCTGTGTATCCCGCAAAATCTAATATCATCGCAACCAAGTTCTCAGGCGTAAAAACTTGACCAAGGGATTTCTGCTTTTTCACATTCTTCCGTTCCGGAGAAGTCATCTGCAACTGGACACCAGCTAAATTTAAAAAGCCCAAGCATACCACCATCATCAAAAGGAAGAAAGGCCATCTGGCTGAAGTGCCAACACAGCCTCCTTTCCCAAGGGGGCATAAGTTGGGAAACATTCTGCGTCCTAACAACTTCAGACCTTATCCCGCTCAAATTGCGCCGCCGAAGGTCATCCCCGATACAAAGAAAGAGAGCGCATTCTTCCTCATGCACTTCAGCAAGCCCGACCAAAGGCCTATGGGAATACATAAAGAGGTATGCGCCCAAACAGGCGCATCTCAACTTACATGCCGTTCCCATTAGTAAATATTGGTCGTATTTGCTGAAACAGCGTGTAGCCTTGACGCTACATTGATAGACAGTCGCGGGGTGGAGCGCAGCATTCAACCGCGTCAGTTCCCGACCTATAGATTTCCCAGCGAACCAGAAAACAGGCAAATTATACCACAATCAGTCCCGTTTGTGCGGAATCATCTGATCGAAAAGTATTCGATAGCATGATTACCCAGCAATCACTCTGTCGAAGTGGAGGAAGCGACGGACAAAGGCTATGGAGTGGTTATGAAAGAGGAAAACAAAATGGGAGAAGTCAAACTAGAGTTGCAGAGGCTTTCCGCCGCACGGACAGCAACCAATGAAATGGAAGCACGGGACTCCTATGTGTATCGTACGGAATACGAGGTGAGACCCTGCGGGGCTGAACACGAAAACGCACGAAAGCCGGCGAAGCCGGACACGAAACCGCCGCGCTCGCGCCTACCGACCGCCTGCAAAATGGTGGGTAAAACCACGAACAGACGGAGGTGAGGAGCGGGTGGGGTGCGGCGACGGCGAGCTGAGGGGTTCGCAGTCCCGAAGGACCGGATGATCCGACGGCGGACGCCCGCAGGGCAACGAAGCGGTAT
>JBNMKZ010000022.1:0-35723 GCA_050874585.1 Verrucomicrobiota bacterium | reverse complement strand
CGATGATCAGCCTCGTCATGCTGTTCTGCTCCAACATACAGATTCCGTGGCCCAGCAGCAACACTCAGATGTCCATAAACAAAGGGCTAACAGCTCGGGAGGCGGCATGAGACGACCCACACCTATGCCTGAAGAGCCAAAAATAATACCCCCCTCTGAAGCGTCCTTCATCTCCCGTTCAAGGTCCCTTGAACGGGGCGTTGGGCGAGGATCTGCCGCACGGCGGCACTGACCGCCGACGTCGCCGCACGGGACTGGTCCCCGTGCGACGGCATGGCGTTCGGATCGTGTCGCGTCCTCGCCTTGTGGACGAGCCAGTAGGCGACCCCGCCCGCCGCGACGAGGGAGGGGAGCGCGTTCCCGTCCGGCGTCTTCGAGAAGGCGAAGCGGAGCCCGCCCGGGAAGTCCCGGGGTCGGCCGTCCCAGGCCGCGGCGGTCGGGTTCGCCGGGATGGCGAGGTAGCGCCTGCCCCCCTTCGGACGGATTTCGGGCGGGTTGGCGGCGAGCTTGTGCGCGAGGGCCGGTGAGTTGATGGACACCCGTCCGGCGAGGCGGGCCGGGGAGGAGAGGGTGACGCGTATCCTGTCGGCCACGGAATCGCCGCGTGTCCCATACCAGAAGTGACGCTTCGGGTAGGTCTGCCCGAAGCACGGGAAGCCGGACGACTTCGGGGACTCCCTTTCGCGCATCGCGAAGTGGCGGCGGAGCGCGTTGACGAGCCCGGCGTTCGCCGCCTCGATGAGGGTCTTGCGGGCGGACGGCTCCTCGAACCTTCGGAACGACCTCTCGGCCCCCTTCCGGGAGGCCTCGAAGGCCTGCAGGTCGAACTTGATGGAGTCAATCATGGGCGGTTTCCTTTCCTATTGTGGAATATGGTATAATAGCGGTCGCCCGCCGGGCCTGCCGTGACATGTCCCGGTTTTCCGGATGCCATGTCACGGTATGTCACTCGGCGGGTGCCTTGTTCTTGAAGAGGGTGACGAGGTATGGGGAGTTCTTGATGTCGACGACCATCTTGTAGACGCCCCCGTCGAGGGCCGTCTGCTCAAGGAGGATTCTGATCCTGCTTGACGTTCCGGTGCGTACCGCATCCGGTTCGCGCCAGATGGACGGGATGCGTTCAAGGTCCTCGACCGTCAGAGGTATGTTCCTCGGGTCGGACTCAAGCGGATAGAAATGGGCGCGGTGGTCCGTCCCGTCCTTCCGTTTATTGTCAAGCCATGTCTGAGTGACGGTGAGTTGCTTTCCCGCGAGCGCCTGTGCGGGGATGGACTCCGGGAGTTTGTCCAGCAACGCCCCGGATGCCTCGCCGAGGCGGATAGTGAACGGCTTATTGGACGTGAAGGCCTCGCGGATGAGGTCGTTCCGCCAGGCGATTTTCCCGTCCTTCTGGCGGATCTGGTCGCCGAACGCCCTTCGCAGGGCCTGCCAGGCCCCGTCGTTCCTGAAGGCGACCTCGGCCTGGAGGCCGTCGTTGAAGGCGGCGAGTGGGGACTCCTCCGGGGGCCGGTAGTCGTCGGGGATGAGGCCGAGTTCGACGGCCTCGTCGCGGGAGACGTCCTCGACACCCATGCCGGAGTTGAAGTCGAAGGGCGGGTATGGGTGGCCGAAGCGCGAGATGCGCAGCCAGACGGGGTCGTCCTTGAGGGCGACCATGCGGCCCCGGTGGAGGGTGCCGCCCCTGGCCTGCCAGATGGCTGGCCAGTTCCGGGGGAGCCTGCGCGGCTCGACGCGGACGAGTTCCTGGGCGGGGAAGGCGAGCCGTGCGCCGTAGGCGTTGGCGATTTCGGCGCGTGCGTAGCCTGCGGCCATGGCGGCGTTGGTGTCGACGATGAGCGCGGCGCGTGCGGCGCTCCCCGGGTCGAGGAGTCCGCCGCGCCCGGTGGCGATGCCGGACCTGCGTGCGGCGCGCATGATGTCGGAGACGGCCTGGGCGCGGGAGGTGACGGCCCCGTCGGCGTTCTTGGCGGCGGCGAGGAGCTCGGCGATGCGGGTGCGGCAGGCGTCGAGGAAACGGACGGACTCGACGCGGGAGGAGAAGAATGCGCGGTCGCGGAGTGCGGCTGGGATTCGAGACCACTCGGCGGAGGGGAGGCCGGAGGAGGCGAGGTTGCGGAGGAGGAGTGTTTCTTCCGGGGTCATGGTGCGGTTCCTTTCGTTGTCAGGTCCATTTTGCGTAGAATCTCCTTGTTCCGCTTGCGGTGGCGGGGATTTCGGCGACGGGGTCGCCCGAGAGGTCTGGGGAGCCGAACCAGCCGGCGAAGGTGAAGCCGGGCCGCGGGTCGGCGTGGGGAGAATGCGGCCGAAGGCGGCGCGGTCGAGCACCTGGAGGACGGTGCGCCCGCCGCCGGCGGCGCGGGCGGGGTACTCGCCGAAGGGGGCGACCTGCACGGCGAGGGCTCCGTCCTCGGGCGGGAGCGCCCCGATCGCCTCCCTGCCGCCCGCCTTCGCGGGGTTCGGTTCGGTGTTCACAAGTCTCGGATCATCGTTCATAAGTCTTGGTCCCCCTTGCGCGGTCGGCGCGGTTTGTGGTAGAATGTGCGGCGACGGCGGGGAAACGGTCCGAGCGCCAGTACCCGCAGCCCTGGCGAAGGTAGCCGGCGATGCCTTCTAACCTTTTATTCATCTTCTTTTCCCCTTTCTGTTTGGAACGATAGTGAACACCTGCTCGACCGTGTCGGAGTTTCTGTCCGAGACCGCGAGCATACCGAAGCCGTCGAAGGCCTTGGCGTAGGCGGTCCGCCCGTCAAGCCCCCTGTGATTTCGCTCCATGCGGTCGGGGTGCACGACCGTCGCAACGGCAAACGTGAGGAGCGTCTTGCGCCCGTCCGCGTCACCCTTGAGATGATCCTTCTCGATGTGGTCGAGGAGCCGCCTGCCGAAGCCGACGCGCACGCCGTCCGGATTCTGCACGTGGAAGCCCTCGCGGAGCGCGGCCTCGGCCTCGGAGGTGGGGATCGTCTTCGGGCTGTCGGCCGCCGCGACGAGGCGCTCCACGAGGGCGGAGTGGGCGTGGTTGGGGTGGGTGCAGCCCGCGTCGCCGACGAAGCCGCCGTCCTGCTGGCAGCGTGCGCTCATCTGGACATCATCTCCTCGTAGATGCGGTCGGCCTCGGCCCTGCGGAGGGCCTCGTCGTAGGGGGCGGAGCCGGCGAGGAGCGCATCGGCCGGGTCTTTGGCGCGGCGGGCGCGGTCCGGGGCTGTCGCGGCGAAGGCCGGCTGCGGCGCGGGGGCGGGGGCGGCGGTCACCTCGTAGCCTGTCTCGGCGGCGACCTGCTCGGGGGAGACGCGGTAGCCGGCGGCGGCGAGCGCGGCGATGTTCTGGACGGCGGAGCCGACGTCGCGCTCCTGGCGGGTGCGCAGGGCGAACTGGGCGAGGGCGGGGCGGCCCGGGAAGCGTGCGGCGAGATCTTTCGGCCATTCGTCACCAGCATCAGGGAACTGCTGCGCATAGGGCGCACGAGGTTTATCTCAGGATGCCCGAGAAAGCACCGCCCCCCCTGTCAGAATTCGGGATAAGGGTGGCACCAGAAGGCCCATTGACTTACCCTCGGCTAATTTGGTATCATATGCGCCAACTTAGCGAAGGCTAATGTTGTTAGCCGAGAGGAACTCGGCGGAAAGAAGCAGAGGATATGCCGTTGGCGTTGATGAAGACAGGTTCGAGAGCGCGGGTTATGGCCATTTCTGGCAATGACACCGTGAAGAAGCATTTGGGTAGTCTCGGGCTGATTCCCGGGGCGGTTATTTCGATAGTCCAGGTTTCCGCCGGCAACATGGTCGTCGGTATTCAGGACAGCCGAATCGCCATTAACGACGAGTTGACGCGGCGCGTACGGGTTGAGCCCATGTAAACCGCGGGGAGAAGGGATTTTGAAAGGTTAAACCAATGAAGACACTCAGTGAACTGAAAGTTGGCGAATCGGGGCGCGTGGCGCGTCTGACTGGTGAAGGGGCCGTCAAGCGGAGAATTATGGATATGGGATTGACGAAAGGATCGGAGGTCGTCGTTCGCAAGGTCGCGCCGCTTGGCGATCCGATTGAAATCACCGTCCGGGGGTATGAACTCTCCATCCGCAAGGATGAGGCGGTCAAGGTCGAGATGGCTTAAGTCGTAAGGAAAGGCAGAACGGATATGTCTATCAAAATCGCCCTCGCGGGCAATCCGAACTCGGGCAAGACAACGCTCTTCAATGCGTTGACCGGTTCGAATCAGTACGTCGGCAACTGGCCGGGCGTGACGGTTGAGAAGAAGGATGGCCTTCTTGAAGGGGCGAAGGATGTCGTGATTCAGGACTTGCCCGGCATCTATTCGCTGTCACCCTATTCCCTTGAAGAGAAGGTTTCGCGCAAGTATCTCGTTGAGGATAATCCCGACGGAATTCTGAACATTGTCGACGGAACAAACATCGAGCGCAACCTCTACCTTTCCACACAGCTTTCCGAGTTGGGCCTCCCGATGGTGATGGCCGTCAATATGATGGATGTCGTGCGGAAGAACGGAGACAAGATTGACTTTGCGAAGATTGGCCGCGAACTGAACTGCGAGGTCATCGGCATCAGCGCCCAGAAGGGTGAAGGATGTCGCGAGGCGGCGGCGAAGATTGTTGCGCTGGCGCGTGCGGGCAAGAAGGGTGAGGTGCCGCATGTCTTCACGGGTTCGGTTGAACACGCGATTGCCCACATCGAGGAGTCCATTCAGGATCGCGTCAAGAAGAGTGCCATTCGCTGGTACGCCATCAAGGTGTTCGAGCGCGATGAGGAGATTGTAAAGTCCATCGGGCTCCCGGCCGATGTCTTGGAGCACATTGAGGAGCATATCAAGGACTGCGAGAAGGAACTGGACGATGACGCTGAGTCGATTATCACGAATCAGCGCTACGACTTCATCCAGAACCTGATGTCCTCGGCCCTGACGAAGAATCAGGAACGGCGCAATAAGGCGACGCTCTCTGATAAGATCGACAAGATTGTCACGAACCGCCTTTTGGCTTTGCCGATCTTCATCCTGTCGCTTTGTGTGATGTGGTTCTTGGCGGTTGCCGATGGCGGGCCGGGAACGGTGCTCACCGACTGGGCGAATGACGGCTTCCTCGGCGACGGCTGGCATTTGCCATTCACGACCCATGAGTTCAAGTGTCCCGAAAAGGATTGCGGGGCGGCGTGTGCGGTGTCGGATCCGACTTGCGCATGCAAGTCGTGCCAGCAGTACGGCGGCCTTGCGTATGAGGATGCGCAGGACAAGTTCGCACACGAGGAGGCCTCAAAGACCAAGTGGGAGGAGGCCTACCGCGAAGCCTATGATGCCAAGAATGGCGAAGGCTCCTATGAAGCGGCCCTTGCCAAGGCCAACGAGGGAGCGGAAGAGCCCAGCGAGTTCGAGGTTCTCGATGCCGACCTTGCCAAGACGGTCGTCGCCCAGGGTGCCTTCGTCGAGGATGAGGAGACGGGTGAACCCGTTGAAAACGACGAGGGTGAACCCGAGTACTGGGATGTTGACTACGCAGCCTATCAGGCGGCAGCTGAATACGAGGAACCCGATCCGTCTGCGTTTGGCGTGTGGGTGCCTGGCATTTCGGCACTGATTTCTGAGGGGTTGGAGAAGATTGGTGCCAACGAAATGGTGTCCTCGCTTGTCAATGACGGCGCGTGGGGTGGCGTGGCAACGGTCCTTGGCTTCGTCCCGGTGATTACGATCGTGTTCCTGTTCCTCGCATTCCTTGAGGACTGCGGCTACATGGCGCGTGTGGCATTCATCATGGACCGCCTCTTCCGCAAATTCGGGCTCTCGGGCAAGAGCTTCATTCCGATGATTGTCGGCAAGGGCTGCGGCGTACCGGCCGTGATGGCGGCACGGACGATTGAGAACGAGCGTGACCACCGCATGACGGTGATTCTTGCGACGTTCATTCCGTGCGGTGCGAAGACGGTGATTATCGCAATGTTCGCGGCCATCTTCTTCCGTGAGATGTGGTATGTTGCCGCGCTGATGGATGTCATTGGCATCGCCATTATCGTTCTCGGTGGTATTGCGCTGAAGAAGTCCCGTGCCTTTGCGGGCGAGGCGGCCCCGTTCGTGATGGAATTGCCGGCCTATCACCTGCCGACGGTGAAGGGCATTCTGATTCACACCTGGCAGCGCGTGAAGGGGTATATGCTCAAGGCCGGTCTCATCATCTTCCCGGCGTGCGTCTTCCTCTGGTTCATCATGCACTTTGACTGGTCGTTGAACCTGCTGGCGGACGAGGAGATTGAGCGTTCGATTCTGCATGACCTCGGCTCGTGGATTGCATGGCTCTTCGCTCCGCTTGGTTTTGGTACCTGGCAGGGCGCGGCGGCGACGGTCTCGGCCGAAATCGCGAAGGAGCAGGCGACGGCAACACTCGGACTTGTCGCGGCGAATATGGACGGTGGAACGACGGCGGCGCATATTGCAAACCTCTTCAAGTCGTTCGGCGGATTCCCGAAACTCGCGGCATTCTCGTTCATGGTCTTCAACCTCTTCATCCCGCCGTGCATGGTCGCTATTGCGACGACCTTCCGCGAGATGGGTTCGGCCAAGTGGGGATGGCTGGCGATTGCCTTCCAGCTCTTCGTCGGGTATGTCATTTCGCTGTCGTGCTACCAGATTGGCATCCTGATTGTCGGTGGAGTCTTCTCCGTCTGGACGGTCGTGGCGATTCTCGTTGACCTCTACTGCCTCTGGGCGATCTTCCGTCCGGCGCGAAAGGCGGTGGCCTAAATGAACGCGGCATCCGTCCTCGTCCTGGTCGTTGTGCTCGTCTTGGCGGCGCTTGCCACCTGGTACTGCCGCGCCAAGGGAGCGCCCTGCGAGGGCGGATGTGCCTGCACCGGCTGCTGTGCGAAATGCAAGCACCGGTGCGCCCAACGGACACTTTCCTAAACTAAACTATTGGAAACTAACAAAACAAGAAAAACAAGGAAATAAAGTAAATGAACTCAAAGCACATGTTGGCAATGCTCTGTGCAGCTGCGGTTGGCAGCGGTGTTTGCGCCGCCGAGAGCACGGCGGAAAAGGAAGACACCCCTCAGGGTTGGAACTATGAGGCGGGTAGCGGCATCAGCTATGGCGAAACCCCAATCGTGACGGCTGAATTCGGCCTCGCGTTTGATTCGAAGTTCCTCAGCTACGGTCTCGTGGACAACAACGAGCCGATTCTGACGCCGTCCGCGTCGATTACCTTCCTTGATTGGCTGACCTTCAATGTCGAGTCAATCTTCGACATGACCCCTTATGGGCGTAAGGAGAACTCGGATGGCGAAGAGGCCTACTGCAACCGTGCTGGTAAGTACCAGGAGCTGGATCCGGGCGTGTCCATTGGGCATTCGTTCAGCCCGGACGACTACGAGTGGCTGCCGACGACCGTTGAATTCTCGCTCGGTTATATGTACGAGTATCATCCGCGGTCCTTCAATGTCGGTCAGGACGACACGCAGTTCATCACCTTTGATGTGTCGCTTCCCGACCTGTGGATCGAGCCGACATTCTCCTACGAGCGCGACATTGACCGTGATGACGGCACTTACCTCAACCTTGAACTCGGGCACACCTTCGAGATTACCGACTCCTTCACGATTCGCCCGGCGGTTGCCCAGGGCCTCGGCAATACCCGCCGCGTGAAGAGCTACATCCCGAATCACCGCAATCCCGACAGCGAACTTGACCACGGCGGTCTGATGGACTCCTGCATCAAGATTGAGGCGGAGTACGCGATTACGGACTGGCTGACGGTGGGTGGCTATGTCGCCTACACCGACTATCTCTTCGACAAGCGCATGCGCGAGGGGGCGCGTGACTACGAGGCGACCGGCAAGTGGGACGAGAGCTATAACTTCACCTGTGGGCTTTCGGTCACGGCGACATTCTAATCTGACGGCTGTTTGAAAGATTGGCCCGTCCCCGGCAGGATTCGTTTCTCCCCTGCCGGGGACGGACTGTTTTTGGTATAATGCCTCCCCAACAGGCCTATGTTTCCAGTTGAAGAGAAGATTGAGGAAATTCGCCGCGCCTTGGCGCGGAATCACGATGTTGTCCTGACGGCCCCCCCGGGGAGCGGCAAGACAACATGTGTGCCGCCTGCGCTACTTGACGAGCCGTGGCTCGCCGGCAAGAAAATTGTCATGCTTGAGCCGCGGCGCATTGCCGCCCGAACCTGCGCCCAGTACATGGCCCACCGGCGCGGCGAACCTGTTGGCGAAATGATTGGCTACCAGGTGCGACTGGAACGCAAGGTCTCGCCGCGAACGCGGATAGAGGTCGTGACGGAAGGGCTCCTGACCCAGCGGCTCTTGAGCGATCCCGAACTGAGCGGTGTCGGACTCCTCATTTTTGACGAATTCCACGAGCGTTCCCTCGCCTGCGATCTCAGTTATGCTCTCGCGGTCGAGGTTCGTCGGGCCCTGCGACCTGACTTGCGGATTCTCGTGATGTCCGCCACACTGGAAGCAGACGAAGTCGCCGCGCATCTTGGGGATGCCGATGTCGTGCGGGCGGAAGGTCGGATGTTCCCGGTTGAGACACGCTATCTTGGCGACATGACCATGAGCGCGGCGGTTTCGCGTGCCCTCCGTGAGACGCAGGGCGATATCCTCTGCTTCTTGCCGGGCGAAGGCGAAATCCGCCGCACGGCCGAGAGTCTGTCGGCGGTCGGGCCGGGTATCGCCATTCTTCCGCTGTATGGATCCTTGCCAAAGGATGAGCAGGATCGGGTCTTTGCGTCCTCGAATGTGCGGAAGGTCATCTTGGCGACCTCCATCGCCGAGACCTCGGTGACGATTCCGGGCATTTCGTGTGTCATCGATTCGGGTTTGATGCGAGTGCCGCGCTTTTCGCCGTCCACGGGTATGAGCGGACTCGTCACGCTACCGCTTTCACAGGATCGGGCCGAACAGCGGCGCGGACGTGCCGGACGCGTCCAGGTGGGCGTCTGCTACCGGCTTTGGACGGAAGGTGAGAATCTCATCCGCCCGAAACGGATTATGCCCGAGATTCTGGATGCTGACTTGAGTTCCCTTGTTCTGACAAGTGCCGCGTGGGGGGCACTTGGACGGCTGGACTTGCCCTGGATGACACCGCCGCCGGCGAGTTCGTGGGGCCGTGCCATTGAATTGCTGAAGATGCTGGGGGCTTTGGACAAGAACGGGCGAATGACCGAAAAGGGCGGCGAGATGGCGTCCCTTCCCATGCACCCGCGGCTTGCGAATATGTGCCTTGGTGGCGGCGATCCGCTTCTTGCGGCCATTGTTGAGGAAGGCGGCCGGTTGCGTGAGACGGATATCCGTCGCGTGGCCGACCTCCTACGCGAGACGCCCCATGCGTCCCTTTCGCGGCGGATTCTCCAGCTGTCGCGGCGGTTTGAGGGCGGGCTGAGGAAGCCGGTGAAGAAGTCGGGCCTTTCGGAAGGGGCGATGTTAGCGTTGGCCTATCCCGACCGTATCGGACGGAATCGGGGGAATGGATCGTTCCGTATGGTTTCGGGGCGCGGCGCCTTCTTGGACCAGACGGAAGCCCTGGCGAAATCGCCCTATCTCGTCTGCTGTGAACTGGATGACCGTGTTGGAGATGCGAAGATTTTTCTTGCCTGTCCAATAGAGGAGATTGAAATCGAATCGCTTTTTGCCGCGCAGATTGTTGAGGAGCCCTTGTGCGAATGGGATCGGCGCAACGACCGCGTGAAGTGTGTCCTTCGGCGGAAGCTGGGTGAGATGACGCTTCGCGAAAGCGCCGCGCAACTTGCACCTGACCAGGTTGTCCCTGCGCTGATGGATGGCATTCGGATCAAGGGCGTGGACAATCTGCCGTGCTGGACGAAGGAGTCGCGGCAGTTCCGAAATCGGATGGCCTTCCTACACCGGCAGTGCGACTGGCCAGACCCGGACGACGGAAGACTTCTTGCCGCCCTGCCCGGTTTTGTCTCCGGGATGACGAAATGGAAGGATCTTGAGAAACTCGACCTCTTCCGCGTTTTTGATTATCTGCTGGCGGAGTCGGGACACGACCGTCGTGAACTTGATCGGCTTGCCCCTGTGCGGATGGAAGTTCCGAGCGGAAGTCACCTGACGATTCATTATGAGGGTGATGAGCCGACGGTGGAAGCCCGCCTGCAGGAGTGCTTCGGACTGATGTCCACGCCGAAGATTGCGGGGGGCAAGGTGCCGGTTGTGATGACGCTCCTGTCGCCGGCGCATCGTCCCGTGCAGATTACAAAGGATCTTGCCGGATTCTGGCGAGAGGGCTATCAGCTCGTGCGAAAGGAATTGCGTGGACGCTACCCCAAGCACTATTGGCCTGAAGATCCGTTGACGGCGACAGCCACGCGCCGCGTCCGTCCGCATTAGGGCGGATTTCACTTCGAAAAATGCTGCAAGAACGGCAGTGGACGGGATGAGACTGGCTTTCTTCGAGTCGAGCGCGGCGTTTGGAATCTGCCGCGCTTGCCGAGGAGGAGATTCGACTATTGGGAAAGGCGAGGGGCGGCTTGCCCAAAGGAGGGTGCGGCTATCGGGACGAAGGAACTTTTTTTCGCGTAAGAAGGCGGGCGGATTGCCCGAAGGGACCGGGATGATATGCCGAAAAGGAAGGGCGCTGATGCGCATCAGGAAGGGCAAGCACTAAGGAGGTTTGCTCAAAGGACTAAGGTGGTTTAGTCAAAGCACCTTAGTCCTTTCTTCAAACCACTAAGGTGCTTTCCCGAAGTATTCGGCAATGCAACCCTTCCGTGCGGGCATCTTGGCCCTTTTATTTCAGGGAAAATGCCCTTTTTCTTCGGCAGAAATGGACTTTCTCTTGGTGGCGGGCGAACTTTGTGTTGGAAACGAGGGAATGGCGGCGAGGTGATTGCGCCGATGTGTGAGGGGGAAACGCGGCAGTCGCGAAACGGGCTTATATTTGGTATAATATCCGCGAGCAAGGACAAGTTGATGGTCGACTATACGTCATTGAGAAAGAAATTTCCGGCGAAAGACCCGGAAGCCCAGGCCCGCCGTGCGAAAACGCAGGCGGCCGTCAAGCGCATTGCCCGTGAATTTGACCGAAAGCGCGCCGAACTGAATCTGCGCGAAACCTCAATGAAGCGTCCTTTGGTCTACTATCTCTTCATTATCGTCATCTTGCTTGTCCTGGGCGGGTCGCTTCTCAGCGTTGCGACGGGCAAGGTCAGCTGGGGCAAGAAGAAAATCTCAAAGGCGGCCATCCAGTCCCGCCAGTCCATTGACGCCCTCGCCGTCGCCTGTGGCCGATACAAGTTTCATGTGGGGCATTATCCGACGACGGAGGAGGGGCTTGCAGAACTTGCTCGTATTCCGGCGACGCCGGCCGAAACCAGAGAGTTGGCGGCAAAGGGCTGGTTTGGTCCCTACATCAAGAAGGTCGTGCCGGATCCGTGGGGCAATGACTATGTTTACGAGGCGCGTGAAGAGGGTGGACACCCCGTCCTCTATTCCAAGGGGCCCGACGGGCGGGCTGGGACGACGGATGATATCCTCCCTGAACAGAGCCTTTTTGACGAGCCGTTCCGCGACACGACCTGGACAAACCACTGGGTGCCCTATCAGTTGCGCGGCATCGTTGTTGCACCGAACGAGGCCGAGAAGCGGAAGATTGAAGAGGAAGTCAGGAAGTTCTGACCACGCGAGATGTGGATGAACCTCAAAACTATTTGAATCTATAAGGAAAGGCACGGAAGAGATGAATTACGCAGAAGCTGAGAAGATGCTGAAGAACTGCGGGCAGGCGCATGTGCTCGCCTACTGGAAGAAACTGGGCAAAAAGGAGCGCGAAGCCCTTCTGGCGCAGATTGCGACCATTGATGCGGAGAGTCTTGAGCGTTGCCGCGCCGCCCTGGAGAAGGGGGCTGAAGTCCCCGACAGTTCGAATGGTGTCGCGCCGAAGGTTGCCGAACTGAAGGGAAGTGCGCTGAAGCGTGCGATTGCCGCAGGCGAGAAGGAGCTGCGGGCCGGGCGCGTGGCGGCCTTGCTGGTTGCCGGCGGGCAGGGTAGCCGACTGGGCTTTGACGGGCCGAAGGGGTGCTATCCCATTGGGCCGATTACGGGTGAGCCGCTCTTCTATTTCCATGCGCGCAAGATTCTGGCCCGTTCCATTCGTTACGGCGCGGCGATTCCGTTCTACGTGATGACGTCCGAGATGAACAATGCGGCCACGGTTCAGTGCTTTGAGGAGAACGACTATTTCGGACTGAATCCGGATGACGTGTTCTTCTTCACGCAGGGAATGTGGCCGGGTATGACGAAGGATGGCAAGATTATTCTCGATGCTCCGGGTCACATCTTCATGAGCCCGGATGGACACGGCGGTCTTCTTGCCGCGCTCAAGCGTTCGGGAGCCTTGGCGGACATGAAGAAGCGCGGCATTAAGTCGGTCTTCTTCTTCCAGGTGGACAATCCGCTTGTTGAGATTGCCGACCCGGCGTTTATTGGCCATCATGTCCTTGAGAAGTCGGAGTATTCGCTGAAGTTGTGCGCCAAGCGAGATCCCTATGAGAAGGTCGGTATGCCGATGCGCTTTGGCAAGACCTTCCGCATGGTCGAGTACACGGAAATGACGGATGAGCAGTGCAACCGCCGCGCCAAGAACGGAAAGCTCTACTTCCTCTATGGCTCGCCGGCCATTCATGTCTTCGATCGGGCGTTCCTTGAGCGGGAGGCTTCCAAGGCCATGCCGCTTCACCTTGCCTTCAAGAAGATTCCGATGGTTGGTGAAGATGGGCGCGTCGTGAAGCCGTCGGAACCGAACGGCTATAAGTTCGAGAAGTTCATTTTCGACATTCTGCCCAATGCCCGTCGTGCGGCATTTGTTGCGTTTGACCAGAAGGACGAGTTCTCCCCCGTGAAGAACGCCGAGGGGGGCGACAGTCCGGCGACGTGCAAGGCCGACCTGCAGGCGAAGTGGTCCAAGTGGCTCCAGGCGGCTGGTGTGACGGTTCAGGAGGGCGTGCCGGTTGAGATTGATCCCGTCTACGCGCTTGATGCCGCCGACATTGCCTCCATCGGGCTTCACCTGAGTGCTGGGGAGTGAAAATACGTCATCATCCCCATTGACCGCCGGCGGGAATTAGTATAAAATATGCACAAACGTCGGAAACTGAAAGAGAACGTCAATGTTCGGTAAACTCAAGTCGCTTTTTTCTACAGACATCGGTATCGACCTCGGCACTGCGAACTCGCTCGTCTATGTGAAGGATCACGGGATCGTGTTGCGCGAGCCGTCCGTCGTCGCCATTCAGGCCGGCTCGAAGCGTGTCCTGGCCGTGGGGGAAGAGGCGAAGCGGATGCTCGGTCGCACACCGGGGAATATTGTCGCCATTCGGCCGATGAAATCGGGTGTTATCGCTGATTTTGACATTACCGAGGCGATGATTGCGCATTTCATCCGGAAGGTTTGCCCGCCGCGATTTTATTCGAAATATGCAAAGCCCCGTATGGTCATCGCCGTGCCGAGCGGCATCACCGAGGTTGAGAAGCGGGCCGTTGAGGATGCCGCGCACGCCGCTGGCGCAGGGGATGTCTTTCTGATTGAGGAGCCGATGGCGGCGGCGATTGGCGTTGGACTGCCGGTTTCCGAACCGGCCGGTTCGATGATTGTCGACATTGGCGGTGGCACGTGCGAGGTTGCGATTATCTCGCTCGCAGGAATTGTGCACAGTTATTCCGCCCGACAGGCGGGTGGTGATGCGATGGATGACTGCATCGCCAGTCATGTGAAGCGGGTTTATAACCTCCTAATCGGTGAGCGCATGTCCGAGATGATTAAAATCGAGATTGGAAGTGCCTATCCGACGGGAGAGGAAAAGACTCTTGAAATCAAGGGTCGGGACATTGTAACGGGGTTGCCGAAGACTTTGACGATAACCTCCGAGGAAATACGGGACGCTCTGAAGGAGCCGGTGTCGCAGATTGTGGATGCGGTCAGATCCACTCTTGACAAGTGCGAGCCGGAACTTGCGGCGGATCTGGTGGACAGGGGCCTTGTGCTGTCGGGCGGAAGTTCGCAGCTGAGGGGTCTGGACAAGCTTCTTGCGGCACAGACGGGGCTGCCTGTGACGGTTGCGGACGATCCGCTTTCCGCCGTCGCAGAGGGCACGGGTGTTGTGATGAATGAACTTGATTTCCTTGCGAAGAACAGGAAGGCGTCATAACAGGTCTTCGGCTTGCCCTTCGTGCGCGGCGATAAAGGCTGTGCGGGAAAGCGTAAGCCAAGGTGAAAGCAAGGACAACCGGAACATACGCACTGATTGCGGTGGCAGCGATTGCCACCGTCGCGGTTGTTTTGTTCCGTTCGCTTTCAGTGGAGGCGGTCTACCCGATTGAACGGGCAAAACTCATTTTCAGTCGAACGGCCTGGCCGTGGGTGACGGGTATTTTTACGGGTGCCCGGGCCAAGGTGGAGAATGTAAGCCTGCGGCGTGAGGTGGCGTCGCTTGGCCTTGTGCGTCAGGACATGGAGCGGTTGGAGGCCGAGAATGCTCGCTTGCGGCGGGCACTTGGTTATGCCTCCAGAAATCCTGGTGAGTGGCTTTCTGCCTCCGTTCTTTCTTCGGGCGGCGGTGCGGCAGGTTCCGGCAAGACGTTGCGTGCGGACAAGGGGTCGTTGGATGGTGTCATGAAGGATGCCGTAGTCGTCGTCCCGGACGGGTTGGTCGGTATCGTGACCTCGGTGACACCGCATACATCTGAGATTCGACTGATTACGGATGTCAATGTGAAGGTCGCCTGTGAGGTCGAGGTGGGGGAACGGCCGCGACCGCGAGGCATTCTCATGGGGGGAACGGACGAGTCGCTTGTCCTGCGTCACATCACGGACGCGGATTCTCTTATTCCCCGCGCACGTGTCCTGACCTCTGGCTTGGGTGGGGTCTATCCGAAGGGCCTTGAGGTCGGTGTTTGGCTTGGGCTTGAAGGCAATGGAGCAGACGGCGCGCTTGTTCGAGAAGGGACCGTTCAACCGTCCGTTGATTTCGAGGCATTGGAGGACGTATTCATTCGCCGTGAAAAGTGATGTCGTCCAGTTTGTGCTTTGCATTCTCGTGCTTGTCCTTGGCGGCGCGTTGGAGGAATTGTTGCCGAAATTTCTTGGGGTTGGCTTCCCTATCCTCCTTTCATCCGTCATGTTTCTCTCCGCGCGGCGGACGATTCCGTTCCTTGTCCTCTTCGCCATTGCAGCAGGCGCGGTTGAGGACTCCCTTTCGGGGTTGCCGATGGTGACGAGTGCGAGTTTCTTCCTGATGGTGGGGGCCTTGTCTCGTGTGGCGAGCGTCCCTCAAGGTGCGCTGATACTTGCCTATCCCTTTTATCAGCCGTGGCTGGGGCTTTGGAGCACTGGACTGTCGGGCGGAGTCTTTGGTCGCATTCTCGTGTCCTTGCCCATGGGTGTCTGTACGGCCGTTCTGGTGGCAGGTCTGCTCCGTTGGGCGGAAAGAAAGGCGGCTGTCAATGAAGCGTGAGGCTTCGGTTGTCAGCGATTTCTCCTGCTGGGCGACCATGGCGGTCTTTGCCATTGGCCTGGTTGTGCTGGCCGTTCGCCTGAAGGAAGTCCAGATTGACGGCGCGGCAGATTACAATTACGAGAATGCGCGGCAGTCCGCACGACGTATTCAGACGGCGGGTATGCGCGGTCGGATTCTGGCGCGGAATGGGGAGGTTCTTGCGGATAATCGTCATGCAGTTTCAATCGTCTGCCATCCCGAGTTCTTCCAGAAGCGGACATGGGAGGCGACGACAGGCGCAATTGCGGAGGCCATTGAGCGTACGGGTGAAGAAATAGGCCTTTCCTCTCCGTTGACGGACAGGGTCATTCGACGGCACGTGAATCAGGCGCTTGCCATGCCGCTGGTCGTTTGGCGGGATGTCAATGATGAGGTCCTTGCCCGTTTCTCTGAGCGGCAGTATCGATTGCCGGGGTTCTCGGTCGTTGAGACGGAGGAGCGGATTTATCCGTACGGGTCCTTGGCGGCGCATGTCGTTGGCTTTGTGGGCCGAGATTTCGTCTCGTCGGAAGCGGGGGACACGCGGTTTAACTTCAGCGATCGGGAGTTGCGCGGACGAAGCGGCATTGAAAGCTATTATGACAGTTACCTGCGGGGATGCCCTGGGGAGCGGCAGTTGTTGGTTGATGCGCGTGGTTTTGCCATTCGGGAACGGACGGTGACGGAGGCGGGGCGAGGCCCAGATTTGAGTCTGACGCTTGATGTCAGAATCCAGCGGGTGGTGGAGCGGCAACTCATGGGCGAAACGGGGGCTTGTGTTGTCCTTGACCCTCGCGACGGATCTGTTCTTGCGTTCGCCAGTGCGCCGACATACAATCTCATGGATTTTGTCCCGATGCTTTCTCATGAGCTCTACGAGTCGCTTGTGAAGAACCCGGCGAAGCCGTTGCTGAATCGGGCCTCGGGCGGCGTTTATGCGCCGGGTTCGACCTTCAAGCCCCTGACGGCACTGGCGGGGCTTTCGGTCGGATTTCCCCCGGATGATGAGTACTATTGTTCCGGACTCTTTACGTATGGGACGATGAAGCTTCGGTGTTCCAGTCGCTGGGGGCACGGGCCCGTCTCGATGCGGACGGCCCTTGCCAAGAGCTGCAACTCCTATTTCTGCAACATGAGCGTGGATATCGGTACGAATGCGATTGTCCGAATGGCGCGGCAGTTTGGATTGGGGAGCCGCACGGGAATCGATTTTGGTGTCGACAGCCCGGGGGTTGTTCCGGATGCGGACTGGAAGCAGCGCGTCTACGGTGAACGGTGGTATCCTGGGGACTTGCCTCAGATGTCAATCGGGCAGGGGATGCTTCTTGCGACCCCTCTTCAGATGGCATGCGTGGCCGGGGCGTTGGGGACTGGGTACCTGGTGACGCCACACTTCAGGGTTGGGCAAGCCGTCGTGCGGAAGGAGCTGAAGATTCCCGCGGCCGACTGGGCCGTTGTGCGGGAGGGCTTGCGGATGGTCGTTGACGGCGGAACGGGACGACGCGGCGGCGAAGGTGTCGGCGTTTCCGTTTCGGGCAAGACGGGGACGGCGGAAGTCGGAGTTGGCGAGAAGAAGCGAAAGAACACATGGTTCATCGCCTACGCACCTTCCGAGAGCCCCGTGGTCGCGGTGGCGATGGTCGTTGAGAATGGACAGTCGGGTGCTGGAACGACGGCCCCGAAAGTCGCGGAGGTTCTGAAGGCGGTATTCTGATGATGGCGTATCTGAAGAGATTCAACTGGCTGATGTTCGCCGCGATGCTTTTGCTGATTGCGGTGGGCACCACGGCCATTTGGTCCGCCGGCAATGCCCGCGCCGAAACCGTCTTTCATGGAATGTGGAAGAACAACCTGTCAACGGCGGCCGTTGGACTTCTGATTTACTTTGTCCTGTCCGCCATTGACTACCGCAGAATTCTTGACTGGCTCTCGGTTCCGGCTTATGCCGCGGCGCTTTTGATGCTGGTGCTTGTCCTTTTGGTCGGGTCGACCGTTTATGGCGGACGCCGCTGGCTGTGGTTTTTCCAGCCGAGCGAAGTGTCGAAATTGTGCGTCATCTGCTTTCTCGCGAATGTGGCGGAACGGCTTCGCGGTTTCAGGGGCTTTTGCCTTGCTGGGCTGATTGTTGGTGTTCCGGCCTTCCTGATTCTCCTTGAGCCCGACCTTGGGACAACCCTGACGCTGGTGCCGGCTACGCTCCTGATGCTGTTTGTTGCCCGCGTGTGGCGGCGAGGGCTTCTGACGATTTTCGCCGTGGGGGCGGTGGGTGCTTTGGTTGTGCTCGGGGCTGTCTATGAGGCCGAGAAGCCGGGGGTCTCGCCCGAACGCCGCGAACGTATCTTGAAGGTTCTTCCTCTCAAGGATCACCAGATTCGCCGCGTGAAGGTCTTCCTCTTCCCGGAAGAGGATCTCATGGGGGCGGGCTACAATCTTCGGCAGGCAAAGATTTCGATTGGCTCGGGTGGATTCTCGGGCAAGGGTATCGGCAAGGGAGAGACGAATCACCTGAAGTACCTGCCGCAGGCAATTTCGATGAACGACTTCATCTTCTGCGTGTACGCGGAGGAAACGGGGTTTGTCGGATCTTTAGCGCTACTTGCGCTTTTCGGAATGCTGGTCATTCCGGGAGCGTGGGTGGCAACAGTCTCAACGGACGGTCGTGGCCGACTGCTCGCCTTGGGTATCTCGACCCTCATCTTCGCACATGTTTACGTGAACATTGCGATGTCAATCGGGTTGGTTCCCATTACGGGGCTGCCGCTCCCGTTCATTTCTTCCGGTCGTACGTTCCTTGTGACGATTATGGCCGGTCTCGGATTAATTCAAAGCGTGTCAATTCACGGAAAGGAAACAAGATGATCAATCTGTTTGGGTGGCTTAAGCGCTCGAAGACCAAGCGCGAAATCATCGTGAACGTCGAGAAACTTGAAACTCGCGTTGCGGTGACTGAAAATGGTCGGTTGGAGGAGTTCATGGTCGAGCATCCCGAGGAGGAGCGGCTGGTTGGCAGCGTCTTCAAGGGGCGTGTCCAGAATCTTGAGAACGACCTGCAGGCGGCGTTCGTCGACATCGGGCTCAAGAAAAATGCCTTCCTGCACTACTGGGATATGACGCCTGACGCGGACTCCATCCTGGACGACGACGACGATTCGAGTTCACGGAACTCCTCAAACGGCGGTCGTCGCAAGCCGGCCCGTCTCTCGGATGCTGAAATCGCCAAGCGCTTTCCGCCGGGATCCGAAATCATCGTCCAGGTTACGAAGGGGCCGATTTCGACGAAGGGCCCGCGTGTGACGGCAAACCTCTCGATTCCCGGCCGCTACTTGGTCATGATGCCGGGTACGCGTGTGCGCGGCGTTTCGAAGAAGATTGGTGATGCCGAGGAGCGTCGCCGCCTGAAGAAGATTCTCGACCGGCTGCCCTTGCCCGACAATGTCGGGCTTGTCGTGCGCACGGCCGGTCAGGGGGCCAGTGCCCGGGCGTTTGCTCGCGACTTGCGCAATCTCCTGTCCGTCTGGAACGAGATGCAGGCGAACACGAAGACGCTCCGTACGCCGTGCTGCATTTTCCAGGAGCCCGACCTCTGCGAGCGCGTTGTCCGCGACTGGTTGACGGAAGACATCGATGCAATTGTCATCGACGATGCGAAGAGCTATGAGGCGATGCGCGAGGTGACGGGCCGCATTTCCCACCGGGCGAAGTCGAAGATTCGCCGCTATGACGGGGATGCGGGCATCTTCGAGCACTATGGTCTTGAACGCCAGTTGGCGACGGCCTTTGCGCGGCAGGTTCCGCTGAAGAGCGGCGGCTATCTGGTGATTGACGAGACAGAGGCCCTGATTGCCGTGGACGTGAACACGGGTCATCACAAGGGCAAGGGTTCCCAGGAGGAGGCGATTCTTGAGGTCAATCTTGAGGCCGTTGACGAGGTGGCGCGGCAGTTGCGTCTTCGCAATATCGGCGGACTCGTGGTGCTCGACCTGATTGACATGAAGAGCCGCAAGCATCAGAAGCAGGTCTACCGTGCGCTGAAAGATGCGCTTCGGCGCGATCGTGCGCGGACGAATGTCCTGGAGATTTCCGAACTGGGGCTTCTTGAGATGTCGCGGCAACGCCAGGAGGAGTCGATTCTGTCAATGTTGACCTCGACCTGTCCCTATTGCCATGGGCATGGTGTGGTCAAGTCGCCGATGGCCATCTCGATTGAGATTCAGCGGAGCCTCACATCACTCCTCAAGAAGGCTGAGGTTGAGAAGCGTCCGTTTGAGCCGAAGATTCTTGTCGCCCCACAGGTGATGCAGCGCCTGCGCTCGGAGGATTCCGCCATTCTGGCCGAACTTCAGAAGACCTACAATACGCGGCTGACGTTCTCCTCCGAGTTGCATCGTCACCCGGAATCGTTCGCCATACTGGACATCACCACCTCACAAGTGCTATACTCTCAGTCATGAAGACATCTACCGTCCTCGGAATCCTTTCCGTCCTCTTCGTTTCGGGCGCAGCCTTTGCGTCCGGGGGGCTGGGCTTTTCCGCCGCGAAGGCAAAGCCTGTGACATCCGGCACACTGCAGGTGACGGCCGACCGCATTGCGGCCGACCGCAATACGCAGTCACTTGTTGCCTCTGGAAATGTCGTTGCTGTCTCAACGCCCTATCGGCTTGAGACGGACTATCTCGAGAAGGGTGTGGACAAGTTCTATACGCTCAAGAGTCCGACGACCTTCACAACCTGTACCAATGCGCCGGGGAGCCGTCACTGGACGCTTTCGGGTGAGGTGGAGTACAAGGACGGCGAGTACGGCCTGATTCGGGACGGGTGGTTGCGTCTTTGGGAAGTTCCCGTTCTGTGGATACCGTTCTGGTATCATCCGATTGACGGTATTTCCGGTCTGCGCGTGATGCCGGGCTATACGGGGCGCTGGGGGGCGTACCTCCTCACGAAGTATGTCTACCACATCGCGGGCGACCGAACGTATGCGGATGGATCGTCCTATTTGACGGGCAATACGCGCTTCGACCTGCGTTCCAAGACGGGTATCGCCCTCGGGCAGACGTTCAACTGGAGCCTGGGCGACTTTGGGCGCGGCAAGTTCAAGGTCTACTACGCCTGGGATCAAGATGACCGCTATGACACCTATTGGGACAGCGACCGCTACAATTGGCGGAACTGGGGAAGCGAGGTTCCCGACGAGCGGTATGGTCTTGAGTTGAGCCACCAGTGGGATGTGACCGAACGCGATACGATTCGTCTTCAGGGAGCCTACTTCAGTGACTCGTATTTTAGGTACGATTATTTCAGGAAGTCCTTCTTCGGCATCAAGAATCAGTTCGTCGGTTCGGATGGCAACGAGATCGCCTGGGAGCATGTCGAGCGTTCGTTCGGCACGGGCGTAAGTGTCTCGGGTCCGCTGAACGACTTCTATACTGGAACCTCCCGCTTGCCGGAGTGGTATCTTGATGTAGCGCCGATGCCGCTTTGGGGGTTGCCGCTGAACTACGAATCGTCGACTCGCGTCGGGTATCTCCTGCGCCAGCCGGCGAAGTATGGCGATGGCACGACGGCGACGGCCTTCAGCCATGTGCCGGGCGTGTGGGCCGACTACAACACCTTTCGGTTCGACACCTACCATCGGCTGACGGCACCGTTCAGGCTTTTTGACGCCTTGTCCGTTGTGCCGCGTGTGGCCTATCATGGGACCTACTGGAATGACAGCGGTCGAACGGTGCTGAACGGGGCTGAGCGCGCAGGGCAGACGGGGGACAACATCTTCCGCTCCATTTTGGAGGGCGGCGTGACCTTCGCTGGACGAGGGACGGCTTGGTTGGACGACTCGTGGCAGCATCTGGTTGAGCCTTATCTCGATGTGTTGGCGCAGAAGGCCTGGTATTCGGGTCTCGGTTCGGAGAATCGTCCCTACATCTTCGACTCGATTGACGCGTCGACCGACTGGTTTGACCAGTTCGCAGGGCGTTCGCGCAACTTGTCCTACACGTGGTGCGGCATTACCCCCGGTATTCGCAATGCCTTCCGTGAGGCGGGTGAGGATGGTCGGCTCCGCACGGTCTTTGACGTCGATGTCTACTCCGTGCTCCAGTTTACGAAGGGAGACTGGACGGCGGGCGGCGACAGCCATCGCCTGGCGGAAGTCGGCAAGCCGAATTACGGTGAGGATGGCGTGACGGCCATCCCGGGTATGCGCCTGCGGTGGTTTCCCGACGAGGACGCGGCACTTCTCGGCCGCATCGAGTATGACGGCGAAAACGACCGAATTGCCATGAGTGAAGTCGCCTGGAAGCAGCGGCTGACGCGGCGCTTCAGCTACTATGCGTCCTACATGAGCGGGTACTACCGTTTGTGGGACTTTGGGTCGACGCCGACTGTATCCTACTGGGATGGTGGGCAGCGCAACACCAGTGAGGAGTTCAACTGGATGCACTTTGGTGTGGCGACAGTCGGCTTTGAGCACGAAATCTGCGATGCGCTCGCCTGGAGTCCGTATGTTCGCTGGGACTGCCGCCAGAATGAGTTCGATGAAGTCGGCGCATGGTTTGACATCCGCACGGACTGCCTCGGATTCCGCTTCATTGTCTCGTACGACAATGATTACATGAGAATCGACGGTTCGCGCTATCGTTCGGACTGCAATGTCGGCTTTTACATTTACCTTCGTGCATTCGGCCCGGGTTCGGGTGCGCTTTTGGGCGATTAGGCCGTGCGGAAGGCGAGACCAAATGGAATGGAGCGGCTTGAGAGTTATCTCGTCAAGCTGATTCAGGAGAAGGGGGCGGACCAGGGCCAGCCGACTGGTATCCGCTTCCTGCTGGGCGTCTTGAACGCCTTCAGTTGCCTGTTTGCCGCGATTGTTGGCATCCGTTCCTTCCTTTATAAGACCGGCATCTTGCGCCAGTTTCCCCTGGGTATCCAAGTTATCTCCATCGGAAATGTGACGGCGGGCGGCACGGGCAAGACACCGGTTACCGAACTCTTCGCCCGGACGTTGGCGGCGAGGGGGCGAAAGGTCGCCATCCTTTCGCGGGGATATCGCCGCAAGGAGTCCCCGCTTTGGCAGCGCATCTTTACGCAGGTCATCGATCCGCCGCTCGTTGTGTCGGATGGACGACGGGTCCTTCTTGACTCGGCGGTCGGTGGGGACGAGCCGTATATGCTGGCCTCGAACCTGCCGGGCGTTGCCGTCATCGTCGACCGCAATCGCGTGAAGGCCGGACGGTACGCCATCAAGCGCCTTGGGTGCGACACAATCATTCTTGACGATGGCTTCCAGTACAAGAAGCTGCGGCATTCGACGGAGGTCGTCCTGGTTGATTCGACGAATCCGTTCGGAAACGGCCACCTCCTGCCACGCGGCATTTTGCGCGAACCGGCGCGGCACTTGAAGCGGGCGGACATCATCTTCCTGACGAAGTGCCGCGGAGACGTCTCGGAAGTGCGTGATGAGATTCGTCGGTACAACCGAACGGCGGAGATTGTGGAGTGCAACCACGCGCCGTGCGTCTTGAAGGATGTCTGGAGCCGCGAGGAGTTTCCCCTTTCCTGGCTGAAGGGCAAGACGACGTGTACGCTTTCGGGCATTGGTTCGCCCAAGGGATTTGAGAATTCGCTCCGTTACCTCGGCGCGAAGGTCATCTGGTGCGAACGCTATGCCGACCACCACCGCTATGACCCGAGCGAAATCCTCTATGCGCTGAATCGGACTGCCGACATGGGGGCCGATGCGTTGGTGACGACGGAGAAGGACGCGGTTCGCTTCCCGCGCTTTGAAAAGGTGCCGGTACGATGCCTCTATTTGCGCATTGCCATTGAAATTCTGGCTGGCGGCGAGCATTTCGCGCAAATTGTCAATCGAATCTGTTTCAAGTGGTGACAGACTGATTTCTCAGGAGGGAGTGTGAATGAGTGGTTTTCGCATTGGGTTTGGATACGATTCGCATCGGTTCTCCGCAGAGCCTGGACGCAGGCTCATCCTTGGCGGCGTTGAAATTCCGGACGCGGCGGGACTTGTCGGGCATTCGGATGCGGATGTTCTCGTCCATGCAATTATCGACGCGCTCCTTGGGGCGGTGGCGCATGGGGACATTGGCTCGCACTTTCCCGATACCGATGAGCGATGGAAGGGGGCGGACTCCATGAAGTTGCTCGCGGCGGTTGTCGCCGAGGTGGAAGCAGCGGGGTGGTCGGTCGGCAATGTCGATGCAACCGTCATTTGCGAGCGTCCGAAGCTTCGTCCATTCATTGACGCGATTCGCCAATCTCTAGCCCGCGTGCTGACTCCGAACGCGGCGGATTGCGCGGCGGTTTCGGTCAAGGGCAAGACGAACGAGCGGATGGATGATGTCGGGGCAGGCGTGGGCATCGAGGTTCATGCCGTGGCGTTGCTGACTCGAAAGGAGGCGTGAGATGAGCTGGTTTTTGGGTGGAATTCTCTTCCTGATCGTTGGGTATTTGACTTACGGGCGAATCGTGGAGCGGATTATCGGGCCGGACGACCGTCAGACACCGGCACTCGCCAATCCCGACGGCGTGGACTATGTGCCGTTGCCCAAATGGAAGAATATGCTCATTCAGCTCCTGAACATTGCTGGTATCGGCCCCGTCATCGGCGTGATTGCCGGCATCAAGTTCGGCAAGGTCGCGCTTCTGATTATTCCGGTCGGGTGCGTCTTCATGGGGGCGGTGCACGATTTTGTGAGTGGCATGGTCTCCATCCGCATGAACGGCGCCAATCTGCCGCGAATCATCCGCTCCAACCTGGGGCGCGTCTATTCCTCCGTGTTCTCCTGGCTGATGATTGGACTTCTCGTCCTGATGGTCGCCGTTTTCATCAATGTTCCGGCGCGGCTGATTGACAAGACGGTCTTTCCGTCGATTCCATTCTTCTGGTGGATGGTAGTCATCATCTTCATCTATTATGTGGTGGCGACGCTTTTCCCCGTGGACAAGATTATCGGCGCGGTCTATCCGTTCTTTGGGGCCATTCTGGTCATCGGATCGATTGCGATGTGCGGTGCGCTCATCTGGTATGGATTCCAGGAACCCACGATTCTGGATGAGAGCGCGGCATTTCTGCGCTACCGCGATGAGGTTTTCAATGCGGGAGGACGCAGTCCGCTCTTTCCGCTCCTGTTTGTGACGATTGCCTGCGGCATCATCAGCGGATTCCATGCGACGCAAAGCCCAATTGTGGCGCGGACGATTCGCAGTGAGCGCGAAGCGCGGCAGACGTACTACGGGATGATGATTTCCGAGGGCGTAATTGCGATGATTTGGGCGGCGGCGGCTTTGGCCATGTACAACCGTAGCCCGGCCGATCTTTCCATGCCGCCGGCGGATGTCCTCGCGGATGTCACGAAATGGATGCTGGGACCATGGATGGGTGGTGTCACTGTCTTTGCCATTGTAGTTCTTGCGATTACGAGTGGCGACACGGGCTTGCGCAGTGCGCGGCTCAGCCTTGCCGAGATGCTGGGGATTGGACAGGCCAAAACGGGGGCGAGAATCCTCGTCTGCCTTCCGTTGGTGGCCCTTGTGTCACTCTGCCTTTGGTGGAGCAACCTCAGCGCGGAGTCCTTCGCCCATGTGTGGAACTATTTTGCATGGGGGAATCAGGTGATGTCGGCGACGACCCTGATGGCGTGTACGGTCTGGCTCCTGCGCGGCGGACGCACATGGTCGGCACTTGTGACGCTGATACCGGGAATGTTCATGACCAGTGTGGTGACGACTTTCATCCTGTGGACCTCGGCGGACAAGGGACAGCCCCACGGACCGATTCCGCACGGGCTTTCGCTCGGGCTCTCGATTGGACTTGCCATACTGGTGTCGGTTGTTTTCGCCGCGTATGTCGTGTGTCGGGGCCGCAGGGCCGTCGGGGACAAGAAAGACTGACGCGGCGGACCGCTGAAGCGGATGCCCCGGGGGCGGTTTCGGCGGACCTCGTCTTTCTGCCGCGCATCTGAATGGGGGTGCATTGGCATAAATTGGCGCGGGGATGCCCAACACAAGCGGGATTTCTGCCGATAACAGAGGGTGGAGATGCCCGTCGCGACGGGCGGAGACAGGCATCGCGACGGGAAAGCACCTTAGTCCTTTGATGAAAGCACCTTAGTGCTTTCCCGAAGAGATGCGCATCTCAGCCCTTTAAGATGCGCATCCCAGCCCCTTGCCTTGCCGATGTCAACCCGTTCTCTTCGGCATGGCTTGAGCCGTCTGTTGGCATATCAATGGGCATTTGTCTTGATTTCCCATCCGTTTGATGCCTGGCGTGGGCAGGGGCTGTAGTTGAGGAGCGGAGATGAGTGTGGTATAATGTCCGCAGTCTTGATTGATATGAGGAATTCGATGCCCCGACTAGGGCTGGTGGATTGTTGTTCAGGAATCAAAGGTAATGAAGAAAGCGGACAACGGGACTGCTTACTTTCATTTATTCACCGTAGATAAAAGGAGTTGCGATGTTCAGGCAGATGAGAAGGATTAAGCAGCAATTGGATGAGTCGGAGGCATGGGAGGTTCTCCGTGCGGCCAAGCGCGGCGTCTTGTCGGTTATTGGCGATGATGGGTGGCCGTATGGCATTTACCTGAATCCCTATTTTGAAGGTGGGCGAATTTACTTTCATGGAGCAAAGACCGGACACAAGATTGACGCGCTCCGTAAGGATGAGCGTGCGTCGTTTACGGTCATTGACGAGGGCGTAAAGGACAAGGATGGCTGGGCGTATACGTTCAGGAGCGTCGTCGTGTTCGGACGAATCCAGTTTGTCGACGATCCGAATCGTGCCATCGAAGTCTGTCGCAACTTGGCGCGGCGGTTCAATCCGAATGCGGCGGATATTGAGGACGAGATTCGCCGCGCCGGAGCCTATGTCCAGGTGCTTGAACTGGTGCCTGAGCACATAACCGGCAAGCGCGTCCACGAGGCGTAAGACCTGTGAATGCGTGGTCGCGGCGAAACGATCTGCCGCGTCCCGGCCTGTAGTCCCCCGATCCGCCTCTCGGACGAGAGGCCGCGCAAGTCCCCGAAGGAGCGGGTTTTTGATACAATATGCGCAGAAAGGGCGGTTGGACAGGTCGTTGGGCGGCTGAATCTGGGATTGGTCGCGAGTGGATGCAATCGCCACAAGGAACGAGTTGCACATGATGGAATCGCCAATGGAGACCCTGATTCGGGGGGCGGCTGTGGTCAGTGTTGCCTGTCTCGGCGTCCTGATTGCGGTGACGCTGGCGGCATGGCTTCGCATGGGGGCCGTCCGTCCGCATGCCCGTCTGTCGGAATCGATTCGGCGGTCCTGGCTTGGGTTCCCCCTGCTTCTCCTCTTCGTCTGCGGTCTCGTCCAGTACGGATCGACGAAGGGGACGGGCGGGGGCACCGACGAACGGTTCACTGCCGGCTTCTTGCGGATTCCCGCCCCGACTGTTGCGCCGAGTGCCTCCGATCTGACGGATTCTTCGCTCCCGGCGGATATTCCGCCGGTGACCAATCTCTGCCTTTGGGGGATTGAACGGGGGGATGAGTCTGTCGCCCTCGGCCTTGCGTGGCCTTCGTCCATGTTGTTCGCGAACGGTCGCATTGACATCTTCGGCAGCCACCGGTTGACGGGCGGTGGCTGGTGGCGGCTTGCGCAGCTCGATGTCAGCCGGGCCGTCTCCAACGCCGTCGTGGAGTTTGCGTATGCGGACCTCCCGACGAACGCGATGCGCACGGTTGCGTTCTATCGCTTGGCCTCCCAGGACGATGCGGACGGCGACGGCCTGTCGGACGGAGTCGAGGAGTGGGTGCTGGGCACGGACTCGCGCCAGACGGACACGGATGGCGACGGTATTCCGGAGGGCGAGGAAATAGACCTCGGGTCCAGCCCCCTGTCGGCAGATACGGACGGCGACGGCATCCGCGACGGCGACGAGGTGGGCTACATTCGGGTAGCCGACGGCTTCACTTGGTACGATACATCCGCGCTGGGTCGGACGTACAACACCGGGTATTGGTACGAGGAGAAGGGAGTGGGCATATCGAGCTGGTGGTGCCAGGCCGTCTCCTGTGCGATTCCGTCCCGCGTTCTCTGTGGACTCTCCCTCACCAGTCTGATGGTCTACGAGACGGGATACATTGCGTTCTCGGCGGTCGGGGACGACAGCGGCTGGATTTTCCCGCCCTCGCCGACGGCGCTCAACCGGAATGTCTTGAACAGCGGCAGCATCTTGGTCGCCGCGTACTGGAACGAGTCGTACCTGTGCAAGGGGGACACGAACTCCTATGTCTGTGCCGGCACTGTCGCCGACGGGAGCTATGTCGTCGAGTTTCACGATGTCAGGGACGCGCCGTACTCCCGGCGCGGCATGACATACCAGGTCAGCATCCCCGGGGGGACGGGCAATGTCGTCCGGGTCAGCTACCTTGCAAGCGACTACTGGATGGACGGCGAGGGTGCGGTGGTGGGCGTCCAGAATAGACGTATCTCCACGACGAACGGATACTATAACATGACATGGGATTTTGCCGAAAGGGGTCCGATTCTGCCGCGGACGACGGTTGAGTACCATCTGGGGTACGGGACGAACCCGCTGGTGAGGGACAGCGATGCGGACGGTTTGGACGATGGGCTGGAGCTTTCCATTGGCACATCGCCGTCCCGCCCTGACACGGACGGCGATGGCCTGTCGGATGGTGAGGAGATTGGCCTTTGCACCAGCCCTTTGTCGGCAGACACGGATGGTGACGGGCTGAAGGATGGCTGGGAGGTCGGGCACGGACTCAATCCACTCTCTTCGACCGGTGATGATGGTGCGGATGGAGATGTTGACGATGACGGACTGACAAATGGGCAGGAGCAATACTGGGGAACGGATCCAAGGACTTCTGATACCGATGGGGACGGTCTGACTGATTCGTACGAGGTCTGGCACGGGATAGATCCGAGGAAAGTCGACACGGACGGCGACGGTTTGACGGATTCGTATGAAGTTGACCATGGACTGAATCCCACAAGCGGGGACACGGACGGCGACGGGATGCCCGACGGCTGGGAAGTCGGGAATAATCTCAATCCCCGGAGTGCGGAAGGGCGCGACGGTGCGTCTGGGGATTCCGACCGTGACGGCCTCTGCAACTACGACGAGTTTCAACTTGGGTGCGATCCGAATGCGGTCGACTCTGACGGGGACGGCGTGTCCGATTTCCTGGAAATCCATAATGGGTCCAATCCGGCGGATGGTACAGATCGAGGTGTTCCGTCCGCTGATTTCCCCTTTCGGGCACTGTCGTTCAATGTCTATGGGGATTATGCGGCGTGGCGCATGACGATTGCGGGGAGGGGGCCTGATGACCATCGCACGGAAGATGTCTCGATGGCATCTCCCGGTGCCAGTAATGAGAAGCTGAAGATCCTGAGGAAGGGGAATTCATATCGGCTGACCATGGAATGGCTGAATTCCGACGGGCACACCAACCCCAGTTGGTACTGCTGGCAGGCGAAGGTTGACGGATTGCCGACATCTGCGTCCTACCAGAGCTACACGACAACGCGTCTCCCGGGGAATGAGATTGTGTACGGGCAGGGGGGGATGGCGGAGAACGAGGACGGGCTTCTGACGGCTCACATCCACGCCCGTGAGGGCGGTGGCGGAAATGTTGCTGAGGGACTGGAGGCCCTGTTACATGTCTACAGGTGTGAGGTTGCTGTCTGCGCACCGGGTGGTGAGGCGTGGGAGGAGATGGAGGAATCGCGGGTTCTGCTGGATGACGAGGACCTGAGAATCAGCATTAGGATCACGCCGGCCATTCCGACGCTGGACCTATGCAGGTCGGTCATGGGGAGCAATGTCGTCGTTTCGACATCGGGAACATGCCCGGATGGATTCTCCATTCCGATTGAGCCCTCTGAGTTCACCAATTGCGGAACCCATTCGGAGATTCGGATGATGAGGACTCGCGCACAGTTGGTTGAACTGGGCTTGCTATCGTCGCAGGACGAGGACGGAGTGGACGAGATGGCATCATACGATGTTGGTACGCTCGCCGGTGTCGACGGGTCTGACCTGTCCGACAGCCTTGCCTTCGAAGGTATGGCCCTGGCCCATCGCGGCAGGGCCTCGAACGAGCGGACGCTGACGCTTGACTCCACGCCCCCGAATTCGGAGCTTTCGGAGTCGTTCTTCAAGGCTGCTGGGGCAGAGGTCCTGAGCGTTTCCTATGGCGGGGTGCAGTCCGCAAGGCGGGAGATTATGAACCAGGCGGACTATTTCTACTATTCGGGGCATGGGCATCACAGGTGGGGTACGGTGGACGACTTTGAGCCGGGCAATGTTGCGGATTACTGGAGGAGGGACTTGGACTGCGTGATTTTTGCGGGCTGTTCAGTCCTTGACATCAACGACTACAACAACAACTTCTTGAACCGGTCGGGCGTGTGGGATCCCGAGGACCATACAGCTTCGCCAGGCAAACTATGGGAGACGACGGGGCCGAAGATCCTTCTGGGATACAATTATTATGCGCCGCGAGATGAAGGGGGTGCTCCGCAACGCATTGTAAATTCGTGGCGCAATAACCGTGCTGCAATGGGGGATGTAAAAGCGTGGATGAAGGCGAATGCTGAGAATAGAGCGTGGCACGCCTGTGCAATAGTCAAGGGGCAACAGTATCTTTATATTAAGAAGCGTCGTTGGGGTCGTTGTAGCGTAATATCAGTAAAGAAAGGAGATTGGTGATGAGAAGTGGGATTATTTTGGGGCTGCTGCTGGTGGGAGCATCCGTTTCGTTGGGTGGACAGGACGATTACAATGAATTGATTGCCAAGGTCAGCCGGTCGTGCGAGAATCCCCGGCTTCTGCTGACGGCGGCGTTTACCAATGAGGTGATGGCCTACAGGGCCATATGCACTGATGTGCAGGGTCGGTGCGCGGCGGATTTGGCATTGGCTGTTTCGCTGATGCAGAGGATGGATTCAGATGAGGCTGCCGTTGCCAGTGATGCCTGCTTCAGTCTGCATCAGTCGCTGGTGTCAAACATTGTCCACAGTTCCGGTCTGGATGCCGGTTCGTGGATTCGGTACGCGGCTGCGGCAGAATATATGACGGGCCTCAATTACGGAAATCGGCAGGATGCCGCGTTCATCCTGTCCACGAACATGGTGTCGGAGATCGCGCAACATCCCCCAAATATGGGGGAAACGAATTACTGGAATGCGATGTCGGCATGGATGAGAAGCCCGAACGAGACGCTGGAGACCGTGTTTCGCCTGAATGCGGCGGTGTGGCTTGCCGAACGCAATCGGATAGATGAAATGGTGCCTCTGACAAATTCGCTTCCAGTTCGTGCCATTCGTCTGCTTCGTGAGGAACTGAACGGCATGGGGGATGGTGTGTTGCATGTTCGCGAGGCCTGTCGAACCAATTCCCTCAGTACATGGGAAGGACAGTTCGCAATCTGCGAAGTCGCACCACTTATGATAGACGACTTGTATGTGTGCACATTTACCAATGCGAACTGCGAGGGGACACTCGTTGAAATGTATTCGTACCATTCGAATGAATTGGCGCGGGTGTTCCAATCGGACTGTAACATAAAGGGGGTTACGCCAGTCGTGTTGCAAATTGGGATGGTCGGCGATTCGCTCCGCCCCATCATTTGGGGAATGTGGCGACATCCAGGGAATGGCGGAAATCAACGATATGAACTCTATGAGTACACCAACTTGACGATGCGGGCGTTGGCTACCTGTGAACAGTTGGAGATGGGTGGTGAGCGTGGCTGGTTTTCCATTGACGAGGATGGTGATTCGATTGCTCGCACGAATCTTGATTTTTCCGCCAACCGATTGCTTTGGACGAACCAAAGGACAAGGTACAATGGCAATTGATGCGGAGACATTGCTCATAAATGTACGACAAGGGATCTCAGCGGTTCATCCTGCCGCGCATTTGCTTGGTTGTCAGTGGGTGTAAAATAGTCATCATACGATGATGATAAGTGGGATGATTGAATAGAAATGGTCGTGCCGTAAGTTTGATTCAACGGATGAAAAGGTTGGATAAGAAAGACGAATTGGTAATGTTCATAAAGATTATGTTGGCACTGTCGTTTATGTCAATCGCCTGCATGGCAGAGCCGTTGACAAATGTCGCCGCTTTGGTCGGTGTCCAGTTGGCGGATAAGGAAATTGCCCGTCTACCTTCATGCGATTCAACCTCGCCAGACACCGTATTTCTTGGTACGGTCAAGGCTTTGCGGACAGGAAACCTGCGCGAACTTTACCACCATTTTGAGGCGAACTACTTGTACTCTCTCACGGGTCTTCATGACTTGAAAGGTGTTTCGGAAGAGACGGCATCCTCATTTCGGTCCGTAATGTCAGATGGCAGTTTCAGCAATATTGTCATAATGGCGTATTCTGTGACGACGAGCAACCATCTTCTGCGGGTCGCATCATCCTTACGGGAGAATTGCTCATGCCGGACATTGGGGAATCCTTTTGCCTTGACGGTTCGAAAAACGGCCAGTGGATGGAAGATGGTCTCATACGATGATGATAAGTGGGATGATTGACCGGAAACGGTCGCATCGCAAGTTTTATTCAACATATGAAAAGATTGAGGTAAGAAAGGAGAATTAGGATGAATAGGAAGTTTCTATTGATGGTCTGTTTGCTCGTTGGTGCGCATTTGCAAGGGGAGGCTGGCGAGGGTGCCTATGCGACGCTCTGTACGAATGTTATCGCTGCGCTTGGGGACGGGAATCGTCTGACTTCGCCCGCCTTTACAAACCAGATGCACGTCTACTTGTCCGAACCGAGCGTTGAGATGCGCTCGATGGCGGAATTGGCTCTTTCAATTTCACGATTCTCCATGTTTGAACAATCGCAGCGCAATGCGGATTATGAGGCAAGTTGTCAGTTCTGTAGTAATGTCCTGTATGCTGCCGATCTGCCCATGCGTTCCTGGCAGAAATCGGTCGCGAGTGTGCTTTATGCCGGGAATCTTGCCATGAATGGGAAGTACGAGCGTGCCCGCACGGTTTGCGGGGCTGGATTGTCGGTTCATCTTGCTTCCCCGACGACGGATGTTGAACGTGCGGTATGGGCCGCGATTGCCGCCCACGATCTTGTGCCCGAGATAAGTATTACAAATGCGCTGAATCTTTGCGCCGCGCTTTCACTGTTGGGCGGAGGGGAGTTGTCGGGATTGTCCGCCTACACGAACGGATTGCCGCCTCAGGCCATGGACAAGATTAGTCTGGTTCTTGAATAATGTGGATGATGAGGAAGGATAGTGCAGTGAAGAAGGTTCTTATTGAGGTGGTTGCCGCGATATTTTCAGTTGCCGCGTTTGCACACCCGGTCGCCACATTGCCGGAGGTCGTCTCGTTCATGGCGACGAATGACTACCGCCGTTGTTTCGCGGTGACGAACGATCTGGACACCCTGATTCTGTCGGCGAGCGATACCCTGGAACGCTCGACTTGCAAACTACTCAAGGCCTCCATCCTGCTTGATCACGCGGAGAACATGGCGAGTTCGGACTCGTTTGATGCTGCCACGAACCTTTGCCGCGAAATCGAGGCGGATCTCTCGGATGTGGCTGCATGGCAACGGATAGCGGCATTGAGCAAGTTCTCAAATGTGATGATTGAAGACGGACACCCGGAGGTCGCATTTGTGGCATCCACAAATCTGCTGACCGTTTTTCGGGGCATCCAACAAGTGGCTGTTGATACGAATGTGTGGGATGTCTTGTTTAGACCAGGTGGACTTGAACTCATGCCCCCGGTGGACTTCGTCAGGGCAAATGCGGCTGCATTACGCGTGAGGATGGGGTCTGGTGGAGATCACCAGCCCTACACGAACGGAATTCCACGAGAGATTCTTCGCGAGATCATGGGGGAACGATGAAATGAAGACGCTGTGTTTCTTCTTTGTCATGGCGGTTAGTCGGGCATTCGCCGTCCAGTGGGCCAATTACGGTGCGTTTGAGACTGATGCTACAAACGCGCTTGCAAATGTCGGCATCCTGATGTCCGACGACTATACCAACAGGTTGCATCTTTGCAGGAGTGAACTTGGGCCGACGAATGAAATGTCTTCGGCCGCCCTGCTCCTGCTGGCGATGGGCGACGATGCAAGGGGCAACCGCGACGAGGGATTCATCGGCAGTACGAATGCACTCGGTCGAGTTGGGTGGTTTCTGTCCTGTCCCGCACAGTCGCGAACCCTGTGGCAGAAGGCTTGTGCGATTACGATGCTGTCGACCGCCAACAGGGATCCTGCAACCGCGAGGGCGCATTTCGCCGCCGCGACGCAGGCCCTGCAGCAATGGGATGCGCGTGAGAACTGCTTTTCTGGAGGGGCACTCTATGTGTCCATCGCACGGTATTTCGGCGCAGCGGAATTGACGCCTCGCCAGTGTCTGATCTTTGCTGCGGCGGTTTCAGCGAAAAGGGCGGGAATGAAGCGGGAGTTCGATGACTATTCCAGCCTGCTGCCGATCGAGACGCGTGAGTTTCTCTCAATGAATTGCTGGTGAAGAGAGAGGGGAAAGGACGATGTCTGCAAGTATGGGCCGCCACGCCAAGCCTCCGAACGGGCGGCTCGTTTGACAGGCCTGCGGGGGCCGTCCTTTACCGTGTGCTCCTTCTCCCACAGAGACGGGAACGAAGAGAGGATGGAGTGGCCTTGCGGCCGAACACGAAAAGCACGAAAGCCGTCTTACGACGGACACGAAATCGCCGAACTCGGGAGGTTCGGAGCGCAGGAGGGCGGAAGAAAGCTCCACCATGTAGGGGGCGAAGGCGCGGCGCGTCACTTTGCTGTGTGGAAATGTTGGGGAAATTTTTTGTGGATGATAGTGATTCTAAGAGTAGGTGGTATAATCCGGATAAGTCGAACAAGGCTATTCTCGCACGATTAGAACGTTGGTTGAGAATGCCTTGGGAGACAAAGAGTCTCGAATGGAAACAGAAATATTATCAGTTTATCCCGTTAGATGATATAATTGAACTTTTGAGATCTCGCTATGTCAAATGAGAAGATTTTGATGAAAACAGACTCCGGTGAGCAGGTCGAGGCAATTGCTCCTGTGATTATTTCGGCCAGCCGTTCAACGGATATTCCGGCATTTTATGCTAAATGGTTTTTTAATCGATTGAAAAGAGGGTATTGTGTCTGGTACAATCCGTTCAACCAGAAACCTTCTTATGTTTCGTTTAAGAACTGTAAGGTTATCGTCTTTTGGACGAAGAATCCCAAGCCGATTCTGCCGTATTTGCAAGAGTTGGATGAACGGGGTATTCACTATTACTTTCAGGTGACACTGAATGACTATATGCTTGAGGGGTTTGAACCCAATGTTCCACCTGTTGTTGATAGGATTGACACATTTAGGGAACTCTCCGAACGAATTGGCAAGGAGCGTGTGATTTGGCGCTTCGATCCATTGATTGTTACGCGAGAACTAACCCCGCGTGAGTTGCTCAAGCGAATATGGTCGGTCGGCAACAAACTCTTCGGGCTCACAGAAAGACTTGTCTTCAGTTTTGTTGATGTGGTTTCATATCGCAAAGTACAGAAAAATCTTGTGAAGGAGACAAGTTCGTTTTCCAAGGAGACTGTGTGTGCTGCCGAGATGACATCTGAACAACGACAAGTGGTCGTTGAGGGCCTTCTGAAAATCCAGGCTGCATGGCGTGAAAAAGGATGGCGCATTACATTGGCAACTTGTGGAGAGGAGGCAGATTTTCAGGGAATCGAGCATAATCGGTGCATTGATGGTGAACTGATGAGCCGAGTTTTTTCTGAAGACCGACAATTGTTATATTATCTTCGTACAGGAAAACTTGTAGAGCCGGATTTGTTCGGGTGTTTCCCTCCCTTGCCGACTGAGGGTAAAAATCTTAAGGATAAAGGACAGCGCAAGGCTTGTGGATGCATGATTAGCAAGGATATTGGTATGTACAATACTTGTAGGCATTTTTGCGTGTATTGTTATGCCAATGCCAGTAGAGAATGTGTCATGGCGAATGCCCAGCGACACTCTGATGACAGTGAAAGTATTATCCAGTGGGAAGGGGGAAAGTTTATGGGGGTTGGCGGACAAAGTAAATGCCCATAGTCGTGGGGCTTTCTGCCCCATAGGGGCATTTACCTTTACCGATTTGGCATTTACTTCTACCGAAATGGACAAGGTGAATGACAAGTCGGGCTTGCTTTGGCTGGGAATCGGG